>JAIYCE010000021.1 GCA_027488155.1 Hyphomicrobiales bacterium | reverse complement strand
GAATTTTCCGCTGTCGAGTGCCATCGCTGTCGTCAACGCTTTGAAGGTCGACCCCATTTCATAAACGCCCACAGCAAGGCGATTAATATGGTTTGGATCGAGCGCATCGACTGGATTATTCGGGTTGAAATCCGGCAGCGACGCCAGCGCAACCACTTCGCCTGTATTCACATCAATGATAAGACCGGCTGTCGCTTTTGCCTTGAACTTTTCCATTCCCTTGAACAATTCATCGCGCAGCGCATGTTGAACGTTCAGGTCGATTGAGAGTGCGATTGGCTTGATATCGGAAGGCTGGCGCGCAAAGCCGAGACTATTGATCTCAGCCAGTCCGAGGCCATCAATATATTTCTCGATACCAGCAATACCGATATTGTCGATATTGACCGCGCCTAGAATATGAGCGGCAGCAACTCCATTGGGATAAATGCGCTTGTGCTCAGGCTGAAAGCCGATTCCCGGCAGACCAAGACGATGGATTTCTTGCTGTTGCTTCGGCGTGATTTCCCGCTTGATCCAGACGAATCCATTTTTTCGACCTAGCTTTTCACGCAACTCGTTCGCATTGAGATCCGGGAGAACGGCGGTTAAAAGTTCGGTCGCTTCGTCCTTGTCGATGATGCGGCGTGGCTCTGCAAAAACCGAAACCGTCTTCACATCCGTCGCCAATACAACGCCATTGCGATCAACAATATCAGGACGCACGGCAGCAATAGATTCCTGCGTATGCGCACGCACCGCCTGCCCTTCATTTGGCTTCAAGCCGAGATAAACGAGCCGCGTACCGATGATGGCATAGATAGAAAAAAAGCAAAGACCAACGAAAACAATACGGCCACCGCTTTTATCAATTCGCATTTTGAACAACGAAGCAATCGCGCTGCCACAACGACGCAAGAAGCCATCGTGTGGCCGGTTCTCTTCGTTGAGATCGCGCGGATTGCTCATGGCTGCTTCTCTTGCGTCTTTTTGGGCTGCGGCTTGGCGTCCGGCTTTTTCACGATAGCCGAGGTCGTCTCAATCGCACCGAGGGCCTCAATCTTTGCACCGATGGCGTCGCCCTGATCTTTACGAGCTGGCACGTCCTGCCAACGCACAATGCGTTGTACAGCCAGCGGCACCAGATCAGTATGGGATTCCGTCAAAGTTTGGACACGATCGGGTCTATTGAGGAACTGCCATTCGGCACGCAGCGTGTTAATCGCATCTTGCTCGCGCACGATGCGGTTTTTCATTTTTGCGACCTGCTCAGAGAAATAAATCGTGTCATACTTCACGCGATAAGCGAACAAGGCTGAACCAATCAGCGCCGCAATGGAAACCAGCGTCAGAAAGCGACTCATGATGCGTTTCCTCTTGCAGGCGTACTCGTGCGTTCGGCCACGCGCAGTTTTGCGGAACGCGCCCGCGGGTTGCTGCGACATTCCTCTTCATCTGCCACCATTGGCTTACGCCCAATCAGTGTAAACGTGGCGACATCGCGTGTTTCTTCCGGCGCGTGGCGTGAGGGCGAAGCGGCACGGCCGGCACGTTCCGTCAGAAAACGCTTCACGATCCGGTCTTCCAGCGAATGGAAGGTGACGATGGCAAGCCGTCCACCCGGTGCCAGCACTTTTTCGGTCGCATTGAGAGCGCGTTCGAGTTCGCCGAGCTCATCATTAACAGCGATGCGCAAGGCCTGAAATGTGCGCGTCGCGGGATGGATGTCGTCAGGTGCTGCACGCACTACGCGAGAGACAAGATCGGCAAGCGTTTTCGTGCGTATGATCGGCGCGTCGCGGCGCGCCGCAACAATGGCGCGTGCAATCGCACGCGAACGGCGCTCCTCACCATAGAGATAGATCAGGTTTGCGAGCTTTTCTTCCGGCAATTGATTGACGAGATCGGCAGCGCTTTCGCCTGCCTGCTCCATCCGCATATCAAGCGGTCCATCGAAGCGAAACGAAAATCCGCGTTCCGCTTCGTCGATTTGCATGGACGAAACACCGATATCGAGTGTCACACCCTGGCAGGACGAAAAGCTGAAAGCAGCAGCCAACTTTTCCATTGCCGAAAAGCGGCCTTCACATAAGGTCAGCCGACCAGCAAAATGATCAACCAACCCATAGCCGCGCGCAATGGCATCCGGATCGCGGTCGATGGCGAGCACGCGCACGCCCGGCGCGGCGTCGAGAATGGCTTTGGAGTATCCGCCTGCGCCAAAGGTGCCATCGATGTAGCGGCCGTCGCGTTTGATCGCGAGCCCATCGACGACATCCCGAAGCAGCACGGGAATGTGGGGGACCGGTCCGCCAGGAGCAGCGCCGGTTGTGCCGTCGCCGCGGCCCCTCCTCATTCCCGCGCTCCTTGGGTGAGGCTGGGTCGCGCCAGCGCGCCCAGCTCTTTCTTGAGCGCCTTCACTTTCGCCCGCGCATCCGACAAATGCGCTACGAAGCGTTCCGGCTCCCAAATCTGAAACTTGTGGCCAAGACCGACGAAGGTTACCGCGTCGCGGATGCCGGCATGAACCTTCAGCGATTCCGTCAGCATGATGCGCCCTTCCGGATCCACCTTCAGCACGTCCGAAAGCCCGTAGAGCGCCGTCGAAAAATGATCCCGCTCGTCCGAGAAAGGCGCGAGTTGGCCGATCAGAGTGTCGATTTCGGTGAGAAGACCGTGGCCGCCCGCATCGAGCGCTTGGGCTTCGAGCGAGGGATGCAGATAAAGCCCGTCGAAACCGTCGCGCGTCAGTACGGCCCGAAAAGGCGCGGGAATAGATACCCGCCCCTTCGCGTCGAGCCGGAACCCATAGCTGGAAACAAAACGCTCCATTCCGATCCCACTGCGCGCCATGGCCGGCCGCCCCTGCGACCAATCCCGTGCGCAGAGGATGCCCAAGCTTCGCCATGCCGCGCGATTCACTCGCGCCGCCGAAGCCCGCCATCTGCCTGCCTCTCGGGATGATTTGGGATACCATGGGATACTATGGTCGTCAATGGACGCAACGCGCTGTTAAGCATGTTGCATCAAACAGGAGCCGCCTTAACAAAGGGTTGCGGAATTCGGGCAGGAACAAGGAAAAGCCGAGGAATCGACCCGTTCAGGGCCGTCTGCCACATTGGGCCGCAAAGGATAGGGGACGATGAGTGCCAGTCGGCCTGTAAGCCGGGTTCTGTAGGGCGCGGGTGACCCCGCGCGTGACGGCCATTCCTCTGGGACGGCCGTTACCGACCGCCTCTAGCAACCAACCCGGACGACCGGACTGGAAACGGTCCTGGGGCTTGCGCCCCTGTCGTCCCTATTCGGTTTTGCTCCCGGTGGGGTTTGCCATGCCGCGTCCGTTGCCGTGCGCGCGGTGCGCTCTTACCGCACCTTTTCACCCTTACCGATGGGCCCGAAGGCTCATCTGGCGGTTCGTTTTCTGTGGCACTGTCCCTAGGGTCGCCCCCGCCGGACGTTATCCGGCACCGTGTTTCCGTGGAGCCCGGACTTTCCTCAATCCCGAAGGATCGCGGCCGTCCGGCCGACTGGCAGAACCACCTCTAGGCCTCTCAACCGCGTTGGGCAAGAACGGTGCGGACCTTGGCGCAATAAGCCTTACCCGCAGGCCCCATCTTTTCGACGCGATGGCCGCCCTGATAGCGCGCAAGCGTCAGGCAGGTATCGCCATTCGATAGGCGATAAGCACGGGCGAGATATTTGGCCCCCCAATGGAGATTGGTCTCTGGCTTCATGAGGGCTGACGCATCGCCGGCGAAACCGATGCCACGTGCAGTTGCGAGTTTGATCTGCATGAGGCCGATCGCCCCCGCATTGCGGGCATTCGGATTAAACCGGCTCTCGATGCGAACAACCGCTTCCAAGAGCGCGGGAGGCAATTGATGCTCTTGCGCCGCTTTCTCAATCAACGGGAGAAACTTATTGCGTGCCGCCGCAGCAGGTCCGGCAGCCGGTGCCAATGAAGCCGTCGTTTCAGGATCTTGAGCCGCCGTCGCAGCAGAAGGTCCGGCAGGAACGCTCTCGTCCTGCTGATCCGCATAGGCTCGCAAAGCGGCAACCGGGCTGGTTTCTTCATCAGCATGCGCCAAGGGCGCAAGGATAGCCGCACACAAGAAAGCAAGGAGCGGCAAGCGAAGTTTGATCGAGTTTCTCATTGTTTTGGACCTCATCGGGGCGAGCGGGTCAGTGCTCGACAATCAAGATTTGCTGAGATCATCCTGAGCTTGACCAACCCCCCGTTGGTTCAGGATGCAGAATTGTTCAGTTCACGCCTTTCGTTCTGATTGTAAAACGATAAGCAATACATAGCTCTAAATGTGGCAATGACAAGGCCAAGAAAGTATATATTAAATGTATGTTATTTTATTCGATTTTAATAATTTTTTAAAAATCTATTATTTGATTTTAAGTCAAAAAATACGGTGAATACTTGGAGATCAAGTATTCGCTGCGACGCAGCAAAGCATTCGAATTTTCCAAAATTGCCGAGGCCGCAGCGCGGGGTTAAGGTGAGGTCTAACGGTTTGTGGAGTGAAGTCCGATGAAAAAGGTTCTTGTCGTGATGCTGGCGGCGCTGACGCTCGGCGCGTGTACGCCGCGCGAGGAACGTGCGGCTACTGGCGCCGGCCTAGGTGGGCTTGGCGGGGCGGTGATCGGCGGTCTGGCCGCCGGAACGCCACAGGGCGCTTTGGCTGGTGCAGCGATCGGTGCAGTCGGCGGTGCTATCATTGCTGACGTGACCCGCCCGAAGACGACGAAGCGTTGCTGGTGGGATGCCAATGGCAACCAAGTCTGCAAATACTACAGGAACAATTGAGACTGGCTGCCGCCAACTCATGAGAACGGCCGGGCGGCACGCCCGGCTTTGTTCATGATTCTCATCGGTTCACGGCGCTTGACCCGCCCCGCCCGTGAGCGGCAGATCGCGCCATGACCATCGCCGCCGATTCCTCTCTCGTGACCAAGGTCGTCCCCTCCCCCAATCAGGGCGAGCGAAAGGACGGACGCCGGCCGGACATGATTGTCCTGCATTATACCGGCATGAAGGATGGTTTGTCGGCCTTGCAGCAACTCACCAATCCGCTGGCGCAGGTCTCAAGCCATTACCTCGTCTGGGACGATGGACGCATCTTTCAGCTCGTGCCGGAAAGCGCGCGCGCATGGCATGCCGGCGCAGGCGCGTGGGGCCGCGACACCGACATCAATTCCTGTTCGGTCGGGATCGAGATTGTGAATGGCGGCCATGATTATGGGCTACCCGATTTCACATCAGAACAAATCGACGCCACCATCGCACTTTGCCGCGACATAGCCGCTCGCTGGACGATTCCGGCCCATCGCATTCTCGCCCATTCCGATACAGCACCAGCACGCAAGGCAGACCCCGGCGAAAAATTTCCATGGGATAGGCTGGCCGCTGCAGGGATCGGCCATTTCGTGCCACCGGTTCCCCTCACCGAAGGGCCTCGCTTCGCGCGCGGTGCCGAAGGCCCACCTGTGCAGGCCTTGCAGGCCATGCTCGCGCTTTACGGCTATACAATGCCAGTGACCGGCGTGTTCGACGAGACAACGGAGCAGGTCGTCACCGCCTTTCAGCGCCATTTCCGCCCTGCTTGCGTCGATGGCATTGCCGATCTCGCAACGATCAAAACACTGCGCGATTTGATCGCGGCCCTGCCAGCTGCCGTCTGATACACAACCCTTGCGGATCGGCTTAGAGCTTCCCACTTCCTGTTATGTCACAGGAGGACATCATGAACACCAATGCGTTCGGTCACTGGCGCTGGAAGCCCGTCGACATCATCGTCATGGTTGCGGCGTTCATTCTGTTTTGGCCACTCGGCCTCGTCTTCATCGCGTGGAAATTCTGGAACGACCGGCAACCGAAACCGACCGATCTCGAAATCGTGTTCCGACAGATTGGCGAACGCGTCTGGCGTCTGGCTGAGGCCGCGTCTGACGAATTGCGCCGCCTGTTCGGACAGGCGGGCGTGAGCCGTGAAACCGGCAATGCGGAATTCGATGCCTATGTGCGCCGTCGCGAAGCGGAAATCGCAGCACAAAAGATGGCTCTCGACGAAGAAATTGCTGCGTTTCGCGATTTCCTCGCCCGCGATCATGAAGCGGCGCGCGATGCCTATGATCGCTTTCGCCGCGACCGATCCAATTAAGCTGCCGCCTTCGCGTCCGGTTTGACGCCGATCATCCGGCAAATTGCCAGAACAAGGTCGGATTTATTCATCGTGTAGAAATGAAACAGGTCGACGCCCTGCTCCGCCAGAGCGTTGACCTGTTCGGCCGCCACTGCCGCCGCAACCAGCGCTCGCGTCGCCGGATCGTCATCGAGACCGTCGAAGCGATCCGCCAGCTTGGCAGGGAGCGTTGCGCCGCAACGCTCAGCGAATTTGGCCGTCTGCTTGTAATTCTGAACCGGAACGATGCCCGGTACGATCGGAATGTCGATGCCCGCTTTGCGCACACGATCGACGAAACGCAAATAGAGGTCGTTGTCGAAGAAGAATTGCGTGATCGCGCGCGTTGCTCCCGCATCGATCTTAGCTTTCAACACATCGATGTCATGATCGAGGCTTGGGCTTTCAGGATGTTTTTCTGGATAGGCCGAAACCGAGATTTCAAAATCGCCTTCGTCGCGAATAGCGCGGATCAATTCCGCCGTCGTTTGAAAACCGTCAGGATGCGGCGCATAGGCTGTCCCGAGTCCGGTTGCCGGGTCGCCGCGCAAGGCCACGATATGCTTCACGCCTGCCGCGCGAAACCCACGAACAACTTGAATAACGGAATCGCGCGTTGCATCGACACAGGTCAGATGGGCTGCCGGCGTCAGATCCGTCTCCTGCGCAAGCCGCGCAACTGTCGCATGCGTGCGCTCGCGCGTCGATCCGCCGGCACCATAAGTCACGGATACAAAATCCGGCTTGAGCGGTGCGAGCGCATTGATGGCGCGCCAGAGGCTCGCTTCGGCCTCCTCGCTCTTTGGCGGAAAAAACTCGAAGGATACGCTGGGACGTTTTTTCATCAGGCAATCTCCCGCGTTGCAAAGGGTAAAACAGGGCGTGTATCACGCGCCAAAAAGAGCGATACGGTCAAATGATCGTTTGCACTAGCTTCCGGTGCCAAATCGCGATGCGCGACTGGTACAAGCCCTGCCTCGCGAAACCAACCTTCCATTTGCTGCCGCGAGAAACCGAGACGCCGATGCGCCTGTTCGCTGCGCAAAAATTCATGGTGGTGCGGCGCGAAATCGACAACGAGTAAACGCCCACCGGGCTTAAGGCGCAGCGCCGCTTCGCGCAGAGCGCGGGCGGGATCATCTAAGAAGTGCAGCACCTGATGCAGAATGATCGTATCGAAACCCTGCATCTCGAATGGCAGCGCATAGACATCGCATTGCCGTAGCTCGGCCCGCACACCCGCTTGTGCGAGATGCGCGCGCGCCACCGCAAGCATCGCGTGGCTTGCATCGACGCCGACCAGGCGCTCGGCGCGATCAGCCAACACCTGCAACATGCGGCCCGTGCCGGTTCCAAGATCGAGAAGGGCGCCACAAGATTCATCGCCAAGCGCGGCACGCACCGCGGCTTCGACCTCGTCATCGGCAACATGAAGCGAACGGATGCGGTCCCATTCGACCGCGTGGCGCGCGAAATAGGTTTGCGCCGCTTCGGCCCTTGCCGTCCGCACCGCGTCAAGGCGTTGGCGGTCCGCCATGAGCGTCGCATCCATCGGGTCGAGAGTTGCAATGAGCGCGCGTCCCAAAGCCCCGCCCTCGCCTTCGGAGGCCAAGGCGAAGAAAGCCCAAGCCCCTTCACGATGCCGAACCAAAAGCCCAGCATCGACCATCAGCTTGAGATGACGCGAAATACGCGGCTGCGATTGGCCGAGAATGTCAGTTAGATCGGAGACGGAGAGCTCGCCGGTGGACAGCAAAGCCAACAAACGCAGACGCGTATCTTCGCCCGCTGCCCTTAAGGCCGCCACCATCGGTTCCAGACCCATTGACGCCGCCACACCCACTCTCCGCTTAACGATATAAAGATATCTTTATATCGACAGAATGGCGTGTCAAGACGTCTCAGCGGAAAGGTGGTTCGTCGAAACTTCGCAATTTGCGGGAATGAAGCGACAATCGGTTCTCGCGCAGGAGGTCGAGCGCGGCCAGACCGATCTCGAGATGCTGGCTCACCGCGCTTTGATAGAAGGCATTCGCCGCGCCAGGCAACTTGATTTCACCATGCAGCGGCTTGTCGGATACGCACAGCAATGTTCCATAAGGTACGCGGAAACGAAAACCTTGCGCGGCGATCGTGCCGCTTTCCATATCGACCGCAATGGCGCGCGACAGGTTGATGCGCCGCCGCTCCTGCGACCAGCGCAATTCCCAATTCCGATCATCATAGGTAACGACCGTTCCGGTACGCAGACGGCGTTTCAAAGCTTCGCCATCTTCACCCGTCACGCTCTGTGCCGCCACCTGCAACGCCGTTTGCACTTCCGCGAGAGCGGGAATGGGAATGTCGGTTGGGACCAAAGTATCGAGGATGTGATCCTGTCGCAGATAACCATGCGCCAGCACATAATCGCCGATCTGCTGCGATGGCCTGAGCCCGCCGCAATGCCCCACCATCAACCAGACATGCGGGCGCAGAACCGCCAGATGATCGGTGATGGTCTTCGCATTTGACGGCCCCACGCCGATATTGACGAGCGTGGCACCCTGACCATTGGCACGCTTTAAATGATAGGCTGGCATTTGAAACCGCATCCATGGTGCGGCTGCAATGATGGAGTCGATCGCATGATCGTCATGGCGTGCATCAAGCGTGATGCCGCCGGGCAGCGATAATGTGACCGCCTGCCCTGCCCTAATCTCGGCGATGCCACGCCGGATGAATTGATCAACATAACGGTGATAATTCGTGAGCAAGATCCAAGGCTGCACATCGCGCCAATCAGTACCGCAATAATGGACAAGCCGCCTCAGCGAATAATCGACCCGGATTGCATCAAATAATGCAAGCGGGCGTGGACCATGATCGTGCCACAGCCCATCGGCAATTTCATCGCCAACAACAGAAAGCAGCGGCACTGGAAAGCATCGTGCCAATTCGCTAGCTGTCGTGTGGCCACGGGCCAATTCGTCGCCGCTTTCAATGACATAGGGATAAGGAATTTCTTGCCTACTTCTGCCCACATGAGCCACTGCACCATAATCGCCCATCAAGGGTCTGAGTTGCTCCAGCAGATAGGCGCGAAAGAGATGCGGCTGCGTCACTGTCGTGCCGAATACGCCGGGACCAGAAAACTTCGCAAAGGCACGCCGGTTTGAAGGTGTCGCGCCTTCAGGGCGATAGGTCAGTGTCAATCCTGGATAACAGAATTGCTCTCGGAGTGCAGGATCGGGCGCCGTGCCGGTTTCAAGAAATGTCTGGAGCGCCTGACGGAGCGTGGCAACTGCCATCTCATAACGGTTCTGCAACGCATCAACGACATCATGCGGATCGCTTAAACGGACGGGTTCGATCAGAAACGACTCGGTCATAGCCAAATGATCCACGGATAACGCGCAATGAAAAGGGCGCGATGGCTGACATCGCGCCCTCTGTATTTGCCGAGAATGATCGGATGACGCAACCCCTCGCGCCCGGCCGGAACGGCTCCTTATCGCACTTCGAGACTAACAGCGGCGGTTTTGCCGCGCTCGCTCTTTAATTCGAATTTCACCCGCTGGCCTTCGTTGAGATTGCGCAAACCTGCAGCCTCAAGCGCGGAAATATGGACGAAGACGTCGCGTCCACCATTTTCAGGCTGAATGAAGCCATAGCCGCGATCCGGCGAAAACCACTTCACGGTACCTTCTTGCATCGAACTCCTCCAACGCTCCGAAAACGTCGAGACGTCATTTCAAGACGCTGATGATTTGTTCCCTTTTGAGCACAAACCAAAGCGCTCCCCCGTATCGACAACGACCGCCTCCATGACGGTCGCTGACACAAATTAAGCGCGCATATTCCTTAACGTCAACTCGTTGACGTATGATTATTTTCGTTTTGATTAAGTTGATAATGGGAAGCTTTACCTTGACGAAAAAAAGGCGGGCCTAAGCCCGCCTCTTGTCATGCCCGCGTTTGCAAGATGTCATCCACACCGCTTCAGCGGGTGAATTGCTTATACTTAATGCGCTTCGGGATGGTGGAATCAATGCCGAGGCGACGCTTCTTATCTTCCTCGTAATCGGCGAAGTTACCCTCGAACCATTCGACATGGCTGTCGCCCTCGAACGCGAGCATATGGGTCGCGATGCGGTCAAGGAAGAAGCGATCATGGCTGATGATAACGGCGCAGCCGGCGAAATCCTCGAGCGCCTCTTCAAGTGCACGCAACGTGTCGACGTCGAGATCGTTGGTCGGTTCGTCAAGCAGCAGAACATTTGCGCCTGACTTCAACATTTTCGCGAGATGCACGCGGTTACGCTCACCGCCCGAGAGCATGCCAACCTTCTTTTGCTGATCGCCGCCCTTGAAGTTAAAAGCGGAGCAATAAGCGCGGGAATTGATTTCTTTTTTGCCGAGATACAGCACGTCATTGCCGCCAGAGATTTCTTCCCAGACGGTCTTCTTATCGTCGAGCGCATCGCGGGACTGGTCGACATAGCCAAGCTGTACCGATTCCCCAATTGTGATCGCGCCGTCGTCGGGCTTATCCTGACCGGTAATCATGCGGAACAACGTCGTCTTACCGGCACCGTTCGGGCCGATAACGCCAACGATTCCGCCGGGGGGCAATTTGAACGACAAGCCATCAATCAGAAGCTTTTCTCCATAGCCCTTTTTGAGACCGTCGAATTCGATGACGTTGTTGCCGAGGCGCTCGGCGACGGGAATGATAATCTGCGCGGTGCCGGGTGTTTTGTCGTTCTGCTTAGCAACGAGATCTTCGTAACGTTGGATGCGCGCCTTCGACTTGGCTTGGCGGGCTTTCGGGCTCGCCGAAATCCATTCGCGTTCGGCTTCGAGAGCACGCTGGCGTGCTTCTTCCTCACGGCCTTCCTGCTGCAGGCGCTTCTGCTTCTGCTCAAGCCAAGACGAATAATTGCCTTCATACGGAATGCCGCGACCGCGATCGAGTTCGAGAATCCACCCCGTGACATTGTCGAGAAAGTAGCGATCGTGGGTGACGATCAGGATCGCGCCGGGATAGGTCCGCAGATGGCCTTCAAGCCAGTTCACCGTCTCGGCATCAAGATGGTTGGTGGGTTCGTCGAGCAGCAAAAGGTCAGGTTGCGCCAAGAGAAGCTGGCAGAGCGCGACGCGGCGCTTCTCGCCGCCGGACAATTTAGAGACATCCCAATCGTCGGGCGGGCAGCGCAGCGCATCCATCGCCTGATCGACTTTGGAGTCGAGATCCCAAAGCCCTTTGGCTTCGATCTCATCCTGCAATTTCGTCATCTCGTCCGCAGTCTCGTCCGAATAATTCATGGCGAGTTCATTGTAGCGGTCGAGGATCGCCTTCTGAGCGGCGACGCCCTCCATCACGTTTTCGCGGACATTTTTGGTCGGGTCGAGTTGCGGTTCCTGCGGCAGATAACCGACGCGTGCGCCATCGGCGGCCCAGGCCTCGCCAGTCCACTCCTTGTCGGTCCCCGCCATGATCCGCAGAAGCGTCGACTTACCGGCACCGTTGACGCCAAGCACGCCAATCTTGGCACCCGGATAGAAAGAGAGGTGGATGTTATCCAAAACCTTCTTCCCGCCCGGATAGGCCTTCGAAAGACCCTGCATGTGATAGACATACTGATAGGAGGCCATGGCAGCCCTTCTCCATTCGCAATGGGGCGGAAGCGTTGCTTATCTAGCGACTGCCCCGGGACCGGACAAGGCGTTTCCGGTGTTTCTGCCCAAATACGGCCAAGCTTCGGCCCCGCTCTTGCCCCGAGGCGATGCGACAAAAAGAATGACGATTCGCCAAGGGAGGGCGGAGGCGATGGGAATGCCGGTCTATTCGCTTCGATTTGCCGTTGGAGCCTTGCTGTTTGCCTGCGTCACGGCGCTGGCGGCTTGGCCTGCGCGCGCTGAAACGGCCCCGTCGATCATCGTCGAAGGTCGTGGTGAGGCGCAGGGCAAACCCGATATCGCGACCGTCTCGCTCGGGATCCTCACGCAAGGCAAAACGTCTGCCGAAGCGATGGAGGCCAATGCGAAGATTGCCGCCACGCTTCTCAGCCAACTCCGCGAGCGCGGTGTCGCCGATCGCGACCTCATGACGATCGGACTCAATCTGACGCCCGATTATGTGCAGGATAAAGATCGCACCGGAGCGCCAAAAATCGCAGGCTACCGGGCCAGCAATCGGCTCTCCGTTCGCTTGCGCGATCTTACCAAGATCGGCGCGGTGCTCGACCTCGCGACGGCAGCCGGTGTCAACGATATCAGCGGCCCAACCTTCGGTGTCGCCGATCCACAGGCCCTGCAGGATGAAGCGCGCAAGAAAGCCGCCGCAGATGCCCGCCGCGTGGCCGAACTCTATGCCCAAAGCCTGGGTGTGAAGGTCGGCGCCATTCGCGAGATCAGCGACAACACCTTACCCCGGGCGGTCGCCGAACCGCGTATGTTACGCGGCGCACCCGCTGCGCTTGCCGCCGCACCGCCTATCGAAGCTGGCGAACTCACAGCCCAAGCCAGCGTAACGGTAACGTTCGACATCCTCAGATAAACGTCGCCATCCGCATCAGCACGATGCCAACCACGATGAAAAGCGCGGCGGCGATCCGCAACGGCACCGCCTTCTCCTTGAGCACGAAGATGGCAATCAATGTTGCAAACAATATCGAGCTTTCGCGCAAAGCGGCAACGAGTGCGATCGGCGCAACCGTCATCGCCCAAATGACAATCCAATAGGCGACAAAACCCATGGCGCCGCCTGCCATGCCGGGAATGAGTGCGGGACGCGCCTGTTTCAGCCAATCGACCCCGCGTGTGGCAAGCGTGTACAGCAGCAAAAATCCACCATCGAGTACGAACATCGCGGCAGCATAGGCGTGCGGATTGCCCGAGGCGCGCGCGCCCAAACCGTCTGCAATCGTGTAGAGCGTGATTGTGCAGGCCGTGAGAAGTGCAAACAGCAGAGCCCGCCCATCGACAATAGATGCGCGCGAGAACGCCATCAGAGCGATACCGGAGCCGAGCACCGCGATTCCGGCGATAGCCAGCGGCGGCAAAGGATCGCCGACGAAGATGAGCGAGCCGATCAGGGTCATCATCGGCGCAGCGCCACGCGCCACCGGATAAACAAAACCCATATCACCGACGCGATAGGCCTCGGCCAAAGCGAGGCCATAGAGGAGATGGACACCCCCTGACAACGCGAGCCATCCCCATGCCTCACGCGCCGGAAATCCGCTGAAGAGCAGAACCACAAGGCCAAGCACCGCGCAGGACCCGTTGATCAGCACAATGGCGAGAAGCGGCTCCACCCTGAGCTTGACGACGGCGTTCCACCCCGCGTGAAGCGCAGCAGCGGCAAGAACGGCCAAAAAGACGGTGAGCGACACAGCTAGGATCCGGCGGGAGGAAACCGGACGGTAACCGTCCCGCCTCAGGATGCAACCACGCACGGGGCAAGAGCGGTGGGATTTGCACCCGACCTATCTCCTATACTATCACCCCTGTACGGGCCTATAGCTCAATGGTTAGAGCCGACCGCTCATAACGGTCTGGTTCCAGGTTCGAGTCCTGGTGGGCCCACCATTTCCCTCAATTGCCGCTGAATGCGGACCATCACAGCCGCTTACAAGGCAAACCTTGCCAAACCGAACCTAACCCCGAAAAGCCAGTTGGGGTTGATCGGCAGGAACTGATCAGCAGGGACCACACCCCAAACAAGTATCAGGCTTTATCGTCAAGGCTCCGCTGAAAAGCGGAGGAAATTGCGCACAACCGACATTTGCGGGCGGCTCAGGAAAAGGCGAGCGCGTGGACGCTCGCCCCATTTTTCTCAATTGCCGTACAAAAATTCTGGCAGCCACAAAGTCAGGCCCGGCCAAATATACAGCAGCACCATGCAGACAATCACAATGAGCATGTAGGGCATCATGCCGGCAAAAATCTGATTGATGGTGACGTGCGGCGGCGCAACGCCTTTGAGGTAAAAGGCCGACATAGCAACAGGCGGCGACAAGAACGCCGCTTGTAGATTAACAAAGACCAGAACACCCCAGAGGATCGGGTCAATGCCAAAATGCTTGAGAAGCGGCAGAAAGATCGGCACGAAAATGACGATGATCTCAGTCCATTCAAGCGGCCAACCCAGAATGAAAATGATCGCCTGAGAAATGATCATAAATTGCAAAGGCGATAGGTTCAGCGACAGGACCCATTTCTCGACAAGCGCTTGCCCGCCCAGAATGGCAAAGACGCCAGAAAAAATCGCCGAACCGACGAAAAGCCAGCACACCATACTGGTTGTTTTCGCAGTTAGGAAAACCGCTTCCTTGGTGCGCTTCCAATCGAGTGTGCGTGCTGTCAATGCCAAGATGAAGGCACCCGCTGCCCCTACAGCCGCAGATTCCGTGGCCGTAGTGATACCGAACAAGATCACTACCAGAACGACGACGGTGAGCAGGCCCAACGGCATGATTGACACGGTGAGCAGGCGAATAACCTCGAGCCGCTCCGCAACCATGTTGCGATAGTAACGCAACATGCCAAAGGCCGCGAGCGCAGTCACGAGACCAAAGCCGATATAGAAGTTCAGCGGTGGGCCGGCCTTCTCTGTGACTTCCGGCGCACTGTAACTGCCTAATTGCTCAACGCCCTGCGTATCGACAGCATCACCAGCCTGTTGATGGATCACCACATACCAGAAGATCAGCCATAATGTGCTGGCGACCAAAATGAACGGTACGGTTGAAAAACCGAGGTAGCGCATGAGCGTCGCACGATCGACGACTTGCGCCGACGAGCGCAGATTGGACAGGATCGCGACGATCATGTTGCGCGAACCCGTCTCGCTCAATGTTCGCATCCATTCCGGAAGCGGAACCTGACGCTCAGCCTCGGGCAAAGGCGGCGCCAGCTTTGGATTCAGCATGGCCATGCCGATGATGTAGACGAGATAGAGAAAGGCAAGAAAGAAGCCGGGAAACATCGTGGCCGCATAAAGCTTAACCACGGACTGTCCGGCCACCGCCGCATAAACGATGATCATCACCGAAGGCGGAATCAGAATACCAAGCGTGCCGCCCGCCGTGATGACACCGGAGGCGAGCTTCACATCGTACCCGGCGCGCAGCATCGGATTGAGCGCAATAACGCCCATCAGCACGACGACAGCGCCAACGAGTCCGCTCGCTATGCCCCAGAAAGTGCAGACGAGCAAAGTCGCGACCGCAAGGGCAGCAGGAACATTGCGGAACGCCAGCTGGATTGCGTAGAACATCTTGTCGACCAGCGCACCACGTTCCATCACATAGCCCATCAACACGAAGAGCGGGATGGAAATAAGGACGTCATTGGTCATCGCGCCATAGGTGCGCTGGACCATCAAATCGAAGACGAGATTGTCGCTAAAAGCCTGCCCGGATTTAAAATAGGCGATAAAGCCAAAAAGGATTCCAAGACCCATCAATGTGAAGGCCGTTGGAAACCCCATCATGATCACGACCACGATGAGCGCGAGCATCAGAATTCCAAGTGCTGGATCGCTCATGATCAACTGTCTTTCACACTGCGCTGGCGCGCTTCTTCATCGATATCCTGAACGCGCGCGAGCGCATCGCGCACAGCGTCCTTGTCAACATAATCGCTGTTTGCAAGCTGCTCTTCGACCACATCGATCTCAGCAACATCTTTGAGCCGTTGCGGCCATTCACCAGTCTTCAGACACACGAAACAACGCACAATTTCAGCCAAACCCTGCAATAGAACGAGGGCGCCGGCGATCGGGATGATCGTTTTGAAATGATAAACGGGCGGCCCATCGGCAGTCACATTGGAATGCTCGCGAATACGCCAAGAATCGGCAGCATAATCAGACCCAGCATAAACAAGCGCCGCGATGCCGGGCAGAAAAAACAAAATATAGAGCACGAGATCGAAGCTGGCCTGCATACGCGGACGCATCGAACCGTAGAAGAAATCGCCGCGCACATGGCCATTCTGCGCTAAAGTGTAGGCACCGCAGAGCATGAACAATGAGCCATAGAGCATGTTGGAGGCGTCAAAAATCCAAGCGGTTGGCGCATTCAGCGCGTAACGCTTAAAGACCTCGCCGCACACGAGCAGCATCAGCGCGATGATAAGCCAAGACGCCGCCTTACCGATCCACGTGCTGATTGAGTCGATTGTGAAGAGAAATTTTTGGACCATGCTGCCCCCCAAGCGGTCATGACGAAGCGCCTGCCAGAAGAATCTGGCAGGCGCTCAAATCACGAAGAGGCTCAGCCCTTCTTCAGCTTGCCTTGCGGTCCGAAATAGTGGTCGAACGCCATTTTCCGGTCAACCACGGTATCGCGCTCCCACTGCGTTGCACGCTGGGCAAAGGCGATTTGCGATTCAAGAATTTCCTTGAACAACGCGTTTTCTGCCGACTTCTTGGCAACAACCTCGTCATAGATTTCGAGCTGACGCTTCAAAACCGTGTCGGGTGTCTTGTAGAAACGCACCTTATCCTTGGTCTGCATTTCGATATAGTCTTTGGAATAGCGGTCGATCGCCTTCCAGGACATGTCCGCCGAAGACGCTTCCACAGCCGACTCGATGATGGCTTTCATCTTTTCTGGCAGCGCGTCGAACTTCGCCTTGTTGAACATGATTTCGAACTGCTCAGCATTCTGGTGGTAGCTTTGCAGCATGCAGACTTTGGAAACGTCCGGGAAACCGAGCGTGCGATCGGACGAGGCATTGTTAAACTCTGCCGCATCAAGCAGGCCACGATCCATCGCCGACACAATTTCACCGCCCGGCAACGCATTCACTGCGGCGCCGAGACCCGTGAAAACGTCAATGGAGATGCCGACAGTGCGGTACTTCAAGCCCTTCAGATCGTCCGGCTTGGTCACCGGCTTCTTGAACCAGCCGAGCGGCTGTGTTGGCATCGGGCCGTACGGGAATGACACGACATTGGCGCCGATGGACTGATAGAGCTTTGCGAGCAATTCCTTGCCGCCGCCATACTTATGCCAAGCCAGAAGCATGTTGGCGTCCATGGCGTAGCCGGGGCCCGAACCCCAAAGAGCAAGAGCCGTCTGCTTGCCATAATGATAGACGAGCACGCCATGACCGCCATCGAGCGTGCCCTTGGAGACCGCTTCGAGAAGCCCGAATGCGGGCACAACTGCGCCTGCAGGCAGCACTTCGATCTTCAGGTCGCCGCCGGTCATGTCATTGACCTTCTTGGCGAAATCCTGCGCATATTCGTGGAAGATGTCCTTGGCCGGCCACGTGCTCTGCCAGCGCATATTGATGGGACCAGACGATTGCGCCAAAGCCGGCGCCGCGACGCCTGCTGCCGCTGCCGTAACGGCCGAAGCTGCCAAGAATTGACGGCGCGTATGCGGATTTTTGGACTTCGATTCCATTGATCTTTCTCCCTGATGAAAAAACTGCGTTCTTGTTCTTCTTAGCGTCACAAATAGAACGCCCTTGCAGGGCGGCAAGCCCCCTCCTTAGACTCAACGTCGTCACGTATAACTGCGCGCAATACCTGTTTTTTGCTATTTTAAAGCGATTAGATCGGGCCTTTATTACAAAGGCAACGCAAAACAGGGCTTGAAATGACAACGCCGCCCCGAGAGGCGGCGCTATCTTCTAAGGCTTGACCGGCTTTAGATCGCGGTCTTGTCCCCGCCCTTCAAGGCGAGGATGTCGCGCGCTTCATCCGGGGTAGCGATTTCAAGCCCAAGCCCTTCGATGATCTGGCGGGCGAGCTTAACCTGCTGCGCATTGGATTGAGCGAGCTTGCCGGGACCCGCCCAGAGCGAATCCTCAAGACCGACACGAACGTGGCCGCCCATAGCGGCTGACATGGCCGCAATCGGTAATTGGTTCTTGCCCGCACCCAGAACCGACCAGCGGTATTGATCGCCGAACAGGCGATCCGCTGTGCGCTTCATGTGCATCACATCGTCCGGATGCGCCCCGATGCCGCCGAGAAGACCAAACACGGTCTGCACAAACAAGGGCGTCTTAACGATGCCGCGATCGAGGAAATGGGCGAGATTGTAGAGATGGGCCGTGTCATAGCACTCAAATTCAAAGCGTGTACCGCTCTCGGCCAAAGTCGTCAGGATGTATTCGATATCCTTGAACGAATTGCGGAAGATGATGTCCTTGTTGCCGAGATATTGCGGCTCCCATTCATGCTTGAATTCCTTGAATCTGTTCAGCATGCCGAACAAACCGAAATTCATCGAGCCCATGTTAAGTGAAGCGACTTCGGGCTTGAATGTGGCAGCTGGCTTTACGCGCTCTGCCACCGTCATCGTCGGCGCGCCGCCTGTCGTGATGTTGATAACGCAGTTGGAACGCTGCTTGATGACTTTCAGAAACGGCGCAAAACCTTCGGGCGTCTGATCAGGCTGACCTGTCTTTGGATCGCGCGCATGAAGATGAACGACGGCGGCTCCCGCCTCAGCTGCGCCGATGGCAGCATCGGCAATTTCCTCTGCCGTAATCGGCAGGTGTGGCGACATCGAGGGTGTGTGGATCGCGCCTGTGACCGCACAAGTGATGATGACCTTCTTCGCCATGGCTCTTCTCTCAGCTCAGTTCGGGTTGGGAATTCTTATGTGCAGCCAAGGCCGCAAGGCGTTCATTGCGTTCGCGGGTGCGCCGCGCAATGCGTTCGGGTGTAGCCTCATAGCGCCACGCCGCTACAACATTCTTCAAATTGTCGCCATCGTAGACGGATGGTCCAGCAGCTTGCGCCGCCAGCCTTTTGTAAAAACCCGTGTAGCGAGCGCAATAATCCGGAACTCCGCCCGGTGCATTGAGTTCAATCGTCTCGAACGGCCCCATAAAGCTCCAGCGCGTACCAAGCCCGTTCTTGACGCAATGATCGACATCTTCTGCCGATACATAGCCTTCCCCCACAAGCCGGAAAGCTTCGGCGAGAAGTGCGCCTTGCAAACGATTGAGAATAAAGCCGTCGATCTCTTTCTTCACATCAATCGGCACCTGACCAATTGCGAGATAGACCTGACGCGCACGCTCTAGCGTCTCACGCGAAGTCCAAGGCGCACCACTTAATTCAACAAGCGGAATAAGATGGGGCGGGTTAACGGGATGGCCCACCATGCAGCGCGCACGCCCCGGCAAATCTTCTGTGAACCGCGAGGTCACGATGGCAGATGTCGAGGATGAGATCACGACATCTTTCGGCAACAGCGCATCAAGCTCCTTGAAAAGCACTTGCTTGATTTCAAGCACTTCCGGCCCGTTCTCTTGCACGAAGGTTGCGCCCTTCACGACATCCGCATTGGTATCGCACACCGTGACGCGCTGAATAATGACGTCCGGGCGATCGGCAAGGCCATGGCGCGCGAGCCCACGCAACTCTTCAAGGATCAAGTCTTTCGCGACCGCTCGCGTTTGCGCATCCGGATCAGTTACACGGACATTCCAACCGGCACGTGCAAAGATTGAAGCCCATGCACGACCAATCAGGCCAGAGCCAATGATGGCGACTGTTTCGGTCACTCTTCGTCCTCCCCCGTCATGAATGGCAGCGCATGTCATGCCCGCCTGTTCATGCTTTCCTTATAGCCAAAGCACCTTGCGGCGCAGATCGAGATCGTCGCGCAAATCGGCCGATGGACCGGTATGGATCACCGCGCCACGCTCGAGCGCGACTGTCTTGTCGGACAGGGCCAGCGCAAGATCGAGGTGATGATCGACGATGATGATGGAGACATCGCGGCGCAACCGATCGAACACTTCGAACAATTGTTCGACGACGGCAGGTGCGAGACCCTCGAACGGTTCATCAAGCAACAGCACGCGCACATCGCCATACATCGCACGCGCAACGGCCACCATTTGTTGCTCGCCGCCCGACAGGTAATCGGCAGGGCTATCGAGACGTTCGCGGATCCGCGGGAAATACTCGTAGATCCGCTCGAGTTCCCAATGCATACCATTGCCGGTGCGGCGTTTCAGGCGGCCTAGTTCCAGATTTTGTGCCACCGTCATGCCAGCGAACAGACCACGCCCCTGTGGCACATAACCGACACCTAGACGTGAAATCTCGGCTGAGGATTTGCCGATGAGTTCCTGCCCGGCCAACATCATCGAACCCGACCGCGCCGGCGCGATACCGGTGATCGTTTTCAACAATGTGGATTTGCCCGCACCATTTCGACCCAAAAGCGCAATGATCTCGCCGCGATTGAGATCAAGACTGACATTGTTGATGATATGGCTCTTGCCATAGAAGGTATTGACGTCTTTCAGCGTCAGGAGATTGTCCGGCTGTACTGCGCTTTCGCGCGGCTTGGCGGCCACCGTCGCCGAGCCCGAACCGATGTAGACTTCCTGAACCTTTTTGCTGCTACGCGCATCCTCAACCGTTCCGTCGAGTAAGACGCGGCCTTCATTCATCACCGTGACATGATCTGCGAGCTCGAAGACGCGATCGATATCATGCTCCACGAGCAGAACCGGGAGATCGCTCGAAATACGCTTGATGATATTGCCGATGCGAACACGCTCGGCTGCTGCAAGGCCTGCCAGCGGTTCGTCGAGCAACAGAATGCGCGGCGCAGTTGACAGCGCAATCCCCATATCGAGGAGCCGCTGGCCGCCATAGGAGAGCGATCCGGCCTCTGCGCCTTCGATCCCGGCCACACCAAGATAGCGAACCATCTCGGCGGTTTCCGCATTCACCTGCGAGAGTGAACGCGTCGGAAGCCAGACGTTAAAGCGATGCGGATCACGCGCTTGGACGGCCAGGCGAATGTTTTCCTCCACACTCAAAGCGGGGAAAAGATTGGTGATCTGGAATGACCGACCAATGCCGGCCTGCGCGATCGCTTCCGGCGTCTCGCCTCCGATCCTAGCGCCACGGAACTGAACCGTTCCGCTATCGGGCGGAAACATGCCCGAGAGGAGATTGAATGCCGTTGTCTTGCCCGCACCGTTGGGACCGATCAGCGCGTGTAGCGTGCGATCCTTCACCGCAATATCGACACCCTGCACCGCTTTGATGCCACCGAAATGGCGCACCATGTTTTGGGCTTCGAGAATGGTGCCGTTCGATGAATCTTTAGGTTTCAGAAATTCTGGCAGAGGCATTTGTTCTGTCTTGCGCCCCGCCATGGCGGCTTCACCGATCTCCTTTTTGCGGAACGGTGCCGTCAGCTTTTCATAAACGCCGACCAGACCATCGGGCGAAAACACGATGAAGCCGACAAACAGAAGTCCGAACCAGAACAGCCAATTCTCAGTATAGATCGAGAGAAACTCGCGGAAGAGAATATAAAACAGGGCACCGAGCGCCGGGCCGAGGAAGCTGCGCATGCCGCCAATGACGACCATTGCCAGCAACTCACCGGAGAACACGACCGAAATCGGCTCAGCCGATGTCATGCGGTTCTTATAGAGGAGCAAGACGCCCGCGAGGCCCGTGATCGTGGCCGACATGATAAAAGCAATCAGCTTATACCGGTTGGTCGCATAACCGATAAAGCGGGCGCGCTGCTCATTCTCACGAATAGCAACCAGTACCGAGCCGACCGGTGAATTCTGAAAACGCCAAAGCACATAGGCGACAGCAAGCCCGATCGCCGCATTGAGCCAATAGAAATTGGCGCTAACATCGAAATCGATGCCCAAAAACTTCGGTCGGGAGATGCCGCCCAAACCGTTCTCACCACCGGTTACATCGGTCCAGCGGAAGGCGATAACAAACAGCATCGCCGACAATGCGAGCGTCAGCAGCGAGAAATAGACGCCACGGCGACGCAAGATTAGCGCGCCGAACAAGCCCGAAGCGATTGCAACAGCCGCCAGCGCTGCCATGAGCGGACCGAAGAAACTTCCCGGCATCAAGTCGCGCTGAACGATGGCTGCGACGTAAGCAGCCATACCGAACCACGCGCCATGGCCAAACGAAACAAGCCCCGTCTGGCCGACGAGAATATTGAGCGCCATGCAGGCAATGGCGAAGATCACGACTTCCGACGCCGATGTCATGGTCAAGCCAAGCGCCATCAAGATCGGCGGCAAGACAACCAATGCGGCAACGACAATCAGCATCGGCACCGGTACGCCGGCAATCGAGTGGGATTGCATTTTCATGGATCGTTCTCCCTCACTCGAACCGTGTGATGCGTTCGCCGAACAGCCCGCGTGGCCGCACGAGGAGAACAATCAGCATCAGCAGATAAATCGCAGCCGTCGACGCTGCCGAATAGCCGATCGCGATCATCAAACCCTTGACTAAGCCCACCAGCAACGCAGCGACAACGACGCCCCAGAAAGATCCAAGCCCACCGATGACGACGACAACGAAAGCCGGCGTGATAATTTCAGCACCCATGGCCGGATGAACCGAATAGATCGGTGCCAGCAACACGCCTGCAAGGCCAGCAAGACCAATGCCGATGGCCGCCACTGTTGCCATGTAAGGCTCAAGCGAAATGCCTAATGCGCCAACCATGTCGGGGTTTTGCACCCCGGCGCGCACCACACGGCCAAAGGCTGTTTTGTGCAACAGGAACCACAGCGCCAGCACGCAACTGGCTGCAACGCCGAGCAGCACGGTGCGATAGAAGGAGTAGACGAAATCGCCGATGAAGACTTGGCCCCGCAACCAGGGCGGAATGGAATAAGACAGCGGCGGTGCACCGAAAATCATGCGCAACGCCTGCTCAGCCACCATGGCGAGGCCGAAGGTAAGCAATAAGGATAGGATCGGGTCTGATCGGTAGAAACGCCTGAATAAGAATCGTTCGATCAGAATGCCGAACAAGGCGACGGCGACAGGCGAAAGCACCAAAGAGCCGCCAAAGCCGACATAAGGCGAAATCACGAGTGTAAGATAAGCACCGATCGCGAAAAACGCGCCATGCGCGAGATTGACGATCCCCCCTAAAGAAAAGATCAACGACAGACCGAGAGCGATGAGTAGGTAATACACACCGTCGAGCAATCCATTGAGGATTTGCTGCGCAAAAAGCATCGTGGACATCGAGGCCCCGTTGAATTCTTCGCTGATAGAAAGGAAAAGGCCCCCGCCCGAATGGCGGGGGCCAAGATTCAGACCTTAAGATCCGAAATTGCAGGTCGCTTCGTCCTTGGTCGAAGCAATCACTTCAAGGCTTTCATTGGGTCCCGGGACCGCTGCCGAAGATGTGAAGATATCCCACTGATTCTTAATCTGATCGGCCGGAAGTGCCGTGATGGCATACATTTCCTGCATCAGCTGATGATCCTGTGCACGGAAATAACCTTCACGCGTCTTGAGGATATCGAACTTTGCACCCTTTTCGAGATGCTCGACGATCTTGGTCGAATCCGTTGTCTTCAGCTCGTTCATCGATTGCGCCATGATCTTCAGCGCCATGTAGTCGCCCCAAGCCTGATTTTCCGGCGGCTTGCCATACTTCTTGGTGAACGCTGCGACGAAAGCCTTCGATCCCGCTGTATCGATGAGGTGATGCCACACAACAGGCCATGTGCCGACGAAATTGCCCTTACCGGCGGCCCATGCGAGTGCCGTGTCGAAGCCGAAGCCGCCGACCGGGAATTTCAGACCGAATTCCGCATATTGCTTCAGGAAGTTCGTGATCTGGTTGCCGGCTAGGTTGAGTACGACGAGATCAGGCTTCGCATTGCGAATCTTCAGGAGATAAGACGAGAAGTCTGTCGCATCAGTCGGAATGAGATCGTCACCGGCGAACTTGCCGCCATTGCCTTCCATGAAGCGTTTCGCGACCTTGAGCAGATCGTGACCGAACGCGTAATCCGCCGTCAGCGAATACCAGTTCTTGCCGTTCACAAGCCCATCGCGCAGGAAGGAGCGCCCGACTGACTTCACATACATCGAGTTCTGCGCCTCGACGTGGAACATGTACTTTTTGCAGTCATTGCCGCGCAGCGCGTCGGAATTACCGCCAGTATTGATGAAGATCTTCTTGTTGCGCTGTGCGACCTGCGCGATCGTTAGGCACGAGGCCGACGAGATTTCGCCCAAGATGCAGGTCACATTGTCGCGCTCGAACATACGCTCAGCTTTTGTCGACGCGGTCTGCGGATTGACCGAGTCTTCTTTCAGAAGTTCGATCTTGCGACCCATGACACCGCCGCCAGCATTGATTTCTTCAGCAGCGAGATCGATCGCCATCACGGCGTATTCACCGAGCGGACCCAAAAAGCCAGTGCGCGGCGTCAAATGGCCGATACGAATGGCATCCGTTTGCGCGCGGACAATGGCCGGTGCGCCGATACCTGCGAGCAAAGCCATGCCGGCTGCGCCCTTGAGTAGGCCACGACGTGACACTTCATCATGATGAGACATGCGTTCACTCTCCCTATGGTCCGCCGTAGCGGGTTAATCGTTTCCTCTCGGCTGCCGACCGCTCCTTCATCGTGGGCGTTGACGGCCAGCCGTGATCTGTGATCACAATCAGTCTGTCGCAGCCCTTCGCGATTGTAAAGCCCACTCGAAGCCGCACCCCTGACCGATGAACGCCAGACTGCCCACCACCGAAATGGAACCGCTCGAGCGGATGACGCTTGGGGATCGGGCCTATCGCCAAATTGCGGATCTGCTGATCGCTGGCCGCCTGGCGCCGGGAGAGCGCATGTCGTTGCGTTCGACGGCGGAGGCACTCGGTGTCTCGATGATGCCTATCCGCGAAGCAGTGACCCGCCTTGTCGCTGATAATGCGCTGGAGGTAACGCCAAACCGGGCGATCCGCGTGCCAATGATGAGTGCGACGCGGTTCGTCGATCTCACCGCGGCACGCATTGTTGTCGAAGGCCATGCCGCTGCACGTGCCGCTGCGTCGCGTGATAATGCGGATATCGAACGCATTGCCGAACTGGAAGAAGCCTTCCGTAAGGAAACACAGAAACGCAAACCCGATCTTGCGGCCGCCGTTGCGTATAATCAGGCGCTGCATTTTGCCGTATACGAGGCCGCATGCTCGCCGCAACTCGCGGAGATGATCCGCTCGCTCTGGCTGAAGGCAGGGCCTGTGATCAATCTTGATTTTCGCGCTAATCCCGACCGGCTCAAACATACGCGCGCCGTTATCTTCCACGCCGACCTCATCGACGCCTTGGCAAAATCAGACCCTGATCGTGCCCGCGCTGCGGTCGAACAGGATATTCAGGGCGCCGCCGATTTCATCATTTCGCAGGGCCATCTGCCCGAATAGGAGTTCAACATGGATATGGAATTGAAGGGCCAAAAAATCATTGTCACCGCAGGCGCAGGTGGCATCGGCCTCGAAATCGCGCGCGCCTTCGTGCGCGAGGGAGCGCAAGTCGTTGTGTGCGATGTCGATCGCGATGCGCTGGCCGCGCTGACAACATCCGACCCGTTGTTAAAGGCTCATTATTGCGATGTGGCGGACCGTGCGCAGGTCGAGAAATTCTTCGACGCCGCGGTGAATGAACTCGGCGGACTCGATTGCCTCGTCAACAATGCCGGCATTGCTGGCCCCACCGGCCGCGTCGAAGCGATTAATCCCGACGATTGGGAGCGTTGCATCGCAGTCTGCCTGACGAGCCAGTTCAACTGCGCCCGTCTCGCCGTGCAGCATCTGCGTAAGAGCACCAACCCTTCGATCGTCAACCTCTCATCAGCAGCTGGAAAATTTGGCTTTGCGATGCGCACGCCCTACGCCGCAGCCAAATGGGGGGTCATCGGCTTCACCAAATCGCTCGCCATCGAACTCGGCGAAAACAATATCCGCGTCAACGCGATCCTGCCCGGCCTTGTCGCAGGCGATCGCCAACGTCGCGTGCTCGAAGCGCGCGCGCAACAGCGCGGCATGAGCTTCAAGGACACAGAAGCAGCCGCCTTCTCCTTCACATCGATCAAGGATTATGTGACGCCGCAACAGATCGCCGATCAAATCGTGTTCATCGCCAGCCCGCGTGGCAAAACGATTTCCGGTCAAGCCATTTCCGTTGACGGCGATACGAGGATGCTCGGCTGAGCCAGCCCTGACGACAAGATCGTTCAAGAACGAGATGGTTTTTTCCATCTCGGTTGTATCGGTTAGTTTCGGCCAGCGAGCCGGTCGAACCATGCCTTTTGATCGATGGCACCATACACATAGATGGCGCGGTGATCGGCTTTTGCACCGGCATCGACCGTCGTCACCGCTGCGCCGCCCAGAAGCGACTGCACCGTTTCTGGCAGGAACGCGATGGACTTTGGTGTAACCTCATCCGTCCCACCCCAATAGACGCGTGTCGGTACATTCGAGCGCCAGCGATATGCCTGATTGGTCTGCAACACCTGCCAATACGGCGTCAGACCAACAAAGCCCGATTGTGCAAATTCAGGCTTGATGAAGTCGGCAAGCTTGGGGGGCGTTTTTTTGAAGAAGGTTTCGAAATCGCTCCGCCCTGTGTAAAGGTCACGCGCAGCTTGGACATATTCTGGCTTCACCGCCGCTTCGAGTAGGCCCTGTTGCCGATGATAGAATTCTTGTGCCTGCAACTGAATCGCCACAACACCGGGTAGATAAACGGCATCGACTGGTTGCGGATTACTCAGCCAACGATTCATGGTGAGAAA
Source organism: Hyphomicrobiales bacterium (assembly GCA_027488155.1). Taxonomy (GTDB): domain Bacteria; phylum Pseudomonadota; class Alphaproteobacteria; order Rhizobiales; family Beijerinckiaceae; genus TNE-4. The sequence goes on along the minus strand of JAIYCE010000021.1, from coordinate 57,990 downwards.
GACATCGACAGGTGCGCTGGCCACCGCTGCAGCGGACACTTTCACACCGAGCGATTGCAGCTTGTAAAGATATTGCATCGTGACCCAGCCGCCCTGCGACCAGCCGCTGACAAATAAATGGCTCACAGAGATTTTCTGTGACTTAAGAAAATCGCGTGCAGCAATGTAAAGATCAACACCAGCTTGTTGCGTACTGTCGCGAACGAGATAGGAATCCGGCAGCGTCGATTGCCCGCGCCCGAAATAATCCGCACCAATGACGATATAACCCTGCGCTGCAAATTGCAGCAGCATGATGCGCGTTTCCATCGATGCGTCCGGATTGCTCGGAACATAGGAGCGATCGAACACGGTGCCGTGCTGATAGGAGACAAGCGGCATGGTGCTAGTGCCGCTATCCGGAATCGCGACGAGCCCCGATGCGCGTGTCGGGAAATTCTCGCGCTCCGGCACGACTGATGGATAAATCACGCGGTAGAGTTTCACTTTGTATTTCGGCTTGGCCAATTTGCCGATGAACTCCGTCGGCATCGTCGATGATGCCATGAAATCCCGAAGATCGGCATTGCCGATCTGCTCCAGCCGCTGCAGATCGTAAGTGCCGATCAGCTCATAGGTTGCTTCGCTGGGTATGGGCGTTTGCGCCTCAGCAATCGGCATGAGGGCAAGCCCCGCAGCCAAAAAACATGACACGACAATCCACAATCCGGCTTTCATCGCAGCAACTCCACACATAACCCACCAAGCTGTGACACGGGGCAAGAACGATGGCAAATGGATCAAGAAAAAGGCCGCCTACCGTGCGGCAAGCGGCCCGAGATTTCATAACGTTGGAAAGCTCAACCCGTCAGCTTGGCCGACCATGCCTTGTACCAAGTCTTGAACAAGGCATGCTGCGCCGTCAGATGATTCTTTTGGCTTTCGGAAAGCTGTGCGTTTGGATTGATATGCAGACGATATTCGTCATGACCTTCAAGCACCATGAGATATTTGTAATAAAGCACAAGATCGACGCCCTCGTCGAAGGATGAGAGCACACCGAGCGCACGCTCAAGTTCTTGCGCATGGCGCATTGCGACCGGATCGCCCGCCGCTGCCTTCTGGCACAGGCTGATGAGATGCAGCGTCTCCTTCGGCAGCGCATTGCCGATCCCGGTAATGGCGCCGACTGCACCGCAATTCACATAGCCATGGAACACCTGCGTATCGACACCGACGAGCAGCATGATGGACGGATCGCGGCTGGTGATATGTTCAGCCGCATAGCGCAGCGATGCCGCGCCGCCGAATTCCTTGAAGCCAACGAGGTGGCGATATTTGGCGTTGAGTTCGAAGAAGAGATCAGCCTTCGTTTCATAGCCATAATAAGGGCTGTTGTAGATGACAGCGGGGAGATCGACCGCCGCCTCAAGCACGCCTTCGAAATGCGCCCGCTGGGCCGCGACCGAGGAGCCGCGCGACAGCACACGCGGGATGACCATAAGGCCCTTGGCACCGGCTTTCTTAGCGTGGGCTGCCAAGGCCATGGCGCGCTTGGGATTCTGGGCTCCGGTGCCGACGACCACCGGCACACCGGCGCCGACCAAAGCCTCCACACCTTCCATGCGCTGCTCATCCGTCAGGAGCGGCCAATCGCCCATCGAGCCTGCATAGACCACGGCCGACATGCCCGCATCGATGAGGCTGCGCCCCGTCCGGGCCAGAGCCTTGAAATCGGGAGTTCCCTTGGCATCGCAAGGGGTCATCAAGGCGGGGATCGTACCCTTGAAAAATTCGGCGTTCATGGCATTCGCTTAGGTTCGGGTTGCGCTCTGAGATATATCACAGCCCGGCAACCTGCCCCGAGTCAAGGCCGCCTCAGTGAGGGATCGGATGGGGCACATCCGGTTGGCGATCTCGCCCGTAGAAAGCCAATGAACGCCCATCAGGACCAACCCCCGCGCGCCTGCGTCTATTTCGATGGCGCTTGCCCCCTATGCCGCGCCGAGATCGCCCATTACCGCGCCCGGCCCGGGGCCGACAACTTCGCTTGGATTGATGTCAGCGACCCCATGGCTGAGACCGGGCCAGACCTGTCACGCGAACAGGCCTTGCAACGCTTCCATATCCGCAAGGCCGATGGAACGCTGATCTCCGGAGCAGCCGCCTTTGCGACCATCTGGGACCGGCTGGCCGGCTGGCGTTGGGCCGGACAGATCGCACGCGTGCCCGGCATCCTGCCTCTGCTAGAACGCGGCTATCGGGCTTTCCTGCCCGTCAGGCCTCGCCTCTCTGCATGGCTGGCGCGCCGCCATGCGGCAAAGCAAAGTTGACGCCCCCGACGAAACTGGCACGCTCTCCCTAACAAGGGAGTTAGCCGATGCAAAACGATGTTCTATGGGCCCGTTCCACTGCTGAATCGCTGCGCCGTCGCGCGGCTGAAGGCGCCGTGGTGATTCTTCCCGTCGCCTCGACGGAACAGCATGGCCCCCACCTCGCCACAGGCGTCGACACACTTTTGTGCGGCGAAGTCTGTCGCCGCGCCGCACACCTCACAAAAGGGCCGACCGTGGTTGCTCCCACGCTTTGGATCGGTCTGGCGGAACATCACATGGAGTTTGGCGGCTCCTTCACACTGACGCTGCCGACCTACAAGACCGTCATCGAAGAGATCTGCCGTTCGATTATGCGGGCCGGTTTCAAGCACATCGTGATTTGCAATGGGCATGGCGGCAACATTTCCGCGCTCAATGCGATGTCGGCTGACCTCGCCCGTTCGCTGGGCCAATCGGTCGGCATCGGCACCTATTGGTTGCTTGACCCCGACGCCATCGCCGCTGCGCTTGAAGACCAAACGACAGTGCTGCATGCCTGCGAAGCGGAAACCTCGATGATGCTGGCGCTTGCCCCCGAGCTTGCCGACCCGGCGCGTTTTCATGAGGCCAAGGGCGGCGAGACGAGTGCGACCAACAGCGCCACGCGGGTTCTCAGTCCGGCGTTTCAGGTCTGGCGTGGGTTCAAAGCAATGACCGACACGGGTGTGATTGGCGACGCGGCGAAATCCAGTGCTGAAAAGGGCGAGCGTTTGCTAGACGCCTCCGCCCGCGCACTGGCACGGTGTGTCGACGGCTTTGCCGGACAGTGAAATCCGCAGACCCGCCGTGCACAGGCAGGCTTTGACTCACCGGCAAGGCATGCAAGTCTCTACCATTGCTTCGCATGGTCTACTCTCTGCGAGCGCATCGCATGGCCTGCCGGAGTTGTTCAATGAGTGAAATGCGTTCCAATCTCAGGATAGACGGTCCGCGTTTGCTCAATCGTTTGGCCGACCTCGGCGCAATAGGCGACACGGGCGATGGCGGTGCGCGCCGCCTCGCCTTGAGCGAAGAAGACAGGCAGGGCCGCGCCTGGCTGAAAGGCCAAATGCAAACCCTCGGCATGAAGGTCGAGACCGACAAGATCGGCAACATCTTTGGCACGCTGCCGGGCCGCGAAGACGGGCCACCCGTCATGCTCGGTTCCCACATCGACACGGTCGGTACCGGCGGCCGTTACGATGGCGCACTCGGTGTGCTCGCCGGGCTTGAAGTCGTTGCCGTTCTCCGCGATGCGGGCATCACGCCGCGCTACCCCGTTTGCGTTGCGGCCTTCACCAATGAAGAAGGCGCACGTTTTCAACCTGACATGATGGGCTCTTGCGTCCATGCCGGTATTCTCTCGCTCGACGAGGCCTATGCGGCGCGCGACGCTGCGGGCGTGAGCGTAGGCGATGCAATTCGCGCCATCGATGCGATCGGCAATCTGAATCCTGGCACAATTAAACCGCGCGCCTATCTCGAATTGCATATCGAGCAAGGCCCAATCCTCGACAGCGAAGGCCCGGTGATTGGCGCCGTTACAGGCGTGCAAGGCATTCGCTGGTTCGAGATCACGCTCGAAGGCGAAAGCAATCACGCCGGTACGACACCGATTTCTTATCGCCGCGATCCGGGCCTCGTCGCTTCCTCACTCAATGTGGAAGCGCGCAAAATGGCGGATACGATTCCGGACCAGCGTTGCACAGTCGGTCGTATGGAATTCACACCGGGACAGATCAATGTCGTACCGAAACGGGTGACGATGACGCTCGATTTGCGTAACCCATCCGATGCACATCTCGACGCAGCAGAGCGGCACCTTAAGGAATTTTTGACTGCAACTGCGAAAGACCATGGCGTTAGCGTTTCCATTCAAGAGACGGCGCGTTTTGCTGCAACACCTTTCGATGATCGTCTGATTGCAACAGTCGAGGGCGCGGCCAAAGAAATGGGACACGCATCGCGCCGCATGGTCTCAGGCGCTGGACATGACGCGCAATTAATCGCAGCGATTGCACCGTCAGCGATGATTTTCGTGCCAAGTGTCGACGGCCTGTCGCACAACCCGCGCGAGTTCACCAAACCCGAACACATTGTAGCGGGCAGCGATGTCTTGCTGGCCGCAACCTTGCGTCTTGCGGATTCCTAACCATGAGCATTGAGCTTTTCATCAACCCCCGCTTCGAAGCCCAAAAACCCTATGGCCCAGCCGAGAAGGCCATTCTTTCGGTCGCTGCGGGCGAAGCGGCGCTGAAGACGATTTCACAATGGCCCGGTTACGCACCGACGCCTTTGCGCTCTCTCGATGCGCTGGCGAAGGAGACCGGCGTTAGTGCTGTCCATTACAAAGACGAAGACGCACGTTTCGTTTTGAAAAGCTTCAAAGCACTAGGCGGCGCTTATGCGGTTGAAAAACTCGTGCGCGAGAATGGCGGCAAGCCGCTCACTGTCACTTGCGCCACCGACGGCAATCATGGCCGCGCAGTCGCATGGGGCGCACAGCGCGCAGGCTGCAAAGCCATCATCTTCATCCATGAAGGGGTGAGTGAAGGCCGCGCTGAAGCGATCCGTTCCTTCGGTGCTGAGGTGAGGCGTGAGGGCAAGCATTACGACGACTCTGTTCGCCGCGCCGCTGAGGTGGCGGGAGAGAATAATTGGCAGATCGTCTCCGATACATCTTGGCCCGGCTATCAAGACGTACCGAAAAGCGTGATGCAGGGTTACGCATTGCTCGCCGCTGAATCATTGGCACAAGGCAGTGCCCCCACCCATGTTTTTGTTCAGGGCGGCGTCGGCGGATTGGCGGCAGGCGTGCTCTCCTGGTTCTGGGAAAAGCAAGGCGCACAGCGGCCGAAGACGATCGTCGTCGAACCCGATCGCGCCGCGTGCCTTCTTGCAAGCGCGAAAGCTGGCACATTAAAGAACGCGGATGGCGATCTCGAAACCATCATGGCCGGATTGGCCTGTGGCGAAGCCTCGCAGATCGCATGGGATATTCTGGAGCATGGGGCCGAAGCCTTCATGGCCATTCCCGATGACGCCGCTGCCGACACGATGCGCATTCTCGCATCGTCAGGAATTGTCGGCGGCGAATCCGGCGTGGCCGGTCTCGCAGGATTCCGCATCGCTGCCAACGATCCTGCCATGCGCACGGCCCTCGGCATCGATGCCACATCGCGCATTCTCGCAATCGGCACCGAAGGCGATACCGATCCCGTTGTTTATGAACAGATCGTCGGAGAGACCGGCGAAACCGTACGCAAGAGGCGTTCAGCATGACCCGTATTGTGACCATGGGAGCGGCCCAGCTTGGCCCCATTCAACGTGCCCATACACGCAAGGATGTGGTCGAGCGCATGCTCATTTTGCTGCGCGACGCCGCCAAGCATGGCGTCGATTGCGTTGTCTTTCCGGAACTCGCGCTGACCACTTTCTTCCCGCGCTGGTATATGGAAGATCAAGCTGAGCTTGATCATTTCTATGAACGAGAAATGCCGTCCGCAGACACCAAACCACTCTTCGACGAAGCCAAAAGATTAAAGATCGGGTTTTATCTCGGCTATGCCGAAATGATCGTCGAAGAGGGACGCACGCGGCGTTTCAACACGGCCATCCTCGTCGACAAGGACGGTCACATCGTCGGCAAATATCGAAAAATTCATCTACCAGGCCATAAGGAGCATGAGCCGTGGCGTGCTTTCCAACATCTGGAAAAGCGTTATTTTGAGGTCGGCAATCTCAGTTGGAAGACATGGCGGACGATGGGTGGCATTTTCGGCATGGCCATCTGCAACGATCGCCGCTGGCCGGAGACATACCGCGTCATGGGCCTGCAGGGCGTCGAGATGGTGTTGATCGGCTACAATACGCCGCGCCACAATCCGCCCTCGCCTGAACATGACCGCCTATCGGAGTTTCACAACCAGCTTGTAATCCAATCGGGCGCGTATCAAAACGGTACATGGGTTGTTAGTGTTGCCAAATGCGGCGTCGAAGAAGGCTGCGAGATGATTGGCAATTCGTCGATTGTGGCACCGACAGGCGAAGTGATCGGTCAAGCACTAACACAGGATGACGAACTCGTGATCGCGCGTTGCGATCTCGATCTCACCAAATCCTACAAGGATTGGGTTTTTAATTTTGAGCGCCATCGCGAGCCGGAGCAATACCGGATGATCGTTGAGCGCAAGGGTTCCATACCGCCGGCTTGAGGGAGAGACAGCATGGCACAATTGATCTTGCGGGGCGGACACGTCATCGACCCGTCCCAGAACATCGACGGCGTGATGGATGTCGCGTTCGAGAACGGGCGCGTTTCAGGAATCGGGCCGAGCGTGAAGCCGGGACCCGACACAGAAATCCGCGATGTCTCCGGCTACATCGTCACGCCGGGACTTATCGACCTGCACACACACGTCTATTGGGGCGGGACATCGCTCGGCATCAATGCCGATGAATTCTGCCGCACCTCTGGCGTGACGACCTCTGTCGACACGGGTAGCGCGGGTCCGGGAAATTTCATGGGCTTCCGCAAACATGTGATCGAGAAGAGTGAAGCTCGCATTCTTGCTTATCTGCATGTCTCATTTGCCGGCATCTATGCCTTCTCGAAAACCGTGATGGTTGGTGAGAGCGAAGAGATGCGCCTGATGGCTCCTGCCGATGCGGTGAAAGTGGCGGACGCCAATCGCGACGTCATCGTCGGCATCAAGGTTCGCGTCGGCAAACATTCCTCAGGAACGTCCGGCACGCAGCCGCTGGATATCGCCCTGCAAGTGGCGGATGAAACCGGCATGCCGCTGATGTGCCACATCGATCATCCGCCTCCGACCTATGAGGAAGTGGTCGATCGTCTGCGCCCGGGCGACATCCTCACCCATTGCTTCCGTCCCTTCCCGAATGCGCCTTGCACAGGACAGGGCACGGTGAAACCGGCTGTGCAGCGCGCGCGCGAACGCGGCGTGATTTTCGATGTCGGCCATGGCGGCGGTTCGTTTTCGTTCAAGACGGCGCGCACGATGATGGCGAACGGATTTTATCCGGATACGATTTCATCGGACATTCACACCGTTTGCATCGATGGCCCCGCCTTCGACCAAGTCACGACGCTCTCGAAGTTCCTATGCTTGGGAATGGATCTGAAGGATGTGATCGCAGCCACCACGGTGAATTGCGGCAGCGCTCTGCAGCGTCCTGAATTCGGCTCGCTCCGTGTCGGCGCTTTGGGCGATGCCACGATCCTATCGGTGAAGAAAGGCTCGTTCGATTACATCGACGTGACTGGCGAACATCTGATCGGCGATCGCAAAATCGTCTCGGAGGGTGTGGTGCTCAAGGGTGCCATGTGGCACCCGCGCGACAATAAATTTGCCAAACTCGCCTGAGTGAATGCACGATCAAAACACAAAAGGCGGCCGCAGGGCCGCCTTTTTTATTGCAACGATCCGTATCCGGCTCAGTCGGCCTCATCCTCATTGAGCTTGGCGGCTAGCTCTGCCAGCGCGCCCTCAATAGGACGAAATTCAAATTGGATGATGTGCTTTCCCGCCGTGACCGGCACAGCGCGGAACATGACATTAGCGCGGAGGATCGGCACTTCAGTGCCATCGATGCTCGCACGCCACCAGGGATGCCAAGCATCGTTTAACAGCACGAAGCCATCGCCATCCGCCTCAACCTCGATGTCGATACGCGTATTCTCGTAAACGCGGATCATCACGGCAGCTTTGGCTGCAACGCCTTCTTTACGGATGAAGTACTCAAAACCATCGGTATCGTTAACATCAATGACGAATTCACGCTCCGGATTGAAGCCTTCCGGCCATTCTCCGGTCTTTGTCATCGCCTCGAAATCGCCGATCACAACGCGATCAATAAACATGGCGCGCGGCAAGGCGCGCGGATTTTCATAAATAAAGGCTTCGCCTGTCACGCCGATCAGATTGAGGTCGCCGGGTTTGAGGTTCTTGTCGATCTGGTTGATCTGAACTTTTGAGACGATATAGCGCAACCCGATAAGATTGGCGAAGTTCGAACGATAGGATGGGAAGAGCGGCGTGAATTGGCGCTCTTCCGGTGCAGAGATTGTGTCGGGTGCACCCGTCGCAGCATTGAAATCTGCAAGACGCAGCGGGTTGTAGCCAAAGACGTTCTCGAAGCCTTGCACGAGCCCGACATTCGGCCAGTTGAAGCCAAGCCCTGCAAATTCGACGCGCGGCTTATAAGCCCCCATCGATGCTTCGCGCACTTTACGTTTCAGGAATCCGACAGTCGGGTTCTTGCAGTTTGGATTGAGAATTTCATACGCAAGCGGCGGTTCAGCTGTCGATTCATTGGGGCCATTATTGGCGTAGAGATCGGCGACGAAGAAGATCGCAACAAGTCCGGTTGCCACCGCTGTCATATGGCGGAAGCGATAGGCCGTGCCAAGCACGACGAGACCAGCAAAGATCCATAGCCCGCTTGTGATGATCGGTCTGGCCGCGTCACCCAAACGGTCAAAATGGATGGCGATACTGGTACAAGCGGCGAGTAGTACCGCCACGATGACAAGAATCATCGTTAGCATGCGCCCTTCGATCCGCATCGAAGATGCGCGCAGCAATTGGTCGACACTGAACGCCGCCACCATCGCTGCCATCGCGCCGATCATGAAAGTGGCGTCTGCCGGGCGGCGGAAACCGTTCACACCGGGAACATAATGGAACAGCACCTCAAAAAGCGGCGTGTAATGGCCGAGCGCATACAGGACAAAGAAACCTAGCCCAAACACAAAAATCCGCACGTCACGGTTGAGAATGTTGCGTCCTGAAAGCAATGCAGCGATCAGCGCGAGAGCAGGCAGTGCGCCCATGTAAAGCTGGGCCATGTTCTGGGCGAGATTGGTTTCCTTCGCAGCCCATTGCGCACTCGAAGGTCCCCAATAGGAGACGCTCTGGTTCAATGCACCAAACAGATCGGATGCAACAAGTGTCAGCACAGTGGCAGGATGGAGCGAGCCCAGCATCGCCTCCTGCATGTTAGCTTCCGGTCGGTTCGACGCGCCGACGAACAGGATGGTCAGGATCAGCGGCACGGCCGAGAAGAGCAGGCAGGACAGCGCAGCAACAGAAACTGGAACAAAGGTAGCGCGGATATTCGCAACGATTGCCTTGAACGACCCACCGCTCAGCCAATGATTGATCACGTAAGCAGCGATGAACAGGGCGGCCAAATAGGCGACCTGATTGGGTGAGACGACCGTCAGCGCAATGAAGAAGCCAGCCGCCAGACCATAGGGCCAGCTTTTTCCGTCGAGCGCGCGCGCGAGCAAGAAGAGCGCGATGGCAAAAAAGCAATAACTCTGGATCTGACCGACATGCTGAATGCGCCATGCGGCAGAGGCGCCGAAGGCGAAAACAAAAGCAGCAACAAGAGCGGCTGCGGGATGCCAGCCGCGATCAAGTGCAAAATAAAGCGCCGCAAGTCCGCCAAAGGCAAGCAGTGCGATGACATAACCATCGAGCACAACGAAGCTCGGCTCTGGGAAGATGAGAGCCAAGAATAGAGCGGGTGAGAAGATCAGCGATTGCGGGTCGGCAATCTGAGGCGATCCGGCAAAGACATGCGGGGTCCAAAACGGCGACTGGCCGGTATGGAGTGAGTGCGCCAAAAACTGCATTTGGGCCTGAAAATGCGCCTTGGCGTCATACGGGATCGTAAGATCACCGAATAGCCATGGCGAGCTGAGGAACAGCCAACCTCCCAAAAAGAAGAAGGTTGGCCAAAACCAACGTGTCGGCACCGAGAAGTCTTCCTTAATCCCCCAAGCTAAAGAACAAACCGGATTTAGGGGTTAAGTTCAAGCGAATCTAAAGCCGGGCCTTGGTTTTGGTTCGGCCAAGTCAAGCAAAAACAAAATCTACGGCATTCAGTTGCGCTTTGGTCACGCCGGATAGCCAGATCTGATCGGCCCCGGTTCCGATGATCGTGCCGGAGAACGAGGTTCCAAAAGGTGAGGTCACGCCTGTCTCATCGTGGGTGACAGCCAAAATGGCGGCGAAATCGCTGTAAATGCCGACAAACTTGAGCACATCGGCCGATGTGGCCCCGGCAACAAACCCTGCGAGGACATCTTTGCCGGAATTGGCCGAGAAGACGAACACGTCATTCCCCGCGCCGCCATCGAGACTGTCATGGCCCGAACCACCCACAAGCGTGTCATTGCCCTCGCCACCAAGGAGCGTATCCGAACCCGCACGGCCTTCCAGACGGTCGCTCCCGCCTAGGCCGGAAAGACGCGCACCTTCATTAATCCCGAGGAAAACATCATCGAAGGATGAACCCTCAAGCGCTTCTACCCCGTAGAAGATGTCACCTACGCCCTCCCCTTTGGCACCCGACCAATTATTGATCAGCATATCGACAGCCACTGGGCCTAAGGCATGGGTGTAGCTGGCGGTGTCGAAGCCAGCTCCGCCATCCAGAATATCCGGTCCCACCCCCCCTTCGAGCGTGTCGTTTCCAATTTCGCCTTGCAGGAAATCATTCCCTGATCCGCCTGCGATCAAATCGTTCCCGTCTGAGGCCTTCACCGTATCGTTGCCAGTGCCGGGCAGAGGCTGTCCGGGAATGGTCGCGGTCGGCGTGATGATGTCGTCCGATGCCGTACCCATCACAAGCACACCCGATGGCGGAGGCGCGCCGAAGGCGAAATCGTTCGCGTTCAACTTCGCAATGACCGTACCTGCTATGTAAACCTTATCCGCTCCATAGCTGATCACTACACCAGTGAAAGCCGTGCCGAACGGCGAGGTGCCATTGACGACATCCACCGCATTGGCCAGCACATCCGAAAAGCTTTTAAGCGTGGTCTCGAATTTAATGACATCGCCGATTGCGGAGCCAAATTGGAAACCTGAAATCAGATCGAGACCTGAACCTGATCGCGTCAGACATAGATCATTCCCGGCCTGCCCGACCATTGGGTCATTACCGGCACCGCCATCGAGCGTATCCGCGCCATCGCCGCCTAGGATCGTGTCAATACCCGCGCGGCCGACAAGCAGATCGTTGCCGCCAAGCCCGCTCAATCGATCTCCGCTCATGCTTGCGTAAATCATATCGTCGAATGCCGTGCCTTCGATGGCCTCCACTTCGCTGAACACATCGCCGACAGCCATGCCTGCGGCACCAAGCCAATCGGGTGCCATCATGTCCACAGCAATGGGCGCCGTTGCCGCTGCGTAGGTCACGGTATCGAGCCCGGTACCGCCAATGAAACTGTCTGCACCCGCATTGCCGATGAAGCGATCGGCACCTGCGCCGCCCTCAAGCCTGTCATTACCCGCCCCGCCGTCGAGCGTGTCATTGCCAGCATTGCCGCGCAAAAGATCACCCTTGGTGCTTGGAAGGGCTTGGCCGCTTACCGATTGAGTGGGGGTGATGATGTCATGGCCCGCCGTGCCACTCACTGTCACTCCATCAAGAATAGCACCGCCGCTGACATTGATGGTGAAGCTTTTGGAAATCGAAAGACCGCCAAGATCGGTCGCGACTACAGTCACCGAGTAAGGCACCGCATCGAGCGTATTTGCAACAATGAGTTGCGCACCACTCAGTGCAAATCGCCCATTTGCATTGCCGGTCAAGGAATAAGCGAGGCTATCGCCGGGATCGACGTCGATCGCTGAAACCGCGCCAATGATGGTTCCGACCGCTGCGCTTTGGCTGACGGTATTGCCCGACAGGGTTAGATTTGTAGGCGCTGTATTAGCGAGCGTTTGCACAGTGAATGTCTGATCGCGCGTGAAGCCGAATTCGTTCGTCGCACGCACGCCGAGCGTATAGGATTGGCCGCCGAGGAGCGCGCCTTTTACGACGAGTTCGCGCCCCTCGATGCCAAACAATCCGCCCCCACCTGAGATTAACGAATAGGAGAGCGCCTCAGGCACATCGTTAGGAACGAATATCGAAACGGCCGCACCCACCGGCGAGCTCGCCAGAATAGTCTGATTGCTGAGCATAGAGATGACAGGCTGTGTGACTGTCGGCAGAGGTCCGGCGACAATATCAGCGGCCTTCACTGCAGATGGCACTACATTCAGGTGGATCGTTGTTGCAGCCACCGTAACCACTGCACCATCGACATCGGCCACCATCGCCGCCTGCAACTCCGACAATGTGTCGATACCCAACCGACGAAAATCGAGCCAGTCGAGGCCGGGTGTATAATCCTGCACTGTGATCGTCGATCCAGCCGCAGGACCAAACATGAACGTATCACGCCCTCCGGCCCCGTTCATGACATCATTCCCACCGCGCGTGGCAATCAGCATGTCATTTCCTGCACCAGCCAGAAAATGATCGGCACCAGCACCACCAATCAGCGTATCATTCCCTGTCGAGCCATCGATCGTATCGCCAGCATTACCGCCAACGATGAAGTTATTGCTCCATTGCCCCTTCAGACTGGCAGCAGCTTTTCCGGTATAGATCAACGCTTCCACATTGTTGGGCAATGTGTAGACAGAATCGTGCACAAGCACCGTATCGAAACCACCAAGCTTGCCCTCCGTGATCGTGTCTTCGAGATTGAGCAGGGGATAAAAATCATTGTCGGGGCCGCCTTGTAGTTGATCGATACCCGCTTCGCCAACAAGCGTATCCGATCCGCCATTGCCTTGCAGACGATCGTCGCCGGAACCACCGCGTACAAGGTCGCCGCCATTGCCGGCAAGCACAGTGTCATCGCCCGCTCCCGCTGTAATCACATCGGCTCCATCGCCACCCGCAAGCGATTCCGAACTGCCAGTGCCGGTGACTATTTCGGAATTAAATGCTGAAGCATCCTGCCAGACGCGAATGTAATCGATGCTGTAAGCCGACGGGAATGGCGTCGTTGAATCCGGATACCCAGCCCATGTGCCACCAACAGAAAAATCTGCCATCAGATAGACGGCCGCTTTTAATGAATCCGGTGTCGTGATCTCGCCCGTGAGCCGTCCGTCGAAATAGAAGCGAATATAGGTTGGCGTCCAATCAACCGCATAAGTATGAAAATCTGTACTTAGTGCTTCGAGCTGCGCTGCACGCACTACCTTCGATTTTGTCAGCAATCCATCGTCATCATAGTGGACGGTGCCGTAAAGCGCCTTCGGTTGGCTACCGATGAATTCAAGAATGTCGATCTCACCCAGGACAGACTTATCTGTCCGAGAGGCATAAAACGTTTCAAGAAAACCTTGGCCTGCGGCGACCTTCGCGCGCATTTCCATATAGCCATAGCGGAAATTGAACGTGTCATACGTGTTCATATGACCGGAGAGATAGGGGTAGCCATATTGGTCGTAGACACCGGCTGGCGTTCTCTGTGCCGTGATATTGACACTGCCATCACTGAAAACGAACGGATCAATTCCTGCACCATAGCTGGAATCAACAAAAATCTGTTGCTGGTTGAATTCGCTCAGTCTGCGCGCTCCCCAATAATAGGTGGTGAGCCATCCCGGACTGCCAGCACCATTGATCGATGCCCGATCAAACTCATCAGCAAAGCTCAGGGTCATACCCGCGCGCGGCGCGACCGGATCCACCATCTCTGTTCCCCTCGGAAAAAGCGCGCACTGCGCCACCGCGCATCACAGGATGGGCAAACGCAAAGAGATTGGGATCGTTCCGAAGGCAAAGCTTATAATGGCGCGGTGGTGCCGTCTTATCCGGCTATAACGCCTTTGCGAAACAGGAAGCAGCCATAGGGCCGCGCATCATTAACCTGCACAACGGCAAAGGATTTTTTCGCAGCTTCATAAAAAGCATAGCGTTCGATACCAGCCATCTTGAAAGAACGGCCCTGCATCGCATCGACGACGCCTTGGACTTCACGCTGGATCGGCGGGATCTCGGTTGGCACGCCCACCACTTCCATCCGTCGCACCGGATCGTCCGTAAAATCATCGAGCGGGAAAACAGTCAGAATGGCGCGCGCCACCTCGGCCATATTAGCAGCGCTGACGCGAAGCGGTTTTTTCACAATGCAATGGGAAGCCACCGTGTCGGCAGGATGATTGGCATCCACGAGAGCGAGATCGTCGCCATGGCCCATAGCCGCGAGAACCCAGAGAAGATCGGCATTCAAGAGCGGATCGATAGTCTTGAGCATTCAGCCTCTCCCGCGTCCGCTGAGATAAATTCGTTTTGCATTACCGCCAAAAATAGCATCACGCTCTGTAGGCAAGAGATGTCCCGTAAGCTTTTGTGCGATGGCGAACCAATCATCATAAGAAGCGGCAAGCGACAACACTGGCCAATCCGAACCCCATAAAATACGCTCGCCACCGAACAGCTTATGCATGCGGTTGAACACAGGCTTGAGGTCTTCGACGCCAGCCCCCTTGCGCGCTTCCGTCAGCAAGCCTGATAATTTGCATACGCATTGCGGCTGCTTTGCGAGTATAGCCATATCGTTCCAGAACGTCTCAGAAATACCTTTGCACAAATTTGGCTTGGCGACATGGTCAACAACTACCGGAAGATTGGGATGTCGCCAAATCATGGCGGCCAAGGTCGGCAGGTGTTCGGGTAGAACGAGTGCATCAAAAATCAATCCGGCATCGGCAACGGCATTCAAAGCAGGCGCGAGATCGTGCCGCGCAAGCCATTTCGGATCCGGCAGGTCCTGCACCATAGGCCTTAAGCCCACGAGTAATTTATTACGCGCGAGATCGGCAATTCGCCAGGGCGCGTCCTTGGATTCGAAATCGGCCCAACCGACGACACCAGCAACGAAGGGTGTCACTTCGGCGATACCGAGAAGAAAATGCGTTTCCGATTCTGTTGGTGCCGCTTGGACAAGAATTGTTTTGTCGATCCCATTGCGCATTACGAGCGGGATCAGATCAGCAGGACCGAAATCGCGATATATCGGACCGAAATCTGGTGTCAGCCAGCCATAGTCGCCGCGCTTCAATGTCCAGAAATGCTGATGCGCGTCGATACGGAGCGTCATGCCGGCACCGGCGCCGTATCGGTCAGAAGACCTTTTCTTTTCAGATCACGCCACAAATCGGCAGGTGGCGTTGCCGCAAAATCAGCCATTTGTGCCGCGATTTCTCCTGGACTGACAGCGCCCAACACCACGCTTGCAACGGCAGGATGAGCGAGCGCAAAATGCAGTGCTGCCCGCCGGATGTGAACCCCATGCGCTTTGCAAACCGCTTCAATCCGACGGACGCGGGCCAGAACGTCATCGGGTGCCGATTTGTAGTTATAGCGCGCACCTTCAATGGCACCGGTCGCAAGGATACCGGAATTGAAAACTCCACCCAGCATGACGCCGATATTCTTCTGAACAGCCAAGGGCAGAAAGGATTCAAGTGCGGGCTGTTCCAACAGTGAATAACGACCTGCGAGCATCACGCAATCCATATCGGTTTCGCGCGCGAAAAATTCTGCCTTATCCGCCTCATTCACCCCTATCCCGTAAGCGCTGATCGCACCTTCAGTCCGCAAACGTTCAAGCGCTTTCACAGCACCGGTCATCGCCTCCGCAATGCGGAGCGAAACAGAATCGCCATGTGTCCAGAAATCAACGTCATGGATCAGGGCAATATCGATCCGTTCGCAACCGAGCCGCAACAAGGATTGTTCAAGTGCACGCAACGTACCATCATACGAATAATCAAACCGCATTTCATGTGGCAGGCCGCCGGTATAACCTGAATAATCGCCCGCCGAACCAAACGGATTGGCAACGCGCCCCACTTTAGTGGAGATAACAACGCCTTGATCAGGCCGCTGCCGCAGCGCTGCACCGATCCGGTGTTCAGACAGGCCATGTCCATAAAGCGGTGATGTATCGATAAGCGTCTCGCCTGCGTCGAGCGCAGCAAGCACCGTGTCGATCGCCTGCGCTTCCGGAATGTGCGCGTACAGATCGCCCAGGGGCGCGCCGCCGAAACCGAGAGCGGTGACGGAAAGACCGCTCTTGCCAAGAGTGCGGTGCAGCAAGGAAGGGGAGCTCGTTGAAAACATCACGGTATGATCATGGCCGAGAGCTACACCCATCCGCAACGGGAATTGCACCGCTCGCGCTGCTTCGTCACACTCGCCGCTCAGGATTCGCAAACCGACAATAACAGTAATGGAGGACGCTATGGATCATTCAACACCGAAGAGCCTTGCAGACAGGCTTCTGGCCGCACGCAGGGACCGGACGCGTCTTGCACTCGATACGCCGCCGCCAGCCTCATTTGCGGAATCTTACGAAACGCAACGCCTCGTGACAGAGGCGCTGGGCCATGACGTAAAAGCATGGAAGATTGGGCTTGCTCCGGATGGCACCGTTTTCGCCGGACCGATGTACACCACCAAGGATCGCGTACTCCACGCTGCCCCGACCGGCTTCATAGCGGCAGAAGTTGAGTATGCTATCCGCCTGACGAAAGACTTACCGCAGCACGAGATCAACCGGGCCGAGGTGCTCGAACTCGTGGGTGAGGTGTTGCTGGGCTTCGAATTCGTCGAGACCCGTTTCATCGAGGTTCCGTCGCTGTTGCTGCATATGGCCGACAATGTCGCCAATGGCGGCTATGCGACGGGGCCCATCCTATCGCGCGCGGAACTCGATCTGCCGCAGCGACGGATTGTTATCAAGGCTGACGGCCATACCTTGTTCGACGGCCCCGCTACCCATCCCAATGGCGATGTGCTGGCCCCACTCATGGCCTATGCGAAAGCAAGCGCCGACCCGGCCAAACGTGACCAACTCGGCGGCATTCGTGCCGGCCACTTGGTCACGCTTGGATCCCTATGCGGCGGGGTCGCCGTGCCCCATGCCTGCGACCTCGTTGCCGAAATGCCGGGCGTCGGTCGCTTCGATCTCCGCTTCGAGCGCTGAAAGGCATCCCGCAACGGCCACCCGATGGCATGGCCGTTGCGTAGTTCCTGGTCAGAAAACGCACTTTTCAGGCAATGCGGCAACGTAACGGCCTGAGAGGGCGATTTTTGCATGCCAATTAGGCAGTTACTGCCGAAAAGCTAGGCAACCGCACCATTTGTGACCTGAAACGAGTATAGTCGATGCGCCTTCCCCTCTCCCTTCTGACGATCCTGCTCTGCCTTGTGGCAGGCCCTGCCTTTGCTGCCGATGCAGGCTCTGCTTCAGTCGCCTGGATCCTGACAGCCTCCGCCCTCGTCTTGTTCATGACGCTGCCGGGCCTTGCGCTCTTTTATGGTGGGCTCGTCCACCACAAGAACCTGCTTTCGGTTGTGATGCAGTGTTTCGCCATTTGTTGCGTCGTCTCGCTGCTCTGGGCGGTCTGCGGCTACAGCCTCGTCTTTGATGGTGACGCGCCCTTCATTGGCGGCCTGAGCAAAATGTTCCTCGCAGGCACAGGCGGCCCGCGCGCACCCTCTGGCCTGCCGGAAACGGTTTTCGTGCTCTACCAGATGACATTTGCAATCATCACACCGGCGCTGATCATCGGCGCCTTTGTCGAGCGTGCCAATTTCGCCTTTGTCGTGATCTTCTCGGCCTTGTGGCTCTTGGTCTGCTACGTCCCCGCAGCACATTGGATTTGGGGTAATGGCTGGTTGGCTGCAATGGGTGCGATGGATTTCGCAGGCGGCATCGTTGTGCACACGACAGCAGGCATCTCCGCTCTCGTGCTGGCGATCATGATCGGCAAGCGCCGTGTTTTCCCGCAAAACCTGACCCCACCCCATAGCCCCGGCCTCACCATGGCAGGCGCGGGCATGCTGTGGGTCGGCTGGTTCGGCTTCAATGGCGGCTCGACGCTTGTCGCCGACGGAACAGCGGCCTCGGCCATCCTTGCAACGCATCTTGCCGCCTGTGCCGGTGCCGCCGCATGGACCTGCATTGAATGGCTGAAGGTCGGCAAGCCGACCTCGATCGGCATCGTCACCGGCTGTGTGGCGGGCCTCGCAACGATCACGCCCGCCGCAGGGACAGTCAGCCCGATGGGCGCAATTGTGATCGGCTTTGCGGGCGGTCTCGTCTGCTTCTTCGCGACGCTCTACATCAAGCAACACGCCAAAATCGATGACAGTCTCGACGTATTCGCCGTGCATGGTGTGGGTGGTATGCTGGGCTCGCTCTTGCTCGCCTTCTTCTCGCTCGCAGCACTTGGCGGTGCTGGCCTTGCAGAAGGCATGACAGCCGGCAAGCAACTCGGCGTGCAAGCACTTGCGGTGGGCGTCGTCGCGCTCTGGTCGGCCGCAGCAACGTGGATCCTAACGAAACTCATCGGACTGTTCGTACCCGTGCGTGTCGATCAGGAATCGGAATATGACGGCCTCGATCTCGCTCAACATGGCGAACGGGCTTACGAATATCCGTAAGCGGCACAAACCAAGCCCAAAGAGAAAAGGCGGCCTCAGGCCGCCTTTTTTTGATAATCCTTCACATCGTTAAAGATGATGTCAGGCCAGCGCTCTGCTTCATAGTTGAGGGAGAAAGGCGAGGACGCCATGAACACCGGCGCGCCATCCAAATCTTCCGCGATTGAAGACCCATGCGCCGCGACGAATTTATCGAGATCAGCGCGCGTCTTGGCCGAAATCCAGCGGCACAGGCTGAAGCGCGATTGCTCATACGCGACCGGCAGATTGTATTCGGCGTTAAGACGGTCCGCGAGCACGTCGAGTTGGAGCGCGCCCACCACGCCTACTATCGCACCTGAACCATCGAGCGGCACGAAAAGCTGCACCACGCCCTCTTCCGCCAATTGCTGTAGGGATTCGCGCAGCTTCTTCGCCTTCATCGCGTCGGAAACTTTCACGCGGCGCAAAATCTCAGGCGCAAAGCTCGGCACACCACGGAATAAAAGGTCTTCGCCTTCCGTCAACGTATCGCCGATACGCAGCGTGCCATGATTGGGGATACCGACCACATCGCCTGCATAAGCCTCTTCGGCGAGCGCACGCGTACGCGCGAAAAAGAATTGCGGCGCATTGAGCGACATGCTTTTGCCGGTGCGCACAAGCTTGGCCTTCATGCCGCGTGTGAGCGTACCTGAGCAGACGCGCATGAAGGCGATACGGTCCCTGTGGTTGGGGTCCATATTCGCCTGAATCTTGAACACGAAGCCGGTCATTTTCGACTCGTCAGGCTTCACCTCGCGCGTATCAGCCTCTTGCACGCGCGGCGGCGGTGCATCTTTCGCCAGCATATCGATCAGATCGCGCACGCCGAAATTTCGCAGCGCTGACCCAAAGAACACAGGCGTCAGATGGCCTTCGTTGAAAGCCTTGAGATCGAAAGGCCGGCAGGCTTCAGCAGCCAGAATAAGCTCTTCTGCAAACGCATCACGTTCTTGAACGGGCAGCATTTCGATGATGGCTGGATCTTCCGGCCCGTTGACGCGCACAGGTTCGGCATCGCTATCAAGCTTGCGTACGGTACTGCGCTTGAAATCGTAAGTGCCTGCGAAGGAACGGCCGCGTCCAATCGGCCAATTCACCGGAGCCGTGTCGAGTGCCAGCGTCTTCTCAATTTCATCGAGCAACGCGAATGGATCTTGGCTCTCACGATCAAGCTTATTGATAAAGGTTACAATCGGAATATCGCGCAGACGGCAAACCTCAAAGAGTTTAAGCGTGCGCGCTTCGATGCCCTTGGCGGCATCGATCACCATGATCGCTGAATCGACGGCCGTCAGCGTACGATAAGTGTCTTCCGAAAAGTCGGCATGGCCCGGCGTGTCGAGCAGGTTAAAAACGCAATCGTCATATTCGAACGTCATCACTGAGGTGACGACCGAAATGCCGCGCTCCTTTTCAATACCCATCCAGTCCGATCGCGCACTGACACGATTCTTTTTCGCCTTCACCTCGCCAGCAAGCTGAATGGCACCGCCGAACAGCAAGAGCTTTTCAGTGAGGGTCGTTTTACCGGCGTCAGGATGCGAAATGATCGCGAAGGTGCGGCGGCGGGACACCGCATCGGCGATGGCGGTCATGATAGGGATCGGTCCTTCAAAAGGCAGGAAGAGCCGCCTTCTATCCCGAAATCATCCAAACCGCCAGTTCAGCCTTATGCGATGAAGGCATAATCGCTGGTAATCAGCTTGTTTACACCCACAAGCGTGAAGCTATCGACCAAGATGCCCGCGTTCTCCACTTTCCAATCATCGGTCCCGGCTTCATTGACGAGCTTGGCTCCAGCGGCATAGCCCTGCAGCAACAGTCGATCGCCACCTGAAACGCCCGCTCCTGCGAAATCGAGGATGACATCGCCATTCCCCTCTCCGGCTTGGAGTACAAAACTATCGATGCCACCACCGCCATAAAGCGTATCTGCGCCGGCTCGGCCATTCAGCGTATTGCCGCCCGCATTACCACTGACGGCATTGTCGAGCGCATTGCCGGTCGCCTTCAACCCGCCCGATCCTATCAGGATCAGCTCTTCGATATTGTCGCCCAGCGTAAAAGAAACCGCCGCCTGAACGACATCATGACCTTCATCCGCATTCTCGAACGCCGTATCACCTAACGTGCTGATCACAAAAACATCATCGCCCAACCCGCCATAGGCATGATCGACACCACCACCGCCATCAAGCGTGTCATTACCTTCGCCGCCATCCAGCGTATCATTGCCGCCGCCGCCATTCAGCGTATCATCGCCTGCAAGGCCGGATAGCCAATTCGCTACAGAATTACCGGTTAGTGTATTAGCAAGCGCATTACCGGTTCCGCCATTCAGACCTGCACCTATCAGCAATAAATTCTCGAATGCAGGACCAAGCGTGAAACCGACCGATGATTGGACGAGATCGACGCCCTCATCGGCCGCTTCGATGACAGCATCGCCAACATGATTGACAACATAAACATCGTCACCTGCGCCGCCTTCCATCAAATCCGTTCCGGCTCCACCATCGAGCCGGTCATTACCCACGCCGCCGATCAGCATGTCATTGCCGCTCTGGCCAAGGAGCGTATCGTCACCCTCGCCACCGGCAACAATGTTCGCGCCGCTATTGCCAGTAATGAGATTAGCGAGCGCATTGCCAGTACCTGAAAGCGCAAGCGAACCTGTCAGTGTCAGATTGTCGATATTGTCGGAGAGCCAATAGCTGGCCGCGGATTGAACATTATCTACGCCGCCATCGAGATTTTCGACAATCAGATCGGACGTCACATTGACGATGTAAAGATCGTTACCTGGGCCGCCTTCCATAATGTCGGCACCTAGTCCGCCATCGAGGCGATCATTGCCATCGCCACCCAAAAGAGAATCGTCACCAGCTAATCCGTTCAACGTATCATGGCCACCATTGCCAATAAGAGTATCGCCATTCATGCCGCCCGTCATGATTTGCGCAAACCCATTGCCCTCGCCCCGAAACGATCCCGTACCGATGTAGATTAATTCCTCTAAATAACCACCTATGCCCTTTGGCGTCAGCGCATAATCGACACTGGCTAGCACCTTGTCATAACCAAGCCCATCCCCATCGAAAATCACATCGGCGCTGTTATCGACACGATAGGTATCATCGCCAGCGCCGCCGAGAAGATTGTCGATGCCTGCACCGCCATCGAGCGTGTCGTTTCCAAAATCGCCCGCCATGCGATCGTCGCCATCACCGCCAAGCAAAAGATCATCACCACTACCACCTTGCAGCGTGTCGTTACTGCCCAAGCCCGACAGCGTGTCGTTGCCCGCGCCACCCGCGATTGTATCCACAAGATCGCTGCCGCTCTTGTTCATCGGATCGGAAGGCGTTGCGCCAGGATCCTGCCAGACGCGAATATAGTCGATCTTATATTCGCCCGGCCACGACGTAGTGGCATCGGGATTACCTGCAAGAATGCCTCCGACTGTGAGATTAGTCAGAAGATACATCCACGCTTTCAGCGCATCGGGCGTCACCATCTCGCCCATCTTCACGCCATCGAGGTAGAAAGCGATGGTATCCTCGCGCCAGTCGACGCCATAAACATGCATCTCTTGAGAAAGATCGACGGTTGTCGTGCGCACGACATTACTGGCAATTGGAGTGCCATCGAGATTTTGGTAATGAACGGTTGAGTTCAGCCGCGTCGGCCTTGAACCGACAATCTCCATGATGTCGATTTCGCCGAGCGCCCCGTGATCGGTGCGTAACATCCATTGCGCCGGCATGAAGCCTTTGCCCGCCGTCGCTTGTGCGCGAATTTCAACATAGCCATACATGAAGGAAAAAGAATTATAGGTATTGATGATGCCTGAGAGATATTTGTAATTGTCGACCTCTGGCAGCAATTCCGTCGGCGTTTGTGTCGCCGTTATCGTCAGAACACCATCTTGGAAAGAGAATGGGTCGATGCCAGGCGCAACGCCATTCTTTGAAACGTAGTCCTTATCGATAAAGAACTGCTTTTGATAACCACCCGTGATGGTACGCCCACCCCACCACAATTTCGTACCCCACGCCTGAGCATCGGCGTCAGCGAGTGTCGTCCGGTTGAATTCGTCGCTGAAGATGAGATCCATGCCCGCGCGCGGCGGAAGAAGATCAGTCATGAAACGCAACCCGATGCTGTTATGCTCGAGCCGGGCAGCGCCCGCCCGCGCCAGTGAACTGACGCGGGAGAATGTGCATGATTAAAAGCAAGCTATGCAAGCGGAGCCGTTGAAAACAGCACCGCTTAATAAGTCCAGCGCTGCGCTTTCGCTACAAGAAAATCGCGGAAGACTTGAACACGTGCCACGCTTCTCATCTCTTCCGGATAGACGAGATAAGAATCAAGTGACGGCATTTCGATATTCGTCATGACTCGAACAAGGCCGGCATCCGGCTCGATCAAATAATCAGGCAACACGGCAATACCGACGCCACCTTGAACGGCGCGCTTGAGCGCCGTGATGTTGTTGACCGTCAGCGCCGCCGTGCGTGGATTGCGTGGATCGCGGCCCACCGTTGTCAAAAAATGGGCATCAAGAAGATAAGATGGAGCGATACCGCCATAGGTCAGGATGCGATGATCTTCCAGATCGGCGACATCCTTCGGCATGCCATGACCCTTGATATACTCGGTCGAGGCATAGACGTGGAAATGGACGGTAAAGAGGCGGCGCTGAATGAGGTCGCCTTGCGTCGGCTGGCGCAAACGAATGGCGACATCGGCTTCGCGCATGGACAGGTCCAGCTCTTCGTCGAAAAGCAAAACCTGCAAGTTCACGTCCGGATAAAGGTCGAGGAATTCGCCCAGCCGCGGCGTCAGCCAATGCGTACCTAAGCCAATCGTGGTTGTGACGCGCAAATCGCCATTCGGGCGTTCGCGGCTGTCGGTCAGTCGCGCACGCGTCGATTCCAACTTCAGCATCATTTCCTTCGCCGTACGGAAAAGATGCTCGCCCTGTTCTGTCAGAATGAGGCCGCGCGCATGTCGGTGAAACAAAGGCACGCCAAGATCGCGCTCAAGCGCGCCGACCTGCCGGCTCACGGCCGATTGCGACAGGCCCAAACTGTCGCCAGCGTGGGTGAAACTGCCTGCTTCAGCCGCCATGTAGAAAATGCGGACCTTGTCCCAGTCCACTGTCGGAATGAACGCCATGGAATTGGGCATGATTATTCCGCCGCTTCACGATGCACGGCATGGCCCGCGAGCCACCGCTCCGCTTCCAAGGCCGCCATGCAACCCAAGCCAGCCGCTGTAACGGCTTGGCGGAACACATCGTCCGTGACATCGCCTGCTGCATAAACGCCTTCAACCGACGTCGCTGTTGAATCAGGCGCAGTCCAGATGTAACCGCCCTGCTTCATCTTCAATTGATCGGCGAACACTGCGCTCGCCGGGCTATGGCCGATCGCCACGAAAACGCCATCGCAAGGTACATCGGACAGGGCACCGGTGATCGTGTCGCGCAAGCGCACATGTGTTACACCGAGTGGGGCCTCGGTGCCGCAAACTTCTTCGACAACGGCATTCCAGCGAACTTCGATCTTTGGGTTTGCGAACAGACGATCCTGCAAAATCTTTTCGGCACGAAAACCTTCGCGACGATGCACAACCGTTACCTTGCTGGCAAGGTTAGAGAGATAGAGCGCTTCTTCCACCGCGCTGTTGCCGCCGCCAACGACAACCACCTCTTTGTTGCGGAAGAAAAAGCCATCGCATGTAGCGCAAGCCGACACACCGAAGCCTTGAAATTTCTGTTCCGAGGGCAGCCCCAACCAGCGCGCCTGCGCACCAGTCGCAATGATCAGCGCATCGCAGGTGTATGTCGTGCCGGCATCGGACACGAGAGTGAAAGGACGTTTCGAAAGATCGGCCGAGACGATCAAATCGGACACAATGGTTGTCCCGACATGTTCGGCCTGCTGCCGCATCTCCTCCATCAGCCACGGTCCCTGAATGGGCGCAGCGAAGCCGGGATAGTTTTCAACATCGGTCGTGATGGTAAGCTGACCGCCCGGTTGCAGGCCCGAAATCAGGACAGGCTGAAGCATCGCTCGCGCTGCGTAGATGGCCGCAGTGTAACCGGCCGGCCCGGAGCCGACGATGATGACTTTGCTATGCATGGATCGACCATTCACTACGAAAAAATCAGGGGTAGGCGGCCATGGCCGCAGCGATTGCCGCCGCAATCTCCGGTGTCGACACTAAAGGTTCGTATGCATAGCTTTCAAGTCGGCCCTGAAATTTTCGCACAGCTCCTTTGGCCTCAAGCGCTGCGATAAAGTGTCGTATGCGCTTGGCGCTGCGTCCAAAACGGAGCGAAGGTTCGAAGACCATCACCGGGCGCCCGGTCGCGACAGCTTCGCTGACCATATTGGCGGAATCGGCCGTTACGACAAAGGCATCGGCCAAAGCCAACATGGCGGGATAGGGGTTCTCTCCCGCGCCATCCCAGCCGAAACCGCCTTTGGCGCGGGCGAGGCCGACGACCGCCTCGCGCAACCGGTCGGGTGTCCGGCGCGACGCCGTGACCATCAGCCGCGCATGGACCGCGAGGCCGTCGAGATCGGCCAGAAAACGTTCGGCATCCGCTGGGGTGAAGTCATAGTCGCGGCTCTTACCGCCAACGAGGACGGCCACGCGCGGCGCTGCCAACCCGGCTAGAGCGGCGGGTGGCGCGGCCCTAAGCGCGGCCAGCCTTTCCGGTGTAAATCGATGCGGCGAGACCAGCGTTGCAAGCACATTGGGGCCACGCAGCCGGTCATGGTCCGGCACCCAGATCAGATCGGCATCTTTTGTCCCGGTGCGCGGATCCTTGAGAAAAACGGTAAATGTCTTGCCGCCCGATGCCGCTTTCACAGCTCGCAAATAGGCCACAGCACGCCGCCCCGACGCGATGCACAGATCGGGATAAGGCCCAGCAATCGGGCTGCCTGGCTTGTTCGGAGCATCCTGCGGATCGATCCCACCCCACGGCATTGCCATCGCATAAAGCGACCGGGGTGCGATGCGCCGGATCTCTGGTGCAGCGCCTAAGGCTTCAGCCACGGCGACGCACTGGCCTTCATCGCCGATCTTGCCATCGGTCAAAACCCAGACAGAGGAGACGGGCCGGTTCATGCGCAGTGACACTCTCTTGTGTGGTTGGGCCCAATCGGCTCTAAACCCAACATCTTAAACGATCCGATTCCATATCTCACGCAAAGGGGCTTTGCCCCCGCGCCCGGAAGAATGCCCGTGCCCATCCGCCTTGACGATACCGACCTGCAGATCCTCGCCATCCTCCAAGAAGACGGACGGATCACCAATGTCGATCTCGCCCGTAGGCTCGGCATGTCGGCCCCGCCCTGCCTGCGCCGCGTTCGCGCATTGGAGGAAGCGGGCATCATCCGCGCTTATCGCGCCATCGTCGATGAGAAGAAGCTCGGCTATGAGGTCGTGGTCTTCGTGATGCTCAATCTGGCGAGCCAGGCTGAGGTCGATCTCAAGACATTCGAAGATCATGTCCGCAATTGGAATGCCGTGCGCGAATGCTGGACGCTCTCGGGCGAAATCGATTTCCTGCTGAAATGCGTCACGCCCGACTTGAAGACCTTGCACGCCCTCGTCACAGAACTGACGGGCCTGCCCAATGTGCGCACCATTCGCACCGCCGTCGCACTCGAAAGGGTGAAGGACGAGCCGATCGCGCCGCTCGCCCCCTGACCGCTCAGAAACGGCCGAACACTTCGCGCGCAACCCAATCGACATACATCTGGGCAAGCGCCGTCTCGCGCCGCCAGACATTGTCTGGCAGATACCACGCCCCGCCCGACGAAGACGGTGTCACGGTCAGGAATTTGGTGCGTGTCACATTGGCACCCTGCTTCACGATGACGAAGCCGTCGAGATAATCGCTCGAACTGCCACCGAAGCCGACTTCATAGCGCTCATCAGGTTGCGACTGCATTTGCAACGCACCGATCTGGAGCGTGAGCTCGTTATCCTTTGGGCCGCCCAAAAAAGGCGCGAACTGCTTTTTGGCTTCCTCGGTAACTGCCTTTTCCAGGAAATCGGCATTGTAGCCACCGCCGAGATCGCGCAAAGGTTGCGCATCCACTTTGAAACGCGCAATGCGAAACCCGGGCGGCGCTAAAGACGTTCGGCCGACTGTTTGACAGCCGGCCAAGCCGAGTGCCGCAAGCGATACGAAAAATCCGCGGCGCGTCAAATCAGCGGAATGCAACATCAACGATTTCATAGGACTTACCTCCGCCAGGCGTGCTCACCTCAACGCTGTCGCCCGTTTTCTTGCCGATCAGTGCACGCGCGATCGGCGAGGAGATCGAGACCTTACCACTTTTCACATCGGCTTCGGATTCGCCGACGATGCGGTATGTCTTTTCCTCTTCAGTGTCCTCATCGATGAGCTTCACCGTGGCACCGAACTTGATTGTAGAGCCGGACAATTTCGTCACGTCGATCACTTCGGCGCGCGACAACTTGTCTTCAAGCTCGGCGATACGTCCCTCGTTCAGCGATTGCTGCTCTTTTGCGGAATGGTATTCGGCATTTTCCGAGAGGTCGCCATGGGCACGCGCTTCCGCAATCGCATTGATAATGCGCGGGCGCTGAACCTGCTGGCGGTCTTTCAATTCCTCCTCAAGAGCCTTGAAGCCCTCAGGCGTCATCGGGATCTTATCCATCATCCGATCCGTTCTCAAAAACAACCGAGCCCGCCCATGGGCAGGCCCGATCTCATCCAATCCTGACACCGGAACATCCGGCTATGCGAAATAATCCTGCAAGGCACGCACTTCGAGGTCGCCAGCTTGGTAAGCCTTGATTCCCTGCGCGGCAGCTACAGCTCCTGCTAGGGTGGTGTAATAGGGCACTTTATGCAAGAGGGCCGCACGACGCAGAGAGCGGCTGTCCATGAGGGCCTGCTTACCCTCAGTGGTGTTGAACACCAGCTGGATGTCGCCATTCTTGATGGCATCCACCACATGCGGGCGACCTTCGAGCACTTTGTTGATCTTGCTCGCTTCTATGCCATGCTCCTCCAAGAAGCGCTGGGTACCGCTCGTCGCCACAATCTTGAAGCCAAGCTCCGCCAGAAGCTTCATAGTCGGGACGATGCGGCTCTTATGGCTGTCGCGCACGGAAACGAAAACATTGCCCTGCTTCGGCACGCTTGTGCCGCCGCCCAATTGGCTCTTGGCAAAGGCAACGCCGAAACCAGTATCGAGCCCGATGACTTCGCCGGTCGAACGCATTTCGGGACCGAGCACCACGTCGACACCGGGGAAACGGGCAAATGGGAACACCGCTTCCTTCACGCCGATATGGTTCAGAATTTTCGGCTTGAGACCGAAAGAGGCAAGGCTCTCGCCCGCCATGATGCGTGACGCAATTTTAGCAATCGGCTCGCCTGTTACCTTCGCGACGAAAGGCACCGTGCGCGAGGCACGCGGATTAACTTCAAGCACATAGATCGTGCCATCCTTCAGCGCAAATTGCACATTCATCAAGCCGCCGACATTGAGTGCCAAGGCCAATTCGCGCGTCTGCCGCTCGAGTTCGGCAATCGTCTCGGGTTTGAGCGAATGCGGCGGCAGGGAGCAGGCCGAGTCGCCAGAATGAATTCCGGCTTCTTCGATATGCTCCATGATACCGGCAATGTAGACATCCTTGCCATCGCATAAACAATCGACATCCACTTCGGTTGCGTCCGACAGGTAGCGGTCGAACAACAGCGGATTTTTGCCAAGAACGGTGTTGATCTGACCCGTCTTATCATTGGGATAACGCGCCTTGATGTCGTTCGGCACCAGTTCGGGCAAGGTGCCAAGCAAATAGCGATCGAACGTCGCCTCATCATGGATGATTTCCATCGCGCGACCGCCCAGCACATAGGACGGGCGCACAACGAGCGGCAGACCCAGCTCATGCATCACAAGGCGGCTTTGCTCGACAGAATAGGCAATGCCGTTTTCGGGCTGTTTCAAGCCGAGCTTATCAAGGAGACGCTTAAACTGATCGCGGTCTTCGGCGAGATCGATCGCATCGGGCGAGGTGCCGAGAATCGGAATGCCGGCTTGCTCTAAAGGTTTTGCAAGTTTCAGCGGTGTCTGCCCGCCAAACTGCACGATGATGCCCATGAGCTCGCCCGACGTTTTCTCGCGTTCGAGAATTTCGAGCACGTCTTCGCTTGTCAGCGGCTCGAAATAGAGACGGTCCGACGTATCGTAATCGGTTGAGACAGTCTCCGGATTGCAATTGACCATGATGGTCTCATAGCCGGCATCGGACAATGCGTAGCACGCATGGCAGCAGCAATAGTCGAACTCAATGCCTTGGCCGATCCGGTTCGGACCGCCGCCAAGGATAGCCACCTTCTTCCGGTTAGAAGGTTGCGATTCATCGGCAGGTGCACCTGCGAAGGGTGCGGCATAGGTTGAATACATGTAGGCCGTCGGGGACGCGAATTCTGCCGCGCATGTATCGATGCGCTTATAAACAGGGCGCACGCCCAATGCGTGACGCAGTTTGCGTACATCGGCTTCGGCCATCTTCGCGAGCACGGCAAGGCGCGCATCGGAGAAACCTTTGGATTTCAACTGGCGCAATGCACCCGCGGTCTGCGGCAGCCCATGCGCGCGCACGCGCGCTTCCGTATCGACGATATCCTTGAGTTGCGCGAGGAACCACGGATCGATCTTGCAGCTTTCATGGATCTGCTCGTTCGAGAAGTCGAGCCGCATCGCTTGCACAACTTTCAGCAGACGATCCGGTGTTGGCGTGCCGAGGGCCGCGCGAATGGCATTTTTGTCATCGCCCTGCCCCATACCTTCGATCTCGATCTCATCAAGGCCGGTGAGACCGGTTTCAAGCGAACGCAACGCTTTCTGTAAGGATTCCTGAAACGTCCGGCCGATCGCCATCGCTTCGCCGACCGATTTCATCGCGGTCGTCAGCGTCGGCTCGGCACCGGGGAATTTTTCGAAGGCAAAGCGCGGAATTTTCGTGACGACATAATCGATGGTCGGCTCGAATGAAGCAGGCGTAGCGCCACCCGTGATGTCGTTGGCGATTTCATCGAGCGTATAGCCGACAGCGAGCTTCGCGGCGACTTTCGCAATCGGAAAGCCGGTCGCTTTGGAGGCCAGCGCCGATGAGCGCGACACGCGCGGATTCATCTCGATCACGATCATGCGGCCCGTAGCTGGATCGATCGCGAACTGCACATTCGAGCCGCCCGTCTCAACGCCGATTTCGCGCAGCACGGCGAGCGAAGCATCGCGCATGCGTTGATATTCCTTGTCGGTCAGCGTCAATGCAGGCGCAACGGTGATCGAGTCGCCC
Source organism: Hyphomicrobiales bacterium (assembly GCA_027488155.1). GTDB lineage: Bacteria > Pseudomonadota > Alphaproteobacteria > Rhizobiales > Beijerinckiaceae > TNE-4. The sequence continues at coordinate 27,922 of JAIYCE010000021.1, read as the reverse complement.
GTATGCACGCCCATCGGATCGAGATTTTCAATCGAGCACACAATGATGCAATTGTCCGCTTTGTCGCGAACAACTTCCATCTCGTATTCTTTCCAGCCCAAAACGCTCTCTTCGATAAGCACTTCATTGGTCGGCGATGCATCGATCCCACGCTCGACGATATCGATGAATTCAGCCTTATTGTAAGCGATCCCGCCACCCGTGCCGCCCATGGTGAAGGACGGACGAATGATGGCAGGCAGGCCGATATCCGTGAGTGCTTCAAGCGCCATCGCCAATGTTTTCACATGGTGCGAGCGCGGCGTGTCGAGACCGATCTTCGTCATCGCATTGCGGAAGAGTTCGCGGTCTTCCGCCTTGTCGATGGCTTCCGCCGTCGCACCGATCATTTCGACATTGTATTTTTCGAGCACGCCCATTTTCTTCAGGGAGAGAGCGCAATTCAGTGCCGTCTGCCCGCCCATCGTCGGGAGCAAAGCGTCGGGGCGCTCCTTTTCGATGATCTTGGCGACGATCTCCGGCGTGATGGGTTCGACATAGGTGCGATCCGCCATGTTTGGATCGGTCATGATCGTGGCGGGGTTCGAATTGACGAGGATGATGCGATAGCCCTCTTCGCGCAGCGCCTTGCAGGCTTGCGTGCCCGAATAATCGAACTCGCAAGCCTGACCGATCACGATGGGACCGGCCCCGACGATGAGGATGGATTTGATATCTGTCCGCTTCGGCATCTCGTTCGTCTTTCCTCGCCGCCACGGGGCGGCATGCGCGCACAAAAACAGGGCCGCACGGCCCTGATAGGTCGGCGTTGTCCCCGGATGAAACCTGTTAGGAAAGGCTCAGGCGGGGGCTCGCGATCTGACTTCCCGCTGAAGTCACGGGTTCCTAAACGAGAATCGGGGCAGAGAAAAGGCCAAACCGCCATTGTCCCCCGCTCTACGGGGTTTCCCGCGCCCTTATTCGGGTTTAGGAGGATCTGTCCTCGGGGAAGCCTATGCGTCTCATCGCCCGCCAATTCTCGGCCTTCGTCATCGTCGGCCTCATCGCGGCAGTCGCCCATTACGGCACGCTGATCGGGCTGGTTGAGGCGCGGGTCATGGGTCCGGTGCCGGCGACGCTGCTCGGATTTCTCGGCGGTGCCGCAGTCTCCTACATCCTGAACAGACGCTTTGCCTTCGCCTCGGACCGCCCCCACCGCGAGGCCATGTGGCGTTTCGGGGTCGTCTCCGTGGTGGGTTTTATCCTGACGGGTCTCATCATGGCTGTGCTGACGGGCCTTCTATCCGCACCCTATCTGCCGGCCCAGGTCGTTACGACAGGCATCGTCCTATTCTGGAATTTTCTGGCCAATCGGTTTTGGACATTTTCAGTCCCGCCCCAGCCCTAAGCATCAGGCCGCTTTACGGGCCTCGAACGCCATTCGCGCCTGATTGTGGCCGAAATTCACGGGGAGCCGCCGCGCATCAAACCCGGCGCCGCGCAACAAGGCGAGAGAATCCGTTTCTGTCCACGTCGTCAGCCCAAGCGCGCCGCGGACTTTGCGGTAATCGCCAAGCGCAGTGCGGATCAACCCGCCGAACGCCGCCAGAAAAAAACCACCTGCAGCACCGAACCGCAACAAGGCCACGGCATCGGTCAACGGCCCGACATCGGGCGCGATCACATCGCCGATGACGAGACGACCGCCGGGCTTGAGCTTGGCATGAAGCATCTGCGCCAAGTCGGCCGTCTGTGCGGGCGAGAGATATTGCAAGAGCGAATTGACGATGACGAGATCGACCGTGCCATCGGGCAAAAGCGCCGTATCTTCCGGCGATTGCACGATGATGTTCGGCGTTGCGGCATAACGCTGACCAAGCTTGTCGCGGACGCTAGGTGCGCCGTCGGACAAAATCAGCGTACCGCAATGCTGTGCAACACGGCCCGCTTCCGTCGCTTCGCCGCACGCATAATCGAGTACGGTCAGACCGCCTGCGGTGATGTGCGCGATAATGTCGTTGGCAATCCGCTGATCGTGTAAAGCGCGATGGCGCGCATTCACATAGATCGGATGATCGCCATCCCAGAAACTGCGCCAATCCATGTCAGCGCTTGCGGTTGATCTGTTTGAGATAGGAGATGATATCGTCAATTTCCGCCGGCTCGAACACGAAATGCGGCATGTCGGCACCGCCATGGCCGACGACGATGCCTTCCGCGAGCGCTTCTTGCAGATCGTCCAGCTTGTAACGCTGGCCAAGCGTGCGGAATGGCGGCGCTTTCGCATTTGGGCTGTCGCCAACGCGCGTCACGGCATGGCAGTCGGCGCAATTGGCCTTGACGATCGCCTCCCCGCGCTTGGCTGATGAAGACGATTGCGACGCGACCGGCGTGGCGAGAGCCAATCCGGCGAAACCGACGGCAAGAAGACGAAGTGCGCGCATCCCAAAGCTCCGATTCGAAATAAGAATCGCACTCTTTTCAGGGTTTACGCAACAGGAGCTTTCGTCTCCATCATCGTCACGAAACGATCGAAGAGATAATGACTGTCCTGTGGGCCGGGCGAAGCTTCGGGATGATGCTGCACCGAGAAGGCAGGCTTGTCTTTCAACGCGAGGCCGCAATTCGATCCGTCGAACAACGACACATGCGTCTCGATCGCGTTAGACGGCAACGTATCGCGATCCACCGCAAAACCGTGGTTCATCGAAACAATCTCAACCTTACCGGTTGTGAAATCCTTCACCGGATGGTTCGCTCCGTGATGGCCCTGATGCATTTTGGTGGTCTGCGCCCCCACAGCGAGCGCCAGCATTTGATGGCCCAAGCAGATGCCGAAGGTCGGCACGTTTGCGGCGATCAGCTTCTGGATGACCGGCACTGAATATTCGCCCGTCGCGGCGGGGTCGCCCGGACCATTGGAGAGGAAAACGCCATCCGGGTTGAGCGCGAGGATATCATCGGCGCTAGTCGTGGCAGGCACGACCGTAACCTTGCAACCACGATCAGCCAGAAGACGCAGAATGTTGCGCTTCACGCCGAAATCGATGGCAACGACATGCTTTGTCGGCGCGCTCTGGCGGCCATAGCCTTCGCCAAGCTTCCAGCTGGTCTCATCCCACACCGAACGCTGCGCCGAGGTGACGCCGGGCACGAGATCGAGCCCTTCCATCGACGGCATTTCGGCGGCCTGTTTCTTCAGAGCTGGAATGTCGAACTGGCCTTCAGGATGATGCGCGATGACGGCATTGGGCATGCCCTTGTCGCGGATCAGCGCCGTCAGCGCGCGCGTGTCGATGCCGGAAATGCCGACAATACCGCGCGCTTTCAGCCACGCGTCGAAATGGCGGCTCGCGCGAAAATTCGAAGGCTCTGTGATCGCCGCATGCACGACAACACCGCGCACGCCCGAAGCGGCTGCCATGTTCAGCGTCTCAATGTCCTCATCATTCACGCCAACATTGCCGATATGCGGAAAGGTGAACGTAACGATCTGGCCGGTATAGGAGGGGTCAGTCAGGATTTCCTGATAACCCGTCATCGCGGTGTTGAAACAGACCTCGCCCGGCGACACGCCTTCGGCGCCGATCCCGAAACCTTCGAGCACCGTGCCATCGGCAAGCACGAGGAGCGCTGTTGCGCGCGGTTCCGCCCAACCGGCCGGAGCCGGAGCCTGATCTTGCTGCATCGCCATTTTGGTCCTAAACCCTGCGGCCCGGATCGGTTGTCTGTGCGGGCGCGCGGAATCGCCCTGCGGTCCGGGATCGGGCGCTATCCCTAGGCGTCCTGCCCTTTAACGTCAACATTTGGAGTGCGCCATGCGCGAGGCTTTCAACACCGCCCTCAAGGACGCCATGCGGTCAGGCGACAAGGTCAAGGTGGCCACCGTCCGCATGATCAGCGCCGCGCTCAAGGACCGTGACATCGAAGCACGCGGGACGGGCAAAGGCCCGCTCTCCGATGACGAGATCCTTTCGCTCCTGCAAAAGATGATCAAACAGCGGCAGGAATCCCAGAAGATCTACGAGGACAATGGCCGCCCCGAGCTCGCCGAGCAGGAAGCCGCCGAGATCGCGGTGATCAACTCATTCATGCCCGCCCAATTGTCGGATGCCGAGATTGATGCCGCCATTGCTGCCGCTATCGCCGATACGGGCGCTGCGGGGATGAAGGACATGGGCAAAGTCGTCGGCAAGCTGAAAGAAAAATACGCAGGCCGCATGGATTTCGCGAAAGCCTCTGCCGCGGTGAAGGCCAAACTGTCTTAAAAGACGGGCTCCCCGCGCATCCGCGATCATGCTATTGTTTTAGCATGATTGCGCCCGTGACATTGGCTGCCGAAGGTCTTCCCCGCCGCGCTTTTTCCGTGGCGGATGTAGAGCGTATGGTGGAAGTGGGCCTGCTCGATCCCGATGAGCGCATTGAACTCATCGGAGGCGAGCTGGTCCCCATGTCCCCGAAAGGCGCGCGCCATGAAGCGCTGAAAATCCTGCTGAATCGATTGTTTCACAGGCTTTTAAGTGACGACATATTTGTTGCCCCAGAAACCACCTTCCGGATGGCGGATGACACTTATCTGGAACCAGATTTTGTTTTCTATCCGGAATCCGTCGGGCCTGTTGGACTGAATGCAGGTAATGTTCGCCTCGTGATCGAGATCGCGGACTCGTCATTGGATTTTGATCTCGGTCATAAAGCGGCGGTTTATGCAGCTTTTGGTATTCCTGAACTGTGGGTCCTCAACGCTAAAATTTATCAAACCACCATCCACCGCACCCCATCGCCGCTGGGCTATCGATCAATAAGGATGATCGCCGAAACCGACTTCCTCGAAGCGGCCTTCGTGCCGGGCCTCATCCTCAGCCTGTCGAACCTCGATCTTCCCGAATAACCCTGCCGGAATAACCCTGTGGATAACGGGGAAGGCCGCCCCTTCCGGCCGGTTTCCGGCATCGGTCCGGCGTAACCACTAAGGCATGAAGTTCCCGCCCGGCCTCCTCGAAGAGATCCGCTCGCGCCTGCCTGTCTCGGCGGTCGTTGGTCGGCGCGTGAAATTGCAGAAGGCGGGCAAGGAGTGGCGCGGGCTCTCACCATTCAACGCTGAAAAATCGCCGTCCTTCTTCGTCAACGATCAAAAAGCTTTCTATCACGACTTTTCGTCAGGCAAGCATGGCGACATCTTCACCTTCGTGATGGAGACGGAAGGCCTCTCTTTCCCCGAAGCTGTTGAGCGCCTTGCGTCCGAGGCAGGCGTCACCCTGCCAAAGATTTCGCGCGAGGCCGAGGCCGAGGAAGCGCGTCGCAAAGACCTCCACGATGTCATGGCGATGGCGCAGGCCTTCTTCGAAGCGCAGATGCGGACTGGTGCAGGAAGCGCCGCACGCGCCTATTGCGACAATCGTGGACTGAGCGCGCAAGTGCGCGCCGAATTCGGCATTGGTTATGCCCCGCCCGACCGTTTCGCCTTGCGTGATCATCTTGCGGCCAAAGGCATCGATGGCGCGATGATGATCGAAGCTGGCCTTCTCGTCAGCAATGCAGAGATCGCGGTGCCATATGATCGTTTCCGCGATCGAGTGATGTTTCCCATCGCCGACATGAAGGGCCGCGTCATTGCTTTTGGTGGCCGTGCGATGGCGAAGGATGCGCAAGCCAAATATCTCAATTCGCCCGATACGCCGCTCTTTCACAAAGGTCGCGTGCTGTTCAATCATCATCGTGCGCGCAAGGCAGCGCATGATTCAGGCCGCATCATCGCAGTCGAAGGTTATGTCGACGTCATCGGCATGAGCATGGTGGGCGTGAAGGAAGCTGTCGCCCCGCTCGGCACAGCGTTAACTGAGGATCAACTCGCGCTGCTCTGGCGGATGGCCGATGAACCGATCCTCTGCTTCGATGGGGACAAGGCGGGTCGGCGCGCCGCCTTCCGTGCCGTCGATATCGCCCTGCCACAACTCGAGGCGGGGCGATCGTTGCGGTTCGCGCTTTTGCCCGAAGGCCAAGACCCTGACGATTTGGCCCGCGCGGGCGGTCGCCCGGCCATCGAAAGCGTCCTCTCCAACGCACGCCCGCTGGTCGACATGTTGTGGACGCGTGAAGTTGAAGCAGGGCCGCTCGACACACCCGAACGCCGCGCCTCTTTGGAAAAGCGGCTGAAGACCCTTCTGCAATCCATCCGTGACGAGGATCTCCGCAAACATTACCGTGCCGAGATTGAGAACCGACTTGCAGCACTGATGCCAGCACCGGCCCCCCGCGGGGGTTATAATCGCCGCAATCCGATGCAGGCCGGATTTAACCAGCGTCGGGGCTACCGCGACCAGCAGCAGCAAAATATGCCGCTGCGGCCCAGCGAGAGCCTTCTACGCAGCGCACTTTTCAGCCGTAGTGCTGCCAAGGCTGTATCCCCGCGCGAGGCGCTGATCCTGCTGATGATGGTCGAGCACCCGGCCCTCTTCCGGCACCACGCCGAGACCCTGGCGGAACTCGAATGGAAACATCGGGATGCGTCGGATCTGGCCGCCGCGCTTCTCAATCTCGCGGCTGAAGGAAACACCAGCAGTGATCTCGCCGCCGTTCTGGTAAGCCGCGGGCATGGCGAGTTAATCGCGCGCGTTAAGCTCGCTTTGTCATCCGCCGATGGAATGGTCCTCCGAGATGGCAAGCCAGGCCTGTCGCCGGATGATCTATTAAAGCAATCGCTGGCCTTGCATCGCCGGGCTTTGACGCTAAATACGGAACTCCGCTCGGCCGAGCGGGCTTTGGCTGAAGATGCCAGCGACGCCAATCTGGCTTGGGTCCGCGACATTACGGAGCAGATTCAAGCACTTGAGGGCATCGAAGCCGATATAGACCGTCTGCGGCCCGGGGGGTAACCCGGACGGTTGTGTTTGAAATGGGGGTTTACCTGCTCCGGAATCTAAATGGTATCGGGGCGGGCGCGTCAATGAAACTCGGTCTCGTCAGGCCGGCTGGGGGCGGCGGGACTATGGTTCCGGTCTGCCTCGTGATGCGTGTTGAACCCTCCCGCGGACGGGCGGGCAAGGGTGTGGAGCAATCGGGCCATGGCCACGAAGACGAATGAGAAGCAGGAAGGCGAGGTCATCGAGGCCGCGCAGACGGACAGTCCTCTTCTGGACTTGACCGATGCCGCTGTTAAAAAAATGATCAAAACCGCGAAAAAACGCGGTTATGTCACTTATGACGAGTTGAACGAGGTTCTACCCTCGGACCAGACCACATCCGATCAGATTGAAGACATTTACGCGATGCTCAATGAAATGGGCATCAACGTTGTCGAGCCTGAAGAGGCGAGCGAAGACGGCGCGGCTGAAGGTGCAGACGAGGCGGATGACGAGGAAGGCGGCGATCTCGTTGAAGCGTCGCCACGCGCCATCGCAACGACCGAGAAGAAATCTGAGCCCGGCGAACGCACCGACGATCCGGTCCGCATGTATCTGCGCGAGATGGGCTCGGTGGAGCTTTTGTCACGCGAGGGCGAAATCGCCATTGCGAAGCGCATCGAGGCCGGTCGCGAAGCGATGATTGCAGGGCTTTGCGAAAGCCCTCTCACCTTCCAAGCCATCATCATCTGGCGCGATGAGCTGAACGACGGCAAGGTTCTCTTGCGCGACATCATCGATCTTGAGGCGACCTATGCCGGCCCCGAAGGCCGCGGCGCGCCAAAGATCGATGCCGATAGCGGCGTCGAGGCAGAGGAAAGCGTCGAACCTGAGATCCCTGAAGGCGATCTCGAAGAAGACGACATGGAAAACAACGTGTCGCTCTCGGCTATGGAAGCCGAATTGAAGCCGAAGGTGCTCGAAACCTTCGACAGCATTGCCGACACCTACAAAAAGCTGCGCCGCCTCCAGGATCAGAAGGTCGAGGCCAAGCTGCAGAACGATTCGCTGAGCCCGGCGCAGGAACGCAAATATAAGAAGCTGAAGGAAGAGATCGTCGCCTTCGTGAAATCTCTTTCTCTGAACCAGAACCGCATCGATGCGCTGGTGGAGCAACTTTACGACATCAATAAGCGCTTGATGGGTCTTGAAGGCCGTTTGCTGCGCCTTGCCGAAAGCCACAAGGTCGGCCGCGAAGACTTTCTCAAGAACTATCAAGGCTCGGAGCTCGATCCGAAATGGCTCCTGCGCGTGTCGAAGCTTGGCACCAAAGGGTGGAAGCAATTCGTTGCCGCTGAGAAAGATGGCATTCGCGATATCCGTCAGGATATTCACGCCCTTGCATCTGAGACAGGTCTTGAAATTCAGGAATTCCGCCGCATCGTCCATCTCGTGCAGAAGGGCGAGCGCGAAGCGCGTCAGGCGAAGAAGGAAATGGTCGAGGCCAATCTGCGCCTCGTGATCTCAATCGCCAAGAAGTACACCAATCGCGGCCTGCAATTCCTTGACCTGATCCAGGAAGGCAATATTGGCCTGATGAAGGCGGTCGATAAATTCGAATATCGCCGCGGTTATAAATTCTCGACCTATGCGACGTGGTGGATCCGCCAGGCGATCACCCGCTCCATCGCAGACCAAGCCCGCACGATTCGTATTCCAGTGCACATGATCGAGACGATCAACAAGATCGTGCGGACGTCGCGCCAGATGCTGCACGAAATCGGTCGTGAGCCGACGCCAGAAGAACTGGCGGAAAAGCTCGCAATGCCGCTCGAGAAAGTGCGCAAAGTCTTGAAGATCGCGAAAGAGCCGATCTCACTGGAAACGCCGATTGGTGACGAAGAAGATTCGCATCTTGGTGATTTCATTGAAGACAAGAATGCGATCCTGCCGATCGACGCTGCCATCCAGTCCAATCTGCGTGAGACGACGACGCGGGTTCTGGCGTCGCTCACCCCGCGCGAAGAGCGCGTGCTGCGCATGCGCTTCGGCATTGGTATGAACACCGACCACACACTCGAAGAAGTGGGACAACAATTCTCGGTGACCCGCGAACGTATTCGCCAGATTGAAGCGAAGGCGCTACGCAAGCTCAAACACCCGAGCCGCTCACGCAAGCTGAGAAGCTTCTTGGACAATTGATCGCCTGAATCACCCCGCTCACGCGGGGTTTTTCATGCGCTTGAAAACGAAAAGGGCGCCACGAGAGGCGCCCTATCCGTTTTGTTCAGGGTAGTTTATTTCGACGGCGCGAAAATGCCCGTCTGGCTGCCGGTGATATCGACTGAGAGCGTCGCAATGAAAGCCTGTCCGCACCAATTCGACTTGCCGCTACCGCTATAAACACCAGAAGGGTCAGATGTGAGTGTAAAACACTGGCTCTTCGACAGGTTGGTGTCGTGGTAGCGCAGATCGAGTGTCGCAATCTGATAGGTATAGCCGACGCCAATATTGCCATAGGTGTAATCAGGCAGGCGAATGCTCCCCAGCGTCGCATTTGTCGTGCCGAGGAAGTAGCGACCGATTTCACCGGAGATGTAGCCACCTTTCAGGAAAGGCGTGTTGTATTTGGCTGTCAGCGACGTGTAGGTGCCTTGCGCTCCTGTCCCGAGCCAATTCCATGCCCAAAAGACATTGGCTCCGACCGTGAGATCTTGCCAAGTATACGCGCCCTTTCCCGCCAATTCGAACATGTCTGTGTTTCTCGGCGTCCAGATCACGCCATTATCGATCAGCTGCTTTTCGTTCGGATAAATGTATCCGATGCCGCCAAAGTCGAATGTGAAATCCCCAAACTTCGGACGAATGCCGAAGGTGAGATCGATTTCCATCGACGGCTTGGTTGCAAGATCGACTGAGCTTCCAAATACCCCGGCATAGAATAAATTGTCCATGAACTGCAGTTCGCCATAGGCCTGCACTGCAGGATTCCGGTTTGACTGTGAAATCCCGCGGAAGTTGTAGTCTGTCATGCCACGCGCGCCGACGACGAAATCGAAGGGTACAGATGCAGGCGGCGGCGGCGGCGCATTATCTTTTTTCGCCGTAGCATCGGCGGCCATAGCGGCACCCGACATCAACAAAGCCATCGCCGCGCCTGCCACTTTCATGCGCGTTGTGCTCCGAATGAGCGATGTGAATGCATGTTTCTTGATCATTTTGGCCCCATTTCTCACCAAGACAGCAATGTTCAAGGTAAAAGAGCAAAATGATTGCCAACGCGGGGCAAGAATTCGAGGCTGTCGGCGCTATCGCGGATAGTGTGGCCTTTAGCGCATCGGCGGTTTGACGCTGCCGCCATGGAACCTTAAAATGATCTTAGGTGTTGTTTCCTGCTTGCTTCGGCAAGCCTCATTTTTTGGGAGTTATTATGTTGTCTCGATCAAGCTTTGACGTTTCGCGCCTTGTAAACCGTCATCTGTCGGCACTTGTTACCGAAGCCAGAAGCATCGGCATGCCACTTGAGGATCTCACGATCGAACTGGCGGCTCATGCAAATTGCGCTGCGCTGAGCTTCTGGTCTGCGGAAGATCTCCGCGGTCTTCTTGAGGCCGCTGCTGCAGAGGCTTCGCCCCAGCATTCATCCGAATTGGATCAAATAGAGCCGATGGGACGCGCGTGACGCAGCGTCTCGATTAATCCTAAACCCATTTCAGGGTTTTCCGCCTCAATAACGTAAAAAAGCCGCTTTATGCGACAGGGATTCAATGTTTTGTGGTTGCTCTGAAATCCGCTTAGCCATGCAGACCCGATGAGCGCCCCCACAAAAGCTGAAGCCCAACCTGCCATCCTGACTGAGGCACAACTAGCTATTTTGGTTCGCCTTGAACTCGAATTCCTGCGCTTGCGCCGTCGGGCTGTGAGAGATGAGCAGGGTGATCCAGTCTGGGCCATGGTTTTAGAGCTTTGCGCGGCACGCTTCGAAGACCGCGCCGTCTCGGTGACAAGCCTATGTCTCGCATCCGGCCTTCCGGTAACAACCGCATTACGACGGATCGAAGAACTCGAACGTAATGGCCGCATTACCCGCAGCCCGGACAAGGATGACAGACGCCGCGTTTTCGTTGCGCTCAATGGCGAGTTTCAAGGGCGCATTCTGGATCAACTGATCGCCATGGAGCGCATCAGGAATGAAGTTTTGTTCACTGCCTGAAGCTTTTCAGGCCGCAAACCCACACTAACATTGCATAAAATAATGGGCAGACATGCTGCCATATGCATTGCTCGCAGGTCTCTCCAAACGCATAGTATTGACGGTTAGCTTGGGCCTCACCAATCCCCTCCCGGTGCAGCGCCCTCCGCAAACCGTTCCCCTCTGGAAGTTTTCGGGCTTTGTCCGATCTGACTTCAAGGCCCGATCTTTTGATCGGGCCTTTTTTATGGATATTTATACTTGAGCTATACTGTATTTAACGTAAGCTAAACATTATCTTTTTTTCATATATATCAAAATATATTATATTTATACTCTTATAAGTTGCAATTTCATCACAGACATAAATCTTACGTTACGTTACTTTTAGCATTGATCCTCTCGATTCCGGCGCCGTCCGGTGTGCATGCAAGGAGTGAGCAATGTTAAAGCGTATTCTGCTTTCGACCGCCTTTGCCGCGGCCGTCCTACCTGCCCTCGCCGCTGATCTCCCATCGCGGACGACAGCTCCACCCTATGTTCCTCCGGCGCCAGTCTTCACTTGGACCGGCTTCTATATCGGTCTGAACGTCGGCTATAATTGGGGTAACAACGATCTGACGCTGTACTCAAATCCCCTTTACGCGGGCTATTTCCCCACTGGCATCAATACCGACTCCGACGGCTTCACCGGCGGTATTCAGGCTGGTTACAACTGGCAGATCAACCAATTCGTGCTTGGTGTGGAAGGCGACTGGGTCTGGCTCGACAGCGGCAAAACAGGTTCGGCGACGGTTGCCTATCCAAGCGGCTATCCCGGCGCGGGCATCGGCGGCGCATCGGTTACAAGCACCGGTAAGATTGGCGCGGACTGGCTCGCGACATTGCGTGGCCGTATTGGCTACGCCATCGATCGCTGGATGATTTACGGCACCGGTGGTTTGGCCTGGGGCAACGTCAATTCCTCAAGCTCGCTCAGCGCCAGCTATGTCAACACGACAGGTATTGCGACAGTCGACCTTTGGCAGGGCAAGAATGACGATACGCGCTTCGGTTGGACGCTCGGTGCCGGTGTCGAATACGCCATCACCAACAACATCACAACGAAGCTCGAATATCTCTACTACGATCTCGGCAGCAAGAATTATGTGGTCGCCGGCGGCACGCTTCCAGCCTCGGCAGCCCGTGCGAAGATGGATGGCAACATCGTCCGCGCCGGCCTCAACTATAAATTCTGATACAATAACATAATGCAGAAAAGCCCCGCTTTCGCGGGGCTTTTTTCTTGGCCCATAAAGAACAATCGTTCAACGCGCAGGAGGCGGCAGCGGACCAGCAGGTTCAAGCGTCAACTCGGAGACACCGGCGGCAATGTTCAGCCCTGTCTGTCCACCAACCGAGAGTGGTTGCAGATTGAAGGATTTATTGAATCCACCCACGAGCACATTCGCTTGCACGCCCGCGCCCACGGTGGCTTCCGCACTCACGCCGACATAATCGCCCGCCAGAGCACCAGGCCGCACGCTGGCTGTTGGTGCTAACACGGCCCACACAATTTTGCCTTTCTGCGTCGCGCCAATATCGAGACCGAATTTACGAATGGTCCCGACATAAGTTTCCCGTCGTCCGCGCGTAGGCTTAAAGGTGCAGGACAAAGTTTTGCTTGAAATGATGATGAAACCGGGCCCACCGGCCACAGTGCATTCTAAGGCTCCGATGCGGCTTGTCGTACCGGTCGATTGCGCCATGGCAGGAAGGGCGAGAACTGTAGCGAGGCCGCAGGCGACCCAACGCAAGGATGAACAGGACATGAAAGAGTCTCCACGGTTGAGGTGAATGTACCTCAACCGCAAGACAGCCAATGCGTTCCCTGGCGCGGTCCGGAAGATAGCTTCAAAAGAAGCGGACATCCTCGACGCCTAACGCCGCCTTCCTAACAGATCGAAGTGTCAGCGTATCGCCATTGCCAAATTCAAACTTGAGATCACCCAATATCGTCTGCGTCGCTTTACTCATAAGGTCTGTTATGTCCCGCGCAAGGCTCAACGAAATCGACAGAACATCATGCCCTTTGCCGGTGGCAGCGAAATCGGTCACAAGATCGGCACCGTAGCCTTTTCCATAAACGAATATGTCGCTGCCGAACCCGCCGCTCAAACTATCGTTACCTTCACCGCCATCGAGCGTGTCGTTTCCTGTTCTTCCATCAAGTTTGTTCGCATTCGCATCACCAATTATGTCGTCCGCAAAGTGAGTGCCAATCACATTCTCGATCGCAGACAGCGTATCTTGATGACCAAAACCATCGAGCGCTGAGTTCATATTGAGCTTGACAACGATACCCTTGAGGCCAACAGCGGCATGGTCTCCACTATAATCGACCGTATCTTGGCCTCCTTGGCCGTCGATCGTGTCTTGACCCGCCAATCCAGCGAATATGTTATCCTGATCAGAGCCGAAAAAATAATCGCCATGGCGTGTTCCGATTATGCCTTCGATACTGACAAGCGTGTCTATTGCACCGAACCCATCGATCGCAGTCCCACCATTGACCGATGTTTCTCCCCGGCTCATCATCATCGTGGAAAGGTTGACAATGACGCCTTTGCGACCGCCTTCACTATCATCCTTGGAATAATCGACAGAGTCGATGTTATCTCCACCATCAAGGGTATCTCGACCGCCGAGGCCAAAGAGCGTATCTTTTCCTGCCTTCCCAAAGATCTTGTTATCGTATTGATTGCCTGTGATTAGATCATCGCTCGCCCCGGCCCATGCTTCATCCAGTTTGACGCCAGGCACGTTAATGATGTTCAGACCAAACCAGTTATTCTTGAAATCTGTTCGTGTTCCGAAAAGGCGAGTGCCGATAATCACTCCTTTTTCATTTGTCTCTGACGCTCTAAGATCGATCCGAAGGCGGGTCGTATATTTCGAAAAGTCTAAAATATTATACCCGGTTCCACTCCAAAGAAAATCGTAGAGATATTCCTCGGAAAGGCTTCGAGTGTTAGCTGATACCTCTGGGCTGTTAGCGTCACTAAATTTTCTAGTTACAAAATAGGTTTTTTTCTCTTGGCTATAATCCCAACTATATGTTGTCTGCATAGCTGTTGATTCGCGTGAACCAAATCTCGACTGCAGTAACATAAAGTCTTCGATCCTGAGCGCTGGACCTTGATTGACAGATTGTCTCCTCACTGTAAATCTCGGATGCAATTTACTGTGGTGCATATGACCTAAAGCATGAAATGTTTCATGCATAATGATCTCATCTCGTAAACCTTGTTGTCCACGCAAGTCGACAGCGTACTTCCCGCCGGTTGAAGGGCGAGTAGCCTTGGGGTGATAATTATAGGAAATCGTATAATGTGGAGATTTAGTTGCAACTTCGATGTTGAAATACCCTTCAAGCTGAGCCCAAAGATTTCGGATAATCTGCCGACCGTCGCTTTCCTTACCAAGATTAGCTTTGAAATTAAGCGCAATGCGCGTGATTGGCTTCGTCATGACCACCCTCTTTTCGATGCTTTTTAAAAATTATCTATTCCAGCACCGAAAAGAAGAACGGAGATTTAAATTTACGCAAGCAAAAAATGAAAAAAGGCCGCAAAATTCGCGGCCTTTCTATTGTAAATTGAGTGAAACTTTAATTGTTCAACGTAAGCTTGCACAGAATTGCTGAATTTTAGCGCAGGCCTTTTCAAGCAGCTCGTTGGATGTCGCATAAGAAATGCGGAAATTGGGACCCGAACCAAACGCCGTGCCATGCACGGCCGCCACGCCCTCGGATTCCAAAAGCTCGGTGACGAAATCTTCGTCCGTTGCAATTACCTTACCGGAGGGTGCCTTTTTACCAATCGCGTCCGCAATCGAGGGATAGACATAGAAGGCGCCTTCCGGCACCGGGCATTTGATGAACTTCGCTTGGTTGAGCATCGACACGACGAGATCGCGACGACCTTCGAACACTTTGCGCGACTGTGCGATGAAGTCCTGCGGACCGTTCAGTGCTTCCACCGACGCCCATTGCGAAATCGTGCTGGCACCCGAAGTCTGCTGGCCCTGCACCATATCCATCGCCTTCATCAGAAGATCGGGACCCGCAGCGTAGCCGATACGCCAACCGGTCATGGCATAGGCCTTCGAGACGCCATTCATTGTCAGCGTCCGATCTATCAAATTCGGCTCGATCTGTGCCGGCGTGAAGAATTTGAAATCGCCGAAGGTGAGATGCTCATACATGTCATCGGTGAGAATCCACACATGCTTGTGCTTCATCAGAACATCGGTGAGCGCTTTCAACTCGTCATAGGTATAGGCGGCACCCGTCGGGTTCGACGGGGAGTTGAGGATCAACCATTTCGTCTTCGGCGTGATCGCGCGATCGAGATCAGCCGCCTGCAACTTGAAATTGTTTTCAAGCCGCGTCTCAACGAAGGTTGGTTCTCCGCCGCACAACAGCACCATATCGGGATAGCTGACCCAATAGGGCGAAGGGATCAGCACTTCGTCGCCCGGGTTCAGCGTTGCGACGAAGGCGTTGTAGAGCACCTGCTTGCCGCCAGTGCAGACGATGGTCTGCGACGGCTTATAATCGAGCCCGTTTTCGCGCTTGAACTTGGCCGCAATAGCTTCACGCAGCGGCACGATACCGGAAACGGGCGGGTACTTTGTCTCGCCACGGCGGATGGCGTCGATGGCAGCATCCTTAATGTTTTGCGGCGTGTCGAAATCCGGCTCGCCAACCGAAAGGCTGATCACGTCGCGGCCCTGTGCTTTCAGGTCGCGCGCTTTCTGCGTGATCGTGATGGTGGCAGAAGGCTTCACGCGCTTGAGGGCATCGGCAAGAAAGGCCATGGCGGCAACTCCGGGCAGCTTTGTGAAAGAACGGCGCGAAGCTAGTCGCCCCCCGGCCCAAGGGCAAGCCGAAACCGGTGGCAAAAAGGCGTCTTCCGCCTGAAAGCCCAGCCAATCCCACGCCTCTATCACGGCGAGAGAACAATGGCCCGAACTGGTCATACCGTAAGGGAATCGCCCTAATGCCCGCCTTGATGGCGGCTGCTATGCGGCGGTGACGGAGTTTAGCCGCGAAAGACGAACGCAGCACCAAGCGCGATAAGAAGAAATCCGATCGCATGGTTCCAACCAAGCGGCTCCTTCAAGACGAAAACTGAAAATCCGGCGAAGACGATCAGCGTGATGACTTCTTGAATCGTCTTGAGTTCAGCAGCGGAATAGACCGCGTGGCCGATGCGGTTGGCTGGCACCGCGAGGCAATATTCGATGAACGCAATGCCCCAACTGGCGAGAATGACCAGGGGAAGCGCCACGCTTTTGAATTTGAGATGCCCGTACCACGCCACCGTCATAAAGACGTTGGAGGCAATAAGCAGGAGGATCGGAAGATAAAACTGCGGCGAGAGCGACGGCATCGCGAATAACGTCCGGACAGGGAGAGAAGAAAACCGTGAGACGGCCCTCTGCCCCTGAACCGTTCAACGGTGCTGGCTCAACCGGGAACCTTGGTTTAACGGCGGCGGGGTGGCCCACCGCGTTGAGGCGGACGCGGCGCTGAGGAGGCGGCGCGCTCATCCTTATGACGGAAGATCAGGCGACCTTTCTCAAGGTCATAAGGTGACATCTCAACCGTTACGCGGTCACCCGCGAGCGTCTTGATGCGGTTCTTCTTCATCTTGCCTGCAGTGTAGGCAATGATGGTGTGGCCGCTGTCGAGTTCGACCCGGTAGCGCGCGTCGGGAAGGATTTCGGTCACGCGTCCTTCGAATTCGATGAGCTGTTCCTTAGCCATCGGTACTCCGTTCTGGTCCCAAACAAAAAACCGCCGTTCGCGGGAACGGCGGTCAGCATTGGAGACCCTAGCGGGTCTCGCCTACTGCCGTATCAAACGGCGCGAAGATTTCCGGCCGACTGCTTGCCAGAACGCTGGTCAGTCTGCAACTCGTAACCGATCTTCTGGCCTTCCTTGAGGCCGCGCATGCCAGCGCGTTCAAGAGCCGTTGCATGGACGAAAACGTCCTTGCCACCTTCATCCGGTTGGATGAAGCCGTAACCTTTAGTATCATTATACCACTTAACCGTTCCGGTCGCCATGGAAGTAGTCCTTGTCTTCGGTGTGCACGTTTGAGCGGTTACCCGCCCGATTAGTCGAATATTGGTAGAGGAGGCTGAAACGTGCGCCCGTTTTCAGGCGGCGGCCCAGTTCGTCATGGCCAATTCGATCCGTATGAGTTATCCCCAGTTTGTGGCTTTTTCGTGGCAAAATTATGGCATTTATTGCTGAACTGTGAGCCGCGGCCATTTCATTTCAGCTTACTGCTCAAACTAAGCCAAAATCCATGTCAAGCCACTGGCTGAGGGCATCGCACCAACCCGCAATGGCCTTTGTGTCGGCAGGGCCATCATAACTGGACGAAGCCGTGAGGAAAAATGCCGGTGAACCACGCACTTCTATGAGGGTACAGCCCTTGCCGCGCGCGGGGCCGCCCGCCATCTTCCCCTCATGCCCAAAACGCCGAAATCCTCTGCGCCACGCTCTAAAGCGTCCAAGCCCGCTCTGAGACCGCTTGAGCCGCATCTGGCGCAACTCCTTAGCCCCGGCCTCGCACGCGAACCGGGGTTCGATGAGGCGCCCCAAAGCTTCGATATCGATATCCCGCTCACGCCGGGCGATCGCCGACGCGATACCGGTCTCACACGGGACAAGATGCTGGGCGATAGTCCCAAACGCGTCCGGCAAGGCAATGTCGTGCGCGACCGCGACGAGGCCATTCCACAAGGCATGACTGGTGCCGGCGCATCGATGGATGCGCTGAAACAACTGCTCGAGAGCGGTAATCCTTTTCTGAAACCCGACGTGGTGTGGACACCGCACCGCCCCGAGCGCCCCGAAAAATCGGAAGGCGGACGCCCCTTCCGTCTCGTCTCGCCCTTCGAACCGCGCGGCGACCAGCCCAATGCCATTGCTGAACTCGTCGAAGGCGTGACCGCGCGCGGCGAACGCGATCAGGTTCTGCTTGGCGTCACCGGCTCCGGCAAAACCTTCACTATGGCTCAGGTGATCGAAAAGACGCAGCGCCCAGCGCTCATTCTTGCACCGAACAAGACATTGGCAGCCCAGCTCTATGGCGAGTTCAAATCGTTCTTTCCGGACAACGCCGTCGAATATTTCGTGTCCTACTATGACTATTATCAACCCGAGGCCTATGTGCCGCGGACAGACACCTACATTGAAAAAGAATCGACGATCAACGAGCAGATTGATCGCATGCGCCACGCCGCTACGCGTGCGCTGCTCGAACGCGACGACGTGATCATCGTTGCATCCGTCTCCTGCATTTACGGTATCGGCTCGGTCGAAACCTACACCGCTATGACATTCGCTGTGAAAGTCGGCGAACGGCTCGATCAGCGTCAACTCCTCGCCGATCTGGCCGCGTTGCAGTACAAACGCTCCGGCGGCGATTTCCAGCGCGGCGCGTTCCGTGTGCGCGGCGACATCATCGAGGTTTTCCCAGCGCATTATGAAGATCGAGCCTGGCGCATCTCGCTGTTTGGCGACGAAGTCGAGAGCATTGTCGAATTCGACCCGCTCACCGGATCGAAAACGAACGATCTCGAAAGCGTGAAGATTTACGCCAACTCACATTATGTCACGCCACGCCCGACATTGAATCAGGCTGTGAAGGGCATCAAGGATGAACTCAAGAAGCGCCTCGACGAATTGATCAAGATGGGGCGCTTGCTGGAAGCGCAACGTCTCGAGCAACGTACCATCTTCGATCTCGAAATGCTGGAAGCGACCGGCTCCTGCCAAGGCATCGAAAACTATTCGCGTTATCTCACCGGCCGCCAGCCCGGCGAGCCGCCGCCGACCCTGTTCGAATATCTGCCCGACAATGCACTCGTCTTCACCGATGAATGCCATGTCACCGTGCCCCAGATCGGCGGCATGTATCGCGGCGACTTCCGTCGTAAGGCAACCCTTGCCGAATATGGCTTCCGTCTGCCTTCCTGTATGGACAATCGTCCGCTGCGCTTCGAAGAGTGGGAGGCCATGCGCCCACAGACCGTGCATGTCTCGGCCACGCCCGGCAATTGGGAATTGGAAAAAGCAGGCGGTGTCTTCGTCGAACAGGTCATTCGTCCAACTGGCCTCATCGATCCGAACGTTGAAATCCGTCCGGCGCGCGCGCAGGTGGACGATCTGCTCGGCGAAGTCCGCACAGCGGCCGCACAAGGCTACCGCTCGCTTGTGACCGTACTCACCAAGCGCATGGCTGAACAGCTCACAGAATATCTGCACGAGAATGGCGTACGCGTGCGCTACATGCATTCGGATATCGACACAATCGAACGCATCGAAATCATCCGCGATCTGCGCCTCGGTGCGTTCGACGTATTGGTCGGCATCAACCTTCTGCGCGAAGGCTTAGACATTCCCGAGTGCGGCCTCGTTGCCATTCTCGACGCCGATAAGGAAGGCTTTCTGCGATCAGAGACGTCGCTCATCCAGACCATCGGACGTGCAGCGCGCAACGTCGATGGCCGCGTCATCCTCTATGCCGATCATATGACGGGCTCGATGGAGCGCGCGATTGCCGAAACCAATCGCCGCCGCGAAAAGCAGGAAGCGTGGAACACCGCCAATGGCATCACACCCGAAAGCGTGAAGCGCTCTATCGGCGATATTCTCGACAGCGTCTATGAGCGCGACCATGTCCGCGTCGATCTCGGCCTCGCCGATCAGAAGAGCGCCGGACACAATATGAAGGCCACGCTAGCCGATCTCGAAAAGCAGATGCGCGAGGCGGCAGCCGATCTCGAATTCGAAAAAGCGGCGCGGCTACGCGACGAAATCAAGCGCCTGCAAGCAACCGAACTCGTGCTGGCCGACGACCCGATGGCGCGGCAATCCGACGTCGAAGGCAAAGCCGGCCGCTATGAGGGCGAACGCACTTACGGCAACGCCGCCAATCTACCGAAAACCCGCGCCCACAAACCGACCGACGACGATATGGGCACACACAATTGGGGCGGCGGCGAAGCAAAGCCAAAGAAGAAGAAATAGCCTCGCCTGTTGAGAGTAAATCTCGTCATTGCGAGGAGCGAAACGGCGAAGCGCTCCATCTTTAAAACGAACAGGGATCTACCCCGGCCGCCTCTCCCAAAACACCGTACCGAGAAATTCGAATACGCGTTCGCCCTTCTGGTTCACGCCTGTGTTGTGGTGCGTCACCAATCCCCAGCGCGGCTTCGATACGCTTTCGCGCTTGCCGGTGATGGTAGAGAAATAAGTGATCGTGTCCCCCGCATAGACGGGCTTCAACCATTTGAGATCGCGAAAGCCCGGCGAAGGCCCAAGCGTCGCTGGCTTACGGCCCTCAGCCATCGCCTTCTGCGTTTCAGACTTCACATGCTCGACCATGAGCCGCATCCACACACCACCGGTCTGCCAACCCGAGGCGCAGAGCGCGCCGAAATGGCTCTCAGCGGCGGCGGCTTCGTCGAGGTGGAAGGATTGCGGATCGTAGACGCGCGCATAATTCTTGATGAAATCGGCGCTGAAATAATGCTGGCCGAGCTCGACTACATGACCGATCTCGAGATCCTCGAAATAATTCATGCCGCAGCATCCCGGCGTGCAAAAATGATGGAATTAACCTGCTCCATCACCACTTCGCCTTTTTGATTCATCAATTCAAAGCGAAATTTGACGAAGCCGCGATCAGCTTTCGATTTCGACTCGCGCGCCTCAAGCACGGTGTGGCGCGCGCTAAGCACATCGCCGGGTCGCACAGGCCGCATCCATTTCACCTCATCGACGCCGGGCGCACCCATGCCGGCGGAATGAGCCACGAACTCTTCGGCGATGAGGCGCATAAGGAAAGCACAGCTCTGCCACCCGGAAGCCGCCAGCCCGCCGAGCATGCTTTTAGCACCGGCCGCCTCGTCGAGATGCATCGGCTGCGGATCATATTGTGCCGCAAAGGCGATGATTTCAGCACGCTCGACAGGCAGCGCGCCATAGGTCGCGCTGCTGCCGGGCACGAAGTCCTCAAAATAAAGCTTGGGCTTCATTTCTTTCTTTTCGATCCGATCTTTTCGTCCCAGATGCGGAACGCTACCACCATCTTGTCAGGCGTGAGCGGCAATTCAATCGGATTATTGGCGATGAGCGAGGCATATTCGGGACGGCCGAACTCCTTGATCACCTGCTGGCTCTTTTCTGGTGCTAATTCGAGCGGCACATTCTTCACCGCAGGGCCGGGATAGAGATAGCCCTCGTCATAAGTGAAGGCTTGGATCTTCGGCGTCAGAATAAAGGCCATCAAATCGAGCAGTACCGCCATCTTGTCATCCGACAAGCCACGCGGCACGGTCATGAAGAATGCATCCGATACCCAGTGGAAGCCCTTGAGCGTGCCGATCTTCGCTTCCTTCGGCACGATGCCGAGCGCGCGCGGATTGATGTCCCATCCCGTCGTCGAGATAATGATGTCACGAGAGCCTTCGCCCAATTCCTTCATCGTAATGCCGGTCCCGGTCGGATAGGCATCGATGTATTGATTGAGCTCTTCAAGATAAGCCCACGTCTTCTCCCAGCCATTGACGGGATCTTTCGGATCCTTATCACCGAGAATATAAGGCAGCCCCATCATAAAGGTGCGGCCCGGGCCTGAATTGGCCGGACGTGCATAAAGGAATTTGCCCGGATTGGCTTTCGCCCATGCAAGCAATTCCTGTGCGGTCGTCGGCGGCGTCTTCACACGATCGGGCATGTATTCGATCAGCGGACCGGACGGATAATAGGCGCATACCACGCCATAGCCTTGGCCTTGCGCCTTGAAGAGATTGAGCGCAGCCGGTTCGTAATTCTGCTCGATGTTCGGGAACGCATCATTGTATTGAGGGAACAACTGCACCCAGAGCTTTTGATCCAGGCCCGCCGCGAGACCATCGCTGCCCGTCAGCACGAGATCGAGATCGGGCTTTCCTGCATCGACCTGCGCCTTGATTTTGGCGGCGAGTTCGGGCGCTGGCGCTTTTACGAAATTGAATTTCGAAACGAGATTGGGCTTGGCCGCGCGATAAGCCTCAAAGCCCGGTTGCAACAAGGCCAACGCGCCGCCGACATCGATGATGGAAATCGTAACCGGCGCTTTCGGTAGGGCCGGATGCGCCGCGCGTGCACCGGTGGCACCAAAAGCTGCCACACCGGCAAGTCCACCCAATACGATTCTGCGATTAAACTCAGTCATGTCTCTCCCCCGAGATGTCATGACGCTGCGTAGAGCGTTTCTCCCGCCAGCGTCGTTTCAACCACACGCTGATCGTCAGACCAGCGCACTTCCCCTTCCAGCAAGACCGCGCCATGCCGCGCTGCGGCATCGACCAATGCAGCACGCGGATGCACGGACGCCATCAGAACCGCTTCTTGGAAGCTGCAAAATCCCCACGCGGCGACATTGCGCACCGCTTGATCGAGCGTCAGCGCAGAACCTGCCAGATGCGGTGCACCAGGTTCGCGCACGGCACCATCGGTGCCACGCTCCACCTGCATTCCCGCAAAAGGATAAAGACCTGGCGGCGCAGCCGCACCCGCCACAGCGTCGGTGACGAGGATTGACCGCGCGCGCGTTTTCGCGCGCAACATCACGCCAAGTGCATGTGGCGCGACGTGGATTCCATCGGCGATAAAGCAGGCGATCAGCCTGTCCTCGGCCAATTGTGCAAAAATAGGATTATCGAATTTGTGCTGCTGATGCGCGACACCATTGCCGAGATGAGTCGCAAGCGTTGCACCCGCAGCCACGGCGCGCTTCACATCGTCGAGGCGCGCGTCAGAATGGCCTAACGCGACCGCGATGCCGCGTTCGCGTACCGCGCGAATAAAACCCTCTGCACCCGGCAATTCCGGTGCAATCGTGACGAGCAGAATCGGCTTCTGCAACCGCGCCTGCAACCGATCGACAAGCGCAATATCGGGCGTGATCATCGCCTCGGCCGGATGACACCCACGAAAACCCGGCGAAGGATTAAGAAACGGCCCTTCAAGATGATAGCCCGGCACCATGGCCTTGCCGAAAGGTGCCTGCGCCACCGCTGCATCGAGCGCGGCAAAGCGCGCTTCCAGCGTGGCTTCTGTCGCCGTGATCAAAGTTGGCAGGCATTGCACAACGCCTGTGACCGCCATCGCCTCGAGGGCACGTTGAAAGTCATCAGCCGAAAGCGTGGCGTCGTTGAAGTCTATTCCGGCAAAACCGTTGACCTGAAGATCAAACAGTCCGCCGGTCACAATCATGGTTTACGGCTCAATAAAGAAGCAGCCGCCGGATCCACGAAAAGGCGGCAATCGCCATGCTGACGAATGATGGATGCGGGACAGAGATTTGTCAGCGGCCCTTTCAACGCGTCTTTGACTGCTTCCGCCTTGCGCCGATCCGAAACGCTGAGGATCAATGTGTCCGCCTTCATCATCTGGCGGATCGACATTGAAATCGCGGTTTTCGGCACATCTGCCAAGGTGGGAAACCAGCCTTCGCCCATTTGCTGGCGGCGGCACGCTTCATCCAGCGTCACAAGAATATAAGGCTCTTCAGTTTCGAAATCCGCCGGCGGATCGTTGAACGCGAGATGCGCATTCTCGCCGATGCCAGCAAAGCAAACAGCAATCCGCTTGCCGCGGATAAGGCCGTTTAACCGCGCGAGTTCGGCTTTGACATCGCCATCGCCATTGACGGGAATGAACGCGCCCAGATCAGGCACATGCGCGACGAACCGCTCGCGCAGATATTTCCGGAAGCTTGCGCCATGCTTTTCGGGCAACCCGACATATTCATCGAGATGAAACGCCGTCACCTTCGACCAGTCTATGTCTGGCGCTTTCACCAAATGGGCCAGAAGCTCGAACTGGCTTGCACCGGTTGCCACGATGATGTTCGCCTCACCGTGGCGCGCGATGGCGGCACGGATAAGATAGGCCCCCGCAGTGGCGGCAGCCTGACCCAAGACAATTTTATTGTCGAGAAGTTGAATCTGCATGGGCAGATTGCAGCAGAGGCCGCCCTGCGTCGCAAGAGCCCCAAAAGCACCGTGCCGTGCGCACGGCGCATGGCATCGGTTCAGGTGTTGAAGCGAAAGTGCATCACATCGCCATCGAGGACCGTGTAATCCTTGCCTTCAAGGCGGAACTTGCCTGCATCGCGCGCGCCCGCCTCGCCCTTGCAGCCAACATAATCGTCATACGCAATGGTTTCGGCGCGGATAAAGCCCTTTTCGAAGTCCGTATGAATGACGCCGGCTGCGGCGGGTGCCTTGGTGCCGCGCGTGATCGTCCAGGCCCGCGCTTCCTTCGGCCCCACCGTGAAGTATGTGAGCAATTGCAGCAATTCATAACCGGCGCGGATCACCCGGTTGAGGCCCGGCTCATCGAGACCCACCGCTTCGAGATAATCCTTCATGTCTTCCGGCGGCAGAACGGCGATTTCGCTTTCGATCTTGGCCGAAACGACAACCGCTTTCGCGCCTTCCTGCTTGGCACGCTCGAACACTTTCGCCGAGAAGCTGTTGCCGTCATGCGCCGAGCTCTCTTCGACATTGCAGACATAAAGCACCGGCTTCGCGGTCAGAAGATTGAGCATCTGAAACGCTTTTTCTTCTTCGGCTTTCCTTTCGAGCAAGCGCGCAGGCCTGCCATCCTGCAACAGCACGAGGCAGCGCTGTACAAGATCGAGTGATTCCTTCGCTTCCTTGTCGCCACCGCGGGCTTTCTTCTCCAACCCCGCAACACGCTTTTCGAGCGAGTCGAGGTCGGCCAGCATCAATTCGGTTTCGATCGTTTCGATATCCGCAATCGGATCGATCTTGCCCTCGACATGGGTGATGTCGGAATCCTCGAAACACCGCACGACATGGGCAATGGCATCGACCTCGCGAATATTGGCGAGGAATTGGTTGCCGAGACCTTCGCCCTTCGACGCACCGCGCACAATTCCGGCGATATCGACGAAGGTGATGCGCGTCGGGATGATCTGCTGCGATCCCGCAATGGCGGCGAGCGCGTCGAGGCGCGCATCAGGCACTGCCACATCGCCGACATTCGGCTCGATGGTGCAAAAGGGATAGTTCGCAGCCTGGGCGGCGGCGGTCTGCGTCAACGCGTTGAAGAGGGTCGACTTGCCAACATTCGGCAGGCCGACAATGCCACATTTAAAGCCCATGGCCCGTCCATTCGTGGTTTTGTTCGGAATTGCCGCGACTTATGGCCAGCGGAGACCCAAAAGGCAAGCGTGCGGACACCTCAGCGCCCTTGCGCCCCCGCCCGCCTCTGTTCTAAGCACCGCCCATGGAACAAAAGACCTGCCCCTGCCGCAAGACGGCTGAAACACCCCTTCCCTATGCCGCATGCTGCCAGCCCTATGTCGAGGGCAAGGCACAGCCCCCCACGGCCGAAGCGTTAATGCGTTCGCGCTATTCCGCCTTCGCGGTCGGCAATATCGATTATCTGATTGAATCGGTTGCGCCCGAACAGCGCCATGACATCGATCGCGGCTCGCTGGTGGCTTGGTCGAAGGATTCGACATGGGACGGCCTCGACATCGTCGATACAGTCGATGGCAAGGAAGGCGATACGACAGGCATTGTCGAATTCATCGCCCATTTCACGCGCGAGCGGAAACGCGAAGCGCATCATGAGCGCTCGACCTTCCGCAAAGAAAATGGCCGCTGGTTTTTCGTCGAAGGCGCGAAGCCCAAAGGCAAGCCGATGGTCAAGGCGCAGGATGTCGGCCGCAACGATCCCTGCCCCTGCGGCTCAGGCAAGAAATTCAAGAAGTGCTGCGGCGCTTAACTGCCATCGCGTCAGACAAATCATCGTCATTGCGAGGAGGGCGTTAGCCCAAAGCGGCAATCCATGGTTGGCTTGCGCGCGTCATCGCGGCGCTACTCCTGCCCCGGCACGCCATCCATCGCGCGATGCACGCGGTTCTGAAATTCTGAATCGTTCTTGTCCGCCAACAGAGCGGAATTCTCCGCCACTGAACGGCACAGCGCGTCGACCCAATCGCGCTCATCGCGATCGAAATCCGACAATACGAAATGATGGACAAGTGCCTTGTCGCCCGGATGGCCGATCCCCAAACGCACGCGGCGATAATCATTGCCGCATAAGGCCGTGATCGAGCGCAAGCCATTATGCCCGGCATTGCCGCCGCCCAATTTGATCCGCATCTTACCGCGTGGCAGATCAAGCTCGTCGTGGAACACCACGACATCGGCGAGCGGAATTTTGAAGAACCGCATGGCTTCGGCGACGGCCTTGCCGCTCTCGTTCATATAGGTTTCGGGCTTCAACAAAATTGCGCGATCGGACCCGAGCGCGATCTCGGTGATCTCGCCGCTGAATTTGCGTTTCCAAGGCGGCGCGCGAAAGGCGCGCGCCATCGCGTCCACCGCCATGAAACCGATATTGTGGCGGTTGCCTGAATAGCGCGAGCCGGGATTGCCGAGACCGACGAGAAGCAGCATAGGGTCAACTTAACATGAAAAAGCCCCGCAGGATCTGCGGGGCTAGAGCCATAAGAAAAGGCCGCGCAAGCGCGGCCTGATCCTTACTTCTTGGCAGCCGGAGCCGCCGCTTCAGCCGGAGCCGCCGGTTCGTCCTTCATGCCCGACGAAGCAACGACGGTCACGAGGGTGAAGTCCGACTTATCGACCGGCACGCAACCGGCCGGCAGCTTGATCGACTTGATATGGATCGACGTGCCGATTTCAACGCCAGTCAGATCGATGTCCACCGACGCCGGGATCGCATCGGCCGGAGCAAGCATTTCCACGGCGTGCAACACGATATTGACCGTGCCGCCGCGCTTGATGCCCGGCGAAGCGTCCTGATTGAGAACGTGCACCGGCACTTCGACGCGGATCTTCTGGCCTTCTTTCAGGCGCATGAAGTCGATATGCAGCGGGATGTCCTTGACCGGATCGAGCTGATAATCGCGCGGAATGACACGCGTCTTCTTGCCGTCCACCTCGATCTCGAACAGCGTCGTCAGGAAGTGACCGGCGAAGATCAGCTTCTGCGCTTCATTATGGTCGAGCGAAATGCCGAGGGGGGCTTCACCGCCGCCATAGATGACGGCTGGGATGCGATTGTCACGACGCACAGCCCGGGCGGCCCCCTTGCCGCTCTTCGGACGCGCGGCAGCCTTAAGCTGCTTCACGGTTTTGGACATGGAATTCTTCCTTCAAAATCAAAGGCCGCCCCTGACAGAAGCGGCCGGTTTCTCGCCTCCCCGTGCCTCCAGGGGTGTCTGGCGGGGACGCGGCCGGGTCTATAGCCGAAAACCGGGGCGGAGGCAAAGGGGTGGCGGACTATCGGCAGGATATGCGTCGTGATATTCTTACCTAAATGCCATCGATGATGAGAAGGTAAGAAATGGATGATACAGCCACGCTTTCAACCAAGCATCAGATTTCCATCCCGAAGTCCGTTCGAGACGAACAGGGCTGGGAAGCTGGCCAACGCTTCGTCTTCATCCCGAAAGGTAAGGGCGTTCTTTTGATGCCCGTCCCCACTCTGGAGGATTTGGTTGGCATTGCCGCCGGGGCTAACAAAAACGATTATCGAGATCGCTCGGATCGCTTCTCATGATCCTTGTCGATACCTCCGCTTGGATTGAAATCTTCGACGGCTCTGCGTGCGGAAGAAAGTTAAAAGATCGCATCGGAACACCTGAGAACTGTGTTGTTCCGACGCTTGTTCAATTCGAGCTCATCAAGTGGATGCGCCGCGAGCGTGGCGATTTTGCGTCCCTACGCGATCCAGGTCATGCGGTCGGCGCTCTGGCGTTCGTGCATCCAGCCCGGGTACTCCCGCGGCAGGGCG
>JAIYCE010000072.1 GCA_027488155.1 Hyphomicrobiales bacterium | reverse complement strand
GGGATGCATGAATCGACCGTCTCGCGTGTGACGTCGAACAAATATGTCGCAACACCACGCGGCACGTTCGAAATGAAGTATTTCTTCACCGCAGCGATTGCAGCCACAAAAGGCGGCGACGCGCATTCGGCTGAAGCCGTGCGTCATCGCATCAAGCAGATGATCGATGCGGAAGCGCCTAAGGATGTTTTGTCTGATGATGCGATCGTGCAGAAATTGCGCGATCACGGTATCGATATTGCACGCCGTACAGTTGCCAAATACCGCGAAGGCCTCCGCATTCCATCCTCCGTCGAGCGTCGGCGTGACAAGATGGTGCAATTGGCCGCACAGCCGGCCTGATCTGGGTCGCGCCGCTTTGCGGCACTGCACATTGACTCTTCGCGATCGGACTCCTACCTCTGAGTGTGTGACATCGGGCGCTTCCGGAATTGTTCCGGGCCGCCGCATCTTTGGAGTGGGGAATGCCGCTCAGAGTCTCGGGTAAGAATCTCGACATCGGTGATGCGTTGCGTGGGCAGGTCGTGGATCGAATATCGACCGCCGTGAACAAATTCTTCGACGGTAGCTTTCAGGGTCATGTGACCGTGGAGCGGGAAGGAACCGGTTTTCGGACAGATTGCGCTCTGCACCTGTCTTCCGGCGTGACCCTTCAGGCCGACGGGATGGCCCATGACCCCTACCAATCCGTCGTCCAGACGGCGGAGCGGATTGAAAAGCGGCTCAGGCGCTATAAGCAGCGCCTCAAGGACCGCCATAACGGTCATCATGCAGCCGCTTTCTCGATCGAAGTTCCGTCCTATGTCATTGCTGCCCCCGACGAGGATGAAGAGGCCCCGGCTGAGTTTCATCCGGTGGTCATTGCTGAGACGACAAAGACCATGGCCACCCTCTCGGTGAGTCAGGCCGTCGAGGAACTCGATTTCAGTGGGGCCCCGGTGTTGGTTTTCCGCCATGCCGGGACAAGCCGGGTCAATGTGGTGTATAGGCGGGCCGACGGAAATATTGGTTGGGTCGATTTACCGGCTGAACCGGCTTAGGCCGGCAACCGTTTCGATCTGGCCTCTTTCCTGCAAAGCCCCTAAAAGGGCGTCCAACTCTTCACTCAGGCACCACCCATGCCCCTCTCTGACTTTCTGAGCCCCGAGGCGATCGTTCCGGCGCTCAAATGCAATTCGAAGAAGCAGGCGCTTCAGGAATTGGCGCATCGCGCCGCGGCTCTGACAGGGCTTGGCGAGCGCGAGATCTTCGAGACGCTCTTACAGCGCGAGCGTCTGGGCTCGACGGGCATTGGCCGTGGTATTGCCATCCCCCATGGCAAGCTCGCCAAGCTTGACAGCCTCTTCGGCCTCTTTGCCCGGTTTGAAAAATCCATTGATTTCGAAGCACTTGACTCCGAGCCCGTGGATCTCGTCTTCGTCCTTCTGGCGCCCGAAACGGCGGGCGCTGACCATCTGAAGGCACTGGCACGGGTCGCACGCATCTTGCGCGATCCAAGCGTGACGCAGATGCTCCGCATCACCCGCGAACCGGCGGCGCTTTACGCGCTTCTGGTTGATACAGCGACGCCGAACGCCGCCTGATCAGGCAGTCCGGCCATCGTCGGGGATGACGAAGCGGGTCGGTGCAGCACCGTAGGCAGCCAAGCCGATCAGCGCCGCCTCGCCCCGGATCACGGCGCTGGGGCATTTCCGAGCAAGCCCACCAACAGGTGCCTTTGCCTCGAAATTCATCCGGAATGCCTGCGGATCGAGCAGAGGCATGAGGCGCGGCACAATCCCGCCACCGATGAAGACGCCGCCTTCCGCCCGGAAGGTGATGGCGAGGTCTCCAGCAAAGCGGCCCAGTAGCGCCAGAAACAGTCGAATCGTCTCCGCCGCTTCGCTCTTTGGATCGGCCAAGGCCTCCGCTGTGAGCGCCGCAGCATCCCGATAGGGGTCGCCCCGGTCCTTAAGCGCCATCCGCGCCGCATGGAGGCGCACAAGACCCTGCCCGGAGAGCAACACCTCGGCCGTGATTCGACCCTCGACCCGCTCCACCTGCCGGAAGAGCCTTTCCTCGTCGCGGCTGAGCGGCCCGAAGCCGACATGCGCGCCCTCCGATGGCAACGGCATAAAATGGCCTCCGGCGTCCACCAAGGCAGCCACGCCCAGCCCCGTACCCGGTCCCACCGCAACACGGACCCCTGCCGGCATCGGGTTCCACGGGCCGATAGGCATAAGCGCATTCGCTTCGAGGAAGGGAAGGGCCAGCGCCAGCGCCTCGAAATCGTTGAACAGCACGCCACCGCATTGAAAGCGGGCATTCAGCGCCGCCATATCCACGATCCAATCGGCATTGGTCAGCCTAATCTGACACGCCTCGCGCGGGCCTGCGCTGGCGCAGACCAGCGTGCCGGGCACCACGCCAAAATGCGTGATCGCATGGCTGAAAGCGCTTTCCGCATCGATGAAGTCCCGTGTCGCGAGCCGCAACATCGGACTGGGCGGATCACCCGGCTTGGCCACAACGGCAAAACGCGCATTGGTGCCGCCAATATCGGCGAGAAGGAGTGGATGGGGCAGGGGGCCCGGAGCCATGGCGATGCTGCTTTCGAATCGCTTGGATTGAGGCCTCCAAAGGCCTAGAAGCGCCACAGGATTGTTCAGACGAGGCCGCTCCATGTCCAGCGCAGAATCAAACCTGTTCCCCTTGGGTCCCGATACGACCCCCTATCGCAAGCTTGATGTTGGTGGCGTGAAGACAGTCGAGGCGGGTGGACGCAGCTTCATCGAAGTTGCGCCGGAAGCGATCCGTGCGCTCGCCAAACAGGCGATGATCGACATCAACCATCTGTTGCGGCCCGGACATCTCGGCCAGCTCGCCAAAATTCTCGACGACCCCGAGGCCACGTCAAACGATAAATTCGTCGCCTACGATCTTTTGAAGAATGCCAACATCGCCGCAGGCGGTATCTTGCCGATGTGTCAGGACACTGGCACCGCGATTGTGATGGGCAAGAAGGGCCGTTCCATTTGGACCGACGGTCAGGATGAGGACGCGATCGCAGCGGGAATCAAGGACGCTTACTTCGAAAAAAATCTGCGCTACTCACAGCTCGCGCCGATCTCGATGTTCGAAGAGAAGAATACGCGCAACAATCTGCCTGCCGAAATCAACATCTACGCCGATGGTGAGGACGCCTATAAATTCATGTTTATGGCCAAGGGCGGCGGTTCGGCCAACAAGACATTCCTGTTTCAGGCAACGCCGTCATTGCTCACGCATGACCGTATGGTTGCGTTTTTGAAAGAGAAGATTCTCACGCTCGGCACGGCGGCATGTCCGCCTTACCATCTTGCCATTGTCATTGGCGGCACCTCGGCCGAAATGGTGATGAAGACGGTGAAGCTCGCCTCCGCGCGTTATCTCGACAATTTGCCAACGCAAGGTTCCGAGAAGGGTCATGCCTTCCGCGATCTGGCGATGGAAGAAGAAATCCACAAGCTGACGCAATCACTCGGCGTTGGCGCGCAGTTCGGCGGCAAATATTTTTGCCATGATGTGCGCGTCATTCGTCTGCCGCGCCATGGTGCGTCGCTGCCGATCGGTTTGGGTGTCTCCTGCTCGGCCGACCGACAGGCACTTGGTAAAATCACCAAGGACGGCGTTTTCCTCGAAGCGCTGGAAACCAATCCAGCCAAATATCTGCCTGAGATCGACGAGTCGAAATTAGGCGGCGAGGTCGTCAAGATTGATCTCAACCGGCCTATGAAAGAGATTCTGGCGGAATTAACGCAATGGCCGATCCGCACGCGCCTATCGCTTACTGGTACCATCATCGTGGCGCGTGACCTTGCACATGCAAAGATCCGCGAGCGCCTCGAGCGCGGCGATCCAATGCCAGATTATTTTCGCAACCATCCGATCTATTATGCCGGCCCCGCCAAGACGCCGGAGGGCTATGCCTCAGGTTCGTTCGGCCCGACGACGGCAGGCCGCATGGATTCCTATGTCGATCAGTTCCAGTCGCATGGCGGTTCGATGGTGATGCTTGCCAAGGGCAACCGCTCCGCCCAAGTCCGCGACGCCTGCAAAAAGCATGGCGGCTTCTATCTTGGTTCCATCGGCGGCCCTGCTGCGCGACTGGCGCAGGATTGCATCAAAAAAGTCGAGGTTCACGAATATCCAGAACTCGGCATGGAAGCGATCTGGAAAATTGAAGTCGAGAATTTCCCGGCCTTCATCGTCGTCGACGACAAGGGTAATGATTTCTTCAAGGAGCTTGAATTGTCTTAAGGCTCGGATCATGCCGCATTCGAACATTTGTATGCAGGCTGTTATCGAGTTGTTGCACTGATCCTTTATCCTTTCGGCACAAAGCTTGAGGTGCCGGTGCGGTATGGATGGTGTTTTCGAGACCGAAAGACTAATCATGCGGCCATGGTCCCCGAACCATTGGCCCGCTTTTTGTGCTTTGCATTTCGACCCCGATGTGATGGCCGATTATGGCGGTCCGATCACTGAGCTTGAATGCCGACGGAAATTTGATCGCTATTTGGCAAGCTGGAACGAATTCCAGACGACACGCTTCTCTGTTGAAGATCGCGAAGGATTGTTTTTGGGTTACTGCGGGGTCGTGTTTCGGCCAGACCCGATGCACCCTTTAGGATCCCATCACGAAATTGGGTGGCGCTTCTTTCGTGATTCTTGGGGTAAGGGTTACGCGATGGAAAGCGCTAAAGCTAGCCTCGTCTATGCGGTGCAAATCCTCAACCTCAGGTCGATTTATGCGTACACATCCCCAGATAATCTACGCTCTCAAGCAGTGATGGCGCGTCTGGCCATGATCCGGAGGCAAGATAAGGATTTTACCATCCCCACTTTGCACATTCCGCAATGGCAGGGACTTGTTTGGATGGTCGATCCTGCGCAGTTTGCACCAGAGAGTATGAATACGCGCTGATGCATTTGCTTTGAAAGGCTTTATCTGCCCGTCTTCACTTTTGTCCAAAGCCGCGTGATCTGCTTTTGCAGTTTTTCGTCTGGCGACGAATTAGTGAAGAGGCGTCCCATCACCTCGGCATTAGGATAAATACCGGGATTGTTGACGATCTCCGGTTTGATCAACGCCTTTGAGGCAAGGTTGCCATTCGCGTAAGAAACAAAATTCGAATTCCGCGCTGCGATCTCGGGCTTCATCATGAAATTGATGAACGCCATTGCATGGTCCTTGTTCGGTGCATCGGCGGGGATGGCCATGCTGTCGAACCACATCAGCGCACCTTCCTTTGGAATAGCATAGGCGATCTCGATACCGTTCTTAGCTTCTTCGGCCCGCTTTTTCGCTTGAAGAATATCGCCCGAATAACCGATGACAAAGCAGATGTCGCCATTGGCCAGTGCGTTGATATATTCGGATGAGTGAAACTTCCGGACATTGCCGCGCACTTTCATAAGTGCATCAGCGGCCTTCTGGTAATCTGCCGCCTTCTTGGAATCGGGATCGAGCCCAAGCGCGCGCAACACACCGGGAAAAATGTCTTCCGGCGCGTCGAGCATCATCACGCCGCAATCTTTCAGCTTGGATAGGTTTTCCGGCTTCAGCACGATATCCCAGCTATCGACGGGCGTTGCACCAAGCCGCTGCTTGATCTTGGAGATATTGTAGCCGATCCCTGTTGTGCCCCACATGTAATTTACGGCGAATTTATTGCTCGGGTCGAAGGCCTGAAGTCGCTTCTCGATCTCAGGCCAAGCATTCTTGATTTCAGGAACTTTATTCCGGTCGATTGGCAGAAAGATTTTCTGTGTAATCAAGCGCTGCAGGAACGGGCCCGACGGCACAACGATGTCATAGCCGGATTTTCCAGCGAGCAATTTCGTTTCGACGATTTCGTTATTGTCGTAAGTGTCGTAGACGACCTTGATGCCCGTCGCTTTGGTAAAATCTTCAAGCACGGTCGGATCGACGTAATCCGTCCAATTATAGACATTCACTACCTTGTCTTGCGCCAACGCAGAATGGGCAAGCAGGGCTGAAGCGATCAGCGAGAAAGCGATTGTCTTCATCGAGAACTCCTTTGGACGGTTACGCTGCTTGCCGGGCAAAATTCTCGAGGCGCTCAAGCGCCCCGTTCAATGTTTCGTCGCGCTTGGCAAAACAGAAACGAACAACGCTGGTGATCGGGTTCTCGGCATAAAAGGCCGAGACGGGAATGGCAGCGACGCCAAAATCATTGACTAATGTTTTGCAGAAGCTGACATCATCGACAGCGCCCAGCGGTGCCAGATCAACATTGAGGAAATAGGTTCCCTGGGAATCGAGCACGGTGAAGCCACGCGCGCGTAGCCCTGCTGTGAAATGGTCACGGCTTCGCTGCATCTCGGCGCGCATCGTTTCAAAATAGTCATCGCTCTTGCCAAGCCCATAAGCGACGGCGGCTTGTAGATTGGGCGGCGTTGTGAAGGTGAGGAATTGATGCGCCTTGCCAAGCACCTTGCTAAGAGCAGGTGCGGCACAGACAAGCCCAACCTTCCAGCCCGTTAGCGAAAATATCTTGCCGGCTGAACCGATTTTAATCGTGCGTTCGCGCATGCCCGCAATCGCCATCATCGAAAGGTGACGGTGCCCGTCGAACACAATGTGCTCCCATACCTCGTCACACAGTGCTACCGCATCGTATTTGATGCAGAACGCGGCGAGGAGTTCGAGATCTTCGCGCGAATAGACGACGCCCGCCGGATTGAGTGGGTTGTTGAACAACACCACTTTCGTTCGTGGAGAAAATGCTTCGGCTAGCATCGCTTCGTCGAAGCGCCAATGCGGCGGTTTCAGCTTGACGAATTTCGGCACGCCGCCGGCGCGCTTCACAAGCGGCAAATAAGCATCGTAGAGCGGCTCGAAGAGAACGACCTCGTCGCCGGGTTCGATCAGTGCGAGAAGTGCGCCCGCAAGCGCCTCGGTCGCGCCGGAGGTGATCATTACCTCTTGCTGCCAATCGAGGTCGAGACCCTGCCAATGCTTGTAGTGGATTGCCACAGCTTGGCGCAGCTCGGGAATTCCCAGCATCGGCGGATATTGATTCCAGCCATTGATGACGGCATCGGCGGCGGCCTGGCGGACATCGGCCGGGCCGGGATCGTCTGGAAAGCCCTGCCCGAGATTGATTGCGTTTTTTTCGCGAGCCAGCGCCGACATCACTTCGAAGATTGTGGTCGGCAGACCGGTATAGACGGGGTTCATGAACAAAGTCTCCGGCGGCGGATGGCCTCTCGTATCATGAGGCACCGCCGCCCGGAAACCACCCGCTTAACGCGGTGCCCGCTTGGCGAGAATGCGTTGCAGCGTGCGGCGGTGCATCGACAGCCGACGGGCCGTCTCCGATACATTGCGGCTACACAGCTCATAAACGCGCTGAATGTGCTCCCAGCGCACGCGGTCCGCCGACATCGGCTGTTCGGGGAGGCCCGCCCGGTCCGATCCGGTAGCCCGCAGAGCTGCATCAATGTCATCGGCATCGGCGGGCTTGGACAGATAGTCATAGGCCCCGCGCTTCACGGCCGTCACCGCAGTGGCGATGTTGCCATAGCCGGTCAGGATGATCCCGCGAGCATCGGGCCGCTTGGCGGCGAGAGCCGCCAGAAGGTCGATGCCATTACCATCGCCAAGCCGCATGTCGATAACGGCGTAGGATGGTGGGTCTTGATGGATTGCGGACAATCCCTCCTGCGCGCTTTCGGCGATACGGACCGCATAGCCCCGCGCTTCCATCGCGCGCGCAAGCCGCGTTACGAACGCCTTATCGTCATCGACGATCAGGAGGGTCGGGCCATTCTCGAAAACCTCTGCGGCAACCATGGTCTCTTCCTCACAAGTTTGACGGACATACGGGCGAACCGGCCAATCGGTTCAGCGCCCAGCCTCCGGCCTGTCGGTTTCAAAATCGGCCCTCGACCAGCGAACTTGGGCGCGTGCGCCGCGCTCTGGGGGGGTGGCGTTTCGGAACCGGATAGCGGCTCCTGAACGATCTAGGAGAGTTCGGGCAATAAAAAGGCCGAGCCCAAGCCCGCCATGGCGCGCTTTGCGACCGCGCCGGTGCAGATAGGGCTCACCAAGGCGCGGTAGGATATCAGAGCGGAAACCTGGCCCGTCATCCTCTATTCGGATGACGACCTCGCGCTCATCCCAGCGCGCGATGATGCGGACCTCAGTGTCGGCATGGTCGACGGCATTTTCCACAAGATTTCCAAGCCCATACAGAACGCCCGCATTGCGGCGGCAAACTGGTTCGGGGCTTTGTCCTTCAAGCTGGATGTCGATCTCGACGCCGAAGGCCCGATGCGGCGCGGCGATGTCCTCAATGAGATCGCCGAGGGCCAAAGTCGTCAACGGGCCAGCATAGCCGCTACCAAGCGAGGTCAGCTTCGACAGAATATCGCGACAGCGCTCGACCTGCGCGCGCAGGAGCGCAATGTCTTCGGAATGCGGGCTGCCTTGCGGTATGGCTCGATCGAGCTCGCGCGCGACCAGTGCAATCGTGGCCAGCGGCGTGCCAAGTTCATGCGCCGCGGCCGCTGCCAGCCCATCGAGCTGGCCCAGATGCTGTTCGCGCTCCAGAACGATCTCTGTCGCTGCCAAGGCGCTTGCCAAAAGCCGCGCCTCGTCGGCAACGCGCCATGCGAAGAACCCGATAAAGGTCACGCCGAGCAGGATTGTCAGCCATTGCGCCACGCGAAAGCTTAAGGGCAGCGTGAGACGGCCCTCGGGTGGCGCGAAGGGCAGGGGCAGATGCGAAAGCGCAAGCCCGGTCGCCACGAAGACGGTGAGTGCACCGAGAATGAGAATACGCCGCGGCCCCAGCGCACTAGAGCCGATCATCAAAGGTGCCAGAAGCAGGGCGGCAAACGGATTCTCGCTTCCGCCTGAAAGATAAAGCAGTGCGCCCAGTTCCACGACGTCGAAGGCGAGCACCCAGAAGGCCTGCGCGTCAGACATCCGGTGCGTTGCCGGAAAATTCATCCGCAGCCAAATATTCAGGGCCATTGCGGTGCACAGGCATATGGCCAACGGCAAAAGTGGCAGTGTGTAGTCGAGCACGAAGGCTGCCGTCGCCGCCACAAGGGCTTG
Organism: Hyphomicrobiales bacterium; assembly: GCA_027488155.1. Taxonomy (GTDB): domain Bacteria; phylum Pseudomonadota; class Alphaproteobacteria; order Rhizobiales; family Beijerinckiaceae; genus TNE-4. Next base: position 18,700 of record JAIYCE010000072.1, on the reverse strand, counting down.
GCCGACAATCGCGATCAGCCGCAACCTGATCAGCGTGTCGCGGCGGAGCCGTCCGCCCCCGTCGGGCAGGAAAGAAAAGTCCATGGCCATGCCGATAGAATTAGAGCGCCACACCCCCCCGTCCAGCCATTCTGGTCCATTTTCCCCGGTGGACGGCCCGCCTTTGCCGCCCTAAGACAGCCGCTATGCAGTCCTCATCCGCTTCCGCCATCGCCGTCGCGCAACTCGCAAAATCTTACAATGGTGCGGTTGCAGTGGCGGGAATCGATTTCACATGCGCGCAGGGTGAGGTTCTTGGCCTGCTTGGCGGCAATGGGGCTGGTAAGACCACGACGATCGCGATGATCATGGGCCTCGTCACGCCGAGTGCGGGCAGCGTGCATGTGCTGGGTGTCGACATGGCGCGCGAGCGGCACAAAGTGCTCGGTCGCATCAATTTCGAAAGTCCCTATGTCGACATGCCTCATCGCCTCACTGTGCGGCAAAACCTGACAGTTTTTGCTGGGCTTTACGGTGTTGTCGATGTGAAGGCGCGTATTGCAGAGCTGGCATCCGATCTCGATCTTGCCGATGTGCTCGATCGGCCTTCAGGCAAATTATCCGCCGGTCAGAAGACGCGCGTCGCGCTTGCCAAAGCGCTCGTCAACGAACCCGAATTATTGTTGCTGGACGAGCCGACGGCCTCGCTCGACCCCGACACGGCGGATTGGATCCGCACCCATCTCGAAGAATATCGCAAGCGCAGAAATGCGGCGATTTTGCTGGCTTCACACAACATGGCGGAAGTTGAACGGCTCTGCGATCGCGTGATCATCATGAAGAAAGGTCGCATTGCCGATCAAGGTGTCCCGGCTGATCTTGTGGCGCGCTATGGCCGCGCCAATCTCGAGGAAGTTTTCCTCGACGTCGCGCGGGGAACGGAGTTGCTGGCATGAGCATCGCGGCTGAATTCTCAGGCGGATTTTCCACCGCGCGCGTCTTCGCGCTCGTGAAGCGTTACATCTATCTTCTGCGGGCGTCGTGGCCGCGCTTGCTCGAACTCGTCTATTGGCCCGCAGTGCAAATGGTCACGTGGGGATTTCTGCAAGCCTATGTGATGCAGACGTCGAATGCGGTGGTGTTCGGAGCAGGCATTTTCATCGGCGGGATGTTGCTTTGGGATTTGTTGTTCCGCAGCCAGCTTGGTTTCTCCATGTCGTTTCTGGAGGAAATGTGGGCGCGCAACATGGGCAATCTGCTGATGAGCCCGCTGCGTCCACTCGAATTCGTCGCCGCCCTGATGGTGATGAGCCTCGTGAGGCTCGCGCTCGGCCTTGGCCCGGTCGCGCTGCTCGCGATTCCCTTTTTCGGCTTCAACGTCTTCGCAATCGGCCTGCCGCTGGCGGTTTTCATCGCCAATCTTGTCTTGTTTGGCTGGGCTGTGGCGCTGGTCGTTTCAGGGCTTATTCTGCGCAATGGTATCGGGGCCGAAGGCCTTGCCTGGACGATTATGTTCATCGTCCTGCCACTGGGCTGCGTCTACTACCCCGTTGCTATGTTACCGGCCTGGCTCCAGCCCATCTCTTGGGCGCTGCCGCCGACGGCAGTTTTCGAAGGATTGCGGGCTATTTTGTCCACAGGCGCCATAAGGCCCGATCTGATGCTGTGGGCTTTCGCCCTAAACATTGTCTATGTATCTGTTTCTATTGTGATATTTCTCTATCTATTGGAGCGTTCACGGGTCGCTGGATCGCTCGTCCAGATGGGTGAGTGAGGGTTTTTCCCCAAATCGGGGAAGGCTGGCTCTTTTCAACCGTTTGCGACTTTAAACGGATTGCAACTCCGTGAAGCCAAGCTAGGGTAAGCTGGTTTTGTTGCAATGCAGCGAGGAATGGCCTGATGCAGCTCCCCTATTACCTCATGTATGAGGCCTCTCACGCATTGCTGAGCCCGGCGCGGGCCTTCGCACAGGCCTCCAAGCTTTTCTATTCCAATCCGATGAACCCGATCAGCCAGACGCCTTTTGCCAAATCCATGGCAGCTGGCTTCGAAATGTTCGAGCGCACGACGCGGCGCTACGGTAAGCCAGTGTTCGGATTTAACGACGCTTTTGTCGCTGGCGAGCGTGTCCCGGTCATTGAGCGCGTTGTCTGGGAAAAGCCGTTCTGCAAGCTGATCCATTTCGATCGTGCGCTGCGCTCCAATGTGAAGCCACAACCAAAAATCCTGATGGTAGCCCCAATGTCGGGGCATTATGCGACGCTGCTGCGCGGCACGGTTGAAGCCTTTCTGCCGACGCATGAAGTCTACATTACGGACTGGGTTGATGCCCGTGTTGTGCCGCTTTCGGATGGCGGTTTCGATCTCGACGATTACATCGATTACGTGATCGACATGCTGCGCTATCTCGGCCCCGATGTGCATGTCATGGCGGTCTGCCAGCCATCGGTTCCAGTGCTAGCCGCCATTGCGGTGATGGAAGAAGATAATGATCCTGCCGTGCCGCGTTCGATGACGTTGATGGGTGGCCCGATCGATACGCGCGAAAGCCCCACTCAGGTCAATCTTCTGGCCGAGAAGCGTGGCATTGAATGGTTCCGCCGCCATTGCATCTTCAAAGTGCCGCTGCCGAATCCTGGTTTCTTGCGCGATGTTTATCCCGGCTTCCTGCAATTGTCGGGCTTCATGGCGATGAATATCGACCGCCATCTCGAGGCGCATGGTGAAATGTTCAAGCATCTCGTCGAAGGCGACGGTGACTCCGCCGAGAAGCATCGTGAGTTTTATGATGAATATCTCGCCGTGATGGATTTGACGGCAGAGTTCTATCTGCAGACCGTCGATACCGTCTTTGTCCGCCACGCTTTGCCAAAAGGCGAAATGATGCACCGCGGTCGCAAGATCGATCTCACCGCTGTCCGCCGTTGCGGTCTGATGACGGTGGAAGGCGAGAAAGACGACATCTCAGGCGTTGGGCAGACCTATGCCGCTCACCGGCTTTGCGTGAACTTACCCGATCATTTGCGCGCGCATTGGGTTCAGCCCAAGGTGGGCCATTACGGCGTGTTCAACGGTTCGCGCTTCCGTGCTGAAATTGCGCCGCGCATCGCGGATTTCATGGCAAATACGCAGCAAGCCGCGCGCAAATCGGCGGCTACCATTGTCTCGCTGGACGAAGGTCGCCGCGCCCGTCAATAAGCGGCTTAGCGTTGCTGCGGTGCAATTCGCGTTGCACCGCACAGATGCGTTGAAGGTCCGGTTACACAAATCCGGTTGCCTGTCGAAACATCCTGCCGCATTTTGTTCGGCATGATTCTAGGTTTCTTACGCAAGGCTGGACGGAGCACGCATGCAGCGGATGATCCGCCGCATGTCGATCTTGATCATGCAGGTCGCCCGATCCGTGTGGCGTTGCGCCGTGTTGCGCAGGCACGCCGCTTCACCTTGCGTGTCAGTGCGACAACAGGCGAAGTCGTTCTCACATTGCCGCGCCGCGCCAGCTTGACGGAAGCCTTACGCTTTGCCGATCGCCAAAGCGGTTGGATTGCTGCGCGGCTTGAAGCAGTTCCACAGATCATTTCGCTTGAACATGGTGCCATTGTGCCATTGCGCGACGTGCCGCACCGGATTGTTCATCGGCCTGAGATGCGGCTGACGCAGATTGAAAATAGGGAAGGCGAATTTCATCTGATCGTCGGTGGCGCGGCGCTACATGTCAGCCGCCGTGTTGGCGATGTGTTGAAACGCGAGGCAAAAGCCGATCTTGAAGCTGCGGTACAAAAATATGCGGCAGCGTTGAATGTGCGCCCCTCGGGCATCACGCTGAAAGACACGAAGAGCCGTTGGGGCTCTTGCGCCGCTTCGCGCCGCCTGTCCTTTTCATGGCGGCTCATCTTGGCACCATCCTATGTGCTTGATTATCTGGCGGCGCATGAAGTCACGCATTTGCGCGAGATGAACCATTCGGATCGGTTCTGGCACCTCTTAAACGACATCTGCCCCGAGACGGAGCGCGCCGAGCTCTGGCTGAAGATCAACGGTCCCAAGCTGCATCGCTATCGTTGAACTATCGTTGCGATAACCCCTCTGCTAAAGCGAGGGTCATGAAACTGCGACCCGACACTCTCGCCATGACGGCGACTCTCGCTCTTCTGACAGCCCTAGGTCCTTTGTCGACCGATATGTATCTCCCCTCGCTGCCAGAGATTGCCAAAGTCTTCAATGCCGATACGGCCAGCACCCAATTGACGTTGTCCTTTTTCCTGGCGGGGTTTGCCGTCGGCCAGATTTTTTACGGACCGCTGTCGGATCGCTATGGCCGCAAGCCGATCTTGCTCGCTGGCTTTGCCATATTCCTGGTCGCGACATTTCTCTGCCCGTTTGCCTCCTCGATTGAATCCTTGACAGTGCTGAGGTTTTTGCAGGCACTGGGTGCATCAGGGCCCATCGTGTTGGCTCGCGCTGTTGTGCGCGATCTCTACGAAGGTGCGAAAGCAGCCCGTGAAATGTCTCGTATGGGCACGGTGATGGGCCTTGTGCCAGCGATTGCGCCTATCGGCGGTGGCTTCACGGAAGCTTATTTCGGTTGGAAGATGAGTTTTTTCATCACGTTCGCACTTGGTCTTGCACTTTGCGTCATCGTGATCTGGGGACTGCCCGAAACCAATCATAATCGCAGCAAGGAACCGATCTCACCGCTCTCGATCCTGCGCAGTTATGGCCATCTTTTGCAACATCGCGGTTATCGCACTTATGTTGCGCTGTCTGCGCTGACCTATGGCGGTCTGTTTGCATTTATTTCCGGCTCGTCTTTCGTGCTGCAGCAAGTTTACGGTCTTGGTGCAATTCCCTACGGATTGGCCTTCGGTTCCGTTGTTTTGGGCTATATCACTGGTACGCTGATTGCGCAGCGCCTCGTCGGCTCGCATGGCATTGAACGCACCATTCGCTGGGGCGTTGTCTTCCTTGCGCTAGGCGGTGGAACGATGCTTGCGCTCGTGCTGTGGGGCACCGGATCGATGTTGGAGATCGTTCTACCGATGGCCGTCTATACCTGCGGTGTCGGCCTCGTCATGCCGCAATCTATGGCCGGTGCGATGGGGCCGTTCGCCAAACGCGCTGGAACAGCGTCATCTTTTCTCGGTCTCGTCCAGATGACCTTTGCAGCCATTATCGGCGCATGTGTGGGCTTGGGTTTGCAGGCGCATCCGCTCGCACTGCCGGTGACGATCGCTGCACTCGGCGGCCTCGCGGCGTTGGTGTTTCTCACCACCAAACGTCTGCGCGCAGTGTGATCAGCCGCCGAAAAGCTTAGTGAAGAAATTTTTGGGCGGTACATTCGTTGAGGTACTGCCATTCGCTCCGCCGACATTGGCAGGCGGGCGCAGCGCGCCGTCTTGGCGCGGCGCTGTCTGCGGCGCAGCCTGAACCATCGGAGTATTCATCGCGGCGGGCGCTAAGACGAGCGGACCCGAGGATGGCTGTGGCATGCTGCTTTGTGCGATGGGCGCGGCTTGGCCGGGCGGCAATCCCTGCGCCATGGGCGTGTCTTGCGGTTGCGGAGCCGATGACGACGGGAAGATCGTGTTCCAGAAATGGCCCTGATCGAGGCCATACAATTTGACTGGCTGCTGGCCCTGCAGCGCCACGCGCATAAATTTGTTCCATGTCTCGGTTGGCATATTGCCGCCAGAGACTTTCTTCGTCGGCGTCCCGTCGTCATTGCCGAGCCAGACACCGGCCACCAGAGTGCCCGTATAGCCGACGAACCATGCATCGCGGAAATCTTGGCTCGTGCCGGTTTTGCCTGCCGCTTCCCAGCCCGGAATTTCCGCCTTGCGGCCTGTGCCGGTCAAAAGCGTCTCGCGCATCATCTGGTTCATCATAGCGACCGCATTCGGATCGATGACACGGCCGAGCCCGCCGCCTGTGCGGCGATACACGATCTCGCCTGTCTCGCGCGCCTTCACTTGCGTGATGACGAAGGGCAAAACGCCAATGCCACCATTGGCGAAGGGTGCAAAGGCGGTGACGAGTTCGAGCGGTGTCACTTCCGACGTGCCAAGCGCAATCGACGCATTCGGCTCAAGCTTGGAATGAATGCCGAGGCGTGTTGCCGTCTGCACGATAGCTTTCGGGCCGACTTCGACGCCGACGCGGACCGCGACCGTGTTGAGCGACAACGCCAGCGCATTTTTCAGCGTCACCGGCCCGCGATAGTCGCGCGAATAGTTTTCAGGTTGCCACCCCTTGATATTGATTTGTGAATCCTCACGCAATGTATCAGGCGTCAGCCCCTTCTCAATGGCTGTGAGATAGACGAAGGGTTTGAACGCAGAGCCCGGCTGGCGCTTAGCGACAGTTGCTCGGTTGAACTGGCTTTCGGAATAATTTCGTCCGCCGACCATCGCGCGCAACGCGCCATCGGGCGACATCGCGACAAGCGCGCCTTGTGTTACGCCGTTCCTGTCACCTTTCACAGTGAGTTCATCGACGAGCGACTTCTCCGCAGCGTTTTGGAGATTGGGTTCAATCGTTGTCTGCACGATGATGTCGCGGTCGATCGTGCCGATGAAATCGTCCAGAATGTCCATGACATAATCGGCGACATAATTGATCGAACCTGCACCAGCCTGCTTCACAGTGCTCGCTGGATTCATCAGCGCGAGCTTGGCCATGTCGTCATTGACTAAACCTTCACGCGCCATCGCCGCGATCACGAGATCACCGCGCGCGCGTGCGGCCTGCGGATTGCGGTTAGGAGCCAATCGCGAGGGCGCCTGCACGAGGCCTGCGAGAATGGCACCTTCAGCCAGGGTCAGCGAGCGGGCCGATTTGCCGTAATATTTCTGGGCGGCTGCTTCGACACCATAAGCGCCCGAACCGAAATAGACGCGGTTCAGATAGAGTTCGAGGATCTGATCCTTGGTGAAATTGCGTTCGAGCCAGAGCGCGAGGATCGCTTCCTGAATTTTGCGCGAGGCTGTGCGCTCCTGTGTCAGGAACAGATTTTTGGCAAGCTGCTGCGTCAGTGTCGAGCCGCCCTGCATCGGCCCGCCCGAGCGCGTGAGATTGCGATAGAGCGCGCGCGAAATTCCAATAGGGTCGATACCCATATGCTCGTAGAAGCGATGGTCTTCGATCGCGATGAAGGCTTTCGGCACATAGGGTGGCAATTCGCCGAGCGAAATATTCCGTCCCCCCGTCTCCCCACGATTGGCGAGCAGCGTGCCATCGGCGGCGAGGATCGCCACATCGGGTGGGCGCTTCGGAATCGCGATTTGGTCGATGGGCGGCAATTTCGTTGCATGATAGGCGAAGAGACCGCCAAGCCCGATCAATCCCCAGAGTCCTAGTACAACCGACCAATAGGCGAAAAAGCCGATCAACGAACGGCCCCGCCTTTTGCGCTTCGGTTTTGCCTTTTCGGCCTTGGCGGCGCGTGCCTTTTTCACGGGCCGCTCCTCAACCTCCGCCAAACGCGGCAGAACGGGTTCGTGTGGTTGAGGCTGGCCATCCCGTTCAGGCACGATGCGTGGAGCAAAATGCGGTTCAATCCGGTCCTCGCGGCGGGCTTTGCGCTTCTCTTGCGAAGGGCCGAGATAGCCGGGGCGGTCGTCGCGGGTCAGACGCAAATCGTCCTTCGGTGCCGTCTCACGGCCGAAGATCGGTTCTTTGCGCTCCCTGTATCCGCCGTCCATCGTCTCGTCCCAACCCCGCCCTTGTCCCGGCAGAGCTGGTTTGATCCTAGAATGCGGCAGATTAACGAACGGTTAGGGTTTGCTGCGCCGCGCGCCTATTCGTTCAGGCCGCAGCTGCAGGTGCTTTGGTCAACAGGCGGCAGAGGCGGCCTAGCGTGGCGCGCATATCCCGGCGATGGACGACAAGGTCCACCATGCCATGGTCTTTGAGATATTCAGCGCGCTGGAAGCCCGGCGGCAGCTTTTCACGGATCGTCTGTTCGATCACGCGCGGTCCGGCAAAACCGATCAGTGCACCGGGCTCGGCCACATGGATGTCGCCCAGCATCGCATAGGAGGCGGTCACCCCGCCTGTCGTCGGATTGGTAAGAACGACGATATAGGGCAAACGGGCCGCACGCAGACGCTGCACGGCTGCCGTTGTACGCGGCATCTGCATCAGCGAGAACATGCCTTCTTGCATGCGCGCGCCACCAGATGCAGCGAACATGATGAAGGGTGTGCCGCGGTCGACCGCTGTTTCGAGCCCCTTGACGACGGCTTCACCGGCGGCCATGCCGAGCGAACCGCCCATGAAGTCGAAATCCTGCACGCCGATCGTCACCGGATTGGCTTCCAACAGGCCGTAGCCGACCTTCACAGCGTCCGGCGCATTCGTCTTGGCGCGGGCATCTTTAAGACGGTCGGTGTAGCGCTTTTCGTCGCGGAATTTTAGCGGATCGAGCGGCACTTCCGGTAGCGCGATGTCTTCATAGGTGCCCTCGTCGAACGTCATCTTCAGCCGCTGAACAGCGGTCACACGCAGATGATGTTCCGAGCCCGGAATGACGAACAGGTTTTGTTCGACGTCCTTGTGAAAAACGAGCTGGCCGGAATCCGGGCATTTCACCCAGAGATTCTCCGGCGTATCCTTTTTCAGGATTGAGCGGATCTTCGGGCGGACGACGTTGGAAATCCAGTTCATCGCGTGTCCCCGTCAGGCCGCCTGTTTGCGCGCGCGCCGCACACCGGCAGCAATGTCTTCAACGAGCGCCGTAACTGCTTCGACCGTCTTCGCTGTCGCCTTGTTGTCGGCATCAAGCGACGTGCGAACCGCCTCGACCAGCGCGGTGCCCACGACAACGCCATCCGCACCCTGTGCGATTTGCTCTGCCGTTTCAGCGCTTTTCACACCAAAGCCGACAGCCACCGGCAATGTGGTGTGATTCTTGATGCGTGCTACGGCACTGTTGACTTTCGAATAATCGGGAATGGCAGAGCCCGTGATGCCCGTCACCGAAACGTAATAGACGAAGCCGGACGTGTTCTGCAAAACTTTCGGCAGGCGCTTGTCGTCCGTTGTTGGTGTGGCGAGACGGATGAAGTTGAGTCCTGCGGCGAGTGCCGGCTTGCAAAGCTCGGAATCTTCTTCCGGCGGAAGATCAACGACGATCAATCCGTCGACACCGGCCGCTTTTGCATCGACAAGAAATTGGTCGACGCCGTAAATGTAGATCGGGTTATAATAGCCCATCAGGATGATCGGCGTGGCATCGTCGCTCTTGCGAAATTCTGTCACGGTTGAGAGCGTCTTTTTGAGGCTCATCCCCGCGGCGAGCGCGCGTACGCCAGCGGCCTGAATGGCAGGGCCGTCGGCCATCGGGTCGGTGAATGGCATGCCGATCTCGATCAGATCCGCCCCCGCCTTCGGCAAAGCCTTGACGATAGCGAGCGAGGTCTCGGGATCGGGGTCGCCTCCCATGATGAAGGTCACGAGAGCGGCGCGGCCTTCGGCGGCGCAAGCGGCGAAACGGGTGTCGATGCGGGTTGTCATGGCGGATCGCTCTAGCACGCGCCGGGGCGGATGGGGAGGGGCTATAGGGTCAGCCGTAACATAAGGGCATGGTCCCCGGGCGGCCTCCAAACCGCTAGCCGGCGATCTTCAAACCCACAATGCCGGTCAGAATGAGCCCGATGCACCCCAAGCGGATCGCGGTAGCGGGCTCGGCGAATAAGATGATGCCCAGAATGGCCGTACCGACCGTGCCGATGCCGGTCCACACTGCGTAACCTGTACCGATCGGGATCTCTCTCAGCGCCAGCCCGAGCGTGATCACGCTCACAATCATGGCCCCGACGGTCAGGATCGTCGGCACAAGCTTCGTATAGCCTTCGGTGTATTTCAGCCCGATGGCCCAGCCGATTTCGAATAGGCCGGCAATGAATAGGTAAGTCCAAGCCATGGCAGTCCTCCTTGGAGCCGCGTTGAGCGATCAGCGCGGTCTTGTCCTCGGGCCGTGCTGCTTGCGCTCAAGCGGGGCGCTGCAAGACGGCCCAGACATTGTCGTCGGTCGGCAATCTGTCCTGCCAGCGGATGATCACGCGATAGCCGATGTCTTCAGCCATCTGCCGCAATGTGGCAGGTGTGAAATAATTGACATGGTCGGGAAAACGGAAACCGCACCATTTCGGTCCGCGCAAATAACGGTTCCACGAAACGTAATTCGGCACTTTGATGACAGCGACCCCATTGGGGCGCAAAGCGGAAAATAAATTGGTCAAAACGCCGCGCGGATCGGGCTCATGTTCGAGATAGGAGCGCAGAATAGCGGCATCGAAAAAATTTGGCTCGAATAATTCAAGGCCTTTTGTGCAAGGCGCGCAGACGGCATATCCGCCATGAGCCCGGAACAGGCGATCTGCCTCGCGGGTCAGCGCAGGCGAAATGTCGATGCCATAAAGCTCAAAACCCTGACCGGCCGAAGCGAGGTAGCTGCCATTGCCACATCCCAGATCAAGGACGCGTCCACGCGCAATGAAACGCTTGACGTCGTTGATCGGTGTGCGGCGGCCGAACATGCGCGTGCGTATGCGCGTCCATTGATCGATGCGACTTAACAGGGGCGATGCTTTGCGTCGGCGTGCTGTTTCGGCTGCAAAACTCTGCGACCATTCGAATGTGGTGCCGACCTCGTCGAGAACCGGAATTTCCGGCATGTAGACGAAGGAGCAGCGCTCACATTGCACAATGCGCCATTCATCCCGCTGATAGGACAGGCCGCGTGCGCGCTGCCCTTCACAAAGCGGGCAGTTGCGTGTCTCCACGCGAGAGGTCTCGCTCGAAGAAAGACCTATGACCTCATCCATGACCCACTCGCCAGTTAGCGCTCAATAGGCGCTTATTGCGGGTTATGGCTCAGCTGTCATCGGCCCCCAGCCTACCAAAAGGTCGCAGGGCTCACACGTTAAAGTGTTGCCTCAAAATGTGCGTAACCATGAAGAAACGGTGCTGCCTCAAAGGCCGCCGAGATGTTCGGCGACCGTGAAGATGTCCTTGTCGCCGCGACCGCAGAGATTGACCACCATTAAGTGATTTTTCGGCAGTTTCGGTGCGAGTTCGAGCACTTTTGCCACCGCATGCGCCGGTTCGAGCGCCGGGATGATCCCTTCGAGCTTCGACAAGAGCTGGAAAGCCGCAAGCGCTTCCTGATCGGTGGCGGAAATATATTTTACCCGACCCACATCGTGGAGCCATGAATGTTCCGGTCCGATGCCGGGATAATCGAGACCAGCTGAAATCGAATGGGCGTCTGTGATTTGGCCGTCTTCGTTCATCAGAAGATAGGTACGGTTGCCATGCAGCACGCCTGGGCGACCGCCCGTCAGCGACGCTGCATGAAGGCCCGACGACACGCCGTGTCCCGCGGCTTCGACGCCATAGATTTCGACATCCTTGTCGTCGAGGAAGGGATGGAAAAGACCGATCGCATTCGAGCCGCCGCCAATGCAGGCGACGAGCGAATCCGGCAGTCGGCCTTCGCGTTCCATCATCTGCTCGCGCGTTTCGCGTCCGATCACGCTTTGGAAATCGCGCACCATGGCCGGGTAAGGATGCGGGCCTGCCACCGTCCCGATGCAATAGAACGTGTCAGCGACATTGGTGACCCAATCGCGCAACGCTTCGTTCATCGCATCTTTCAACGTCTTCGTGCCTGATTGCACCGGCACGATTTCCGTGCCCAGCATCTTCATACGGAAGACGTTCGGCTTCTGCCGCTCGACATCCACCGCACCCATATAGACAACGCATTGCAGACCGAAGCGCGCACACAGCGTTGCGGTTGCGACGCCATGCTGACCCGCGCCTGTTTCAGCGATAATGCGCTTCTTGCCCATGCGGCGCGCGAGCAGAATTTGCCCGAGCACATTGTTCACCTTGTGTGCGCCGGTATGGTTGAGTTCGTCACGCTTCAAATAGATTTTCGCACCACCGAGATGCTCGGTTAGGCGTTCGGCGAAATAGAGCGGGCTGGGGCGTCCGACATAATGGGCGAGATAGGATGCCATCTCGGCCTGAAATTCCGGATCGACCTTAGCCGCCTTGTAGGCTTCATCGAGCTGCAAGATGAGTGGCATCAACGTCTCAGCGACGAAGCGGCCGCCGAACATACCGAAATGGCCGGTCTCATCGGGACCGTTGCGGAAGGAATTGGGATTTTGCGCGTTCATGGCGTTTCAGTCCTTCCCTTTCGCCGCTCGGACGAAAGCTGTGATTTTGGCCGCATCCTTCAGGCCGGGAGCCGTCTCGACACCGGAGGAAACATCAACCCCCTGCGCTTGGGTGCGCCGAAGGGCCTCTGCCACATTGGCCGGGTCGAGCCCCCCTGACACCATAGAGGGGATAGATAGGTCAAGGCCGGTTAAAAGCGACCAATCGAACGCAAGTCCGTTGCCGCCGGGGTGGGCGGCGTCCTTCGGTGGCTTGGCATCGAATAGGAGGCGGTCGACGACGGCCTCATAGGCTTTGACGTCCTTCAGGTCATCTGCATCGGCCACACCCAAGGCCTTCATGACAGGGAGGCCGAAGCGGGTGCGGATCGCCGCAACCCGTTCCGGGCTTTCATGGCCGTGGAGTTGCAGCAGATCGGGGTGCAGTGCGGCCACGATGGCGGCCAGCGCCGCATCGTCAGCATCGACCGTTAGGGCAACTTTCAGAGCTTTGCCCTGCGCCTGCCGCCCCAGCGTTTCCGCCGTGGCGAGGTCGATATGGCGCGGCGATTTCGGGAAGAAGACGAAGCCCACCATGTCCGCGCCCGCATCGAGCGCGGCCGCGAGCGTTTCGGGTGTCTTGAGGCCGCAGATTTTGACGATGGGCTGCATGCCGCTCACCTCGCATGACGGCGCTGCGAAGTCCAGATTTCAGCGCACCCGCTTCCAGACCGCAATGGCGGCAGCGAGGTCCTCAATGGCCGTACCGACTGATTTGAAGAAGGTGATTTCATCGTCCCGCGTCCGTCCGGCATGAGTGCCGCGCGCCAGATCGAACAGATCGGCCTGCACATCCTCCTCCTTGATCACACCATCGCGGATCGGTTGGAAAAGGTCGCCACCTTCCTTCAACGCGCCGGCTTTCGTATCGCAAAAGAGCGTAGCCCGCCGGACAACTGCGTCGTCGGTCTCACGCATGGATGGCTTGAACGCGCCGACACCATCCACATAGGCACCCGGCTTGAGCCAAGCGCCTTCGATCAGCGGTGTCGTGGTGAGAGTGGCCGCCGACACTATGTCGGCCTTCCGAATGGCTGCCTCGCGGTCTTCGGTCGCCGCGACGGGCAGGCCCTCAGCCGTCAGGCGATCAGCCAGGGCTTGGGCGCGGGCAGGATTGTGGTTCCACAACAAAACCTGCGTGATTGGGCGTGCCGCACAATGGGCGCGGATCAGGAAGGGCGACATGGCGCCTGCGCCAATCATCGTCAGCGTCGCGGCGTCTTTGCGGGCGAGATAACGCGCGGCCAAGGCGGAGGCCGCCGCCGTGCGCCATGTCGTCAGTCTCGCACCGTCGAGCGCCGCGAGCGGCGCTCCTGTCGCGCCATCCATCAGGAGATAGGTGCCCATCACCGCAGGCAGATTGCGCGCACCGTTCATCGGATAGACCGAGACGATCTTGGTCCCAACGAAAGCCTCGTTCTGGCTTGCGCCTGTCCAAGCCGGCATCAAAAGCAAAGTCGCTTCGCCCTCGGGCCGATGAATATCGTGGTGGTGGCGGACGGGCACGACGATATCGCCCGCGAATGCGTCGCGTAATGCGTCGGCCATGAAGACAGGATTGAGCGCGCCGTCGATTGCGGCTTGGTCAATGTAGCGCATGAGGAACTCCCGTCAGATCAGGTGGAGGCCGGGGGTGGCAGGGCAGGCATCAAAGAAGGTTTGGCCTGCGCTTGCGCCTTGATCCGGTCCAACTCGGCGCGATGGCTTTGCGCTTCGCGCTTGTGCTGCTTCGCCGCGCGGCGATGTTTGCCTTGCGCGAGCCACGCCGCGACACCGCCCGCTACGACACCTGTTAGTCCTGTGATGAACAGCACCAGAAAAAGCGGCAGGGTTACCGTTTCGAATGGCAGGAGACCTGTTTCGAACGGATCGAGATGGACAGTGACGATCTGGCGATTGGCGATCGCGAACAAAACGATCGCGACGGCGAAGGGCACGACGATCAGGGCTTTGAGAAAATTCTTCATGGCACCCTCAGCCGCACCCTCTCGGATGCCGCGTTATTCCGCAGCGAGATTAAGCCTCTGCCGCATTTCCTTGCCAGCTTTGAACACGGGTACAACTTTTTCGGCGACTGGCACATGCTCGCCCGTGCGTGGATTGCGTCCGATGCGAGCATCGCGCTTCTTCACAGAAAATGCACCAAACCCGCGGATCTCAACCCGGTCACCGCGTGCGAGCGCTTGCGTGATCTCGTCGAGAATGGCGTTCACCACATTCTCGGCGTCCCGCTGGTACAGCTCTGGATACTTATCGGCAATTTTCTGAACCAGCTCGGATTTAATCATGCCCCACCCGTAGATCGTTGAGATCATTTATTTTTCGGCTGCAGGGTGCCAGACGGCCAGAAGCCCGTCAAGGACACGGACATCCTCAGCCTGTGCCATGGCATCGAGCGCCCGGCCCAGCGGCTGGAGCCCGAAGGCGTCGGCCACGCGCGCTGTGCTTTTCCAAAAATCGAGCCCTGAGCGATCGCTCTCACGCCTCCACTGCCGGACGGGCAAGTCCTTCGGAACGCCTTTTTCCTTCTCGAGCCATGCGATTGCATCGTCCTCAACGCCAATAGCATCGACGAGCTTCAGCGGCTGGCCTTGAATGCCGGTAAAGATGCGACCATCCGCAACGGTGGCAAGTTCCGTATCGGTCAGATTGCGCCGTGTTTTGACCATGCGCTTGAACCAGTCATAACTGCTCTGGATCACGGAATTGAGCGCCGCTGCGGCTTCCGGACTCGCATTCTCGAACGGGTTGGGCGATGCCTTAAGCGGTGTTGATTTGAACTCTTCCATTTTGACGCCGACCATATCCAGAAGCCGCGTCACATTGGGATATTGCATGATGACACCGATGGAGCCGACGAGCGAGGTCTCGCGTGCATAGATGCGGTCGGTGCCCATGGCTGTGATGTAGCCGCCCGATGCGGCCATGCTGTCGACGAGCGCCACGACCGGTTTCTTTTTGGCGACGTCGCGCAACGCATCATAGATGGCGGCCGACCCGGTCACGGTGCCGCCAGGACTATCGATAACCACGAGGAGCGCCTTGGCATCGCTTTTCGCGATCTTCTCGAGCATATCGAGCGTCTTGTTGTCGCCCGTGATCATGCCCGAAACCCTCACCCGGGCGATATGTGGTTTGCTCTGTGGATTGCTCAGGTCTTGGGCGGTGTAAAGGCCGCCCGCAATGATGACGATTCCTGCGACGGCAAACGCGGCAAACCGCCAAAAGCCGACGCGGCGGCGCAGTCGTCGTCTTTCGAGAAGGTCATCGATGTCGGACATGGCGGGCGAACTCCTATCGGCAAAGGACGTGGCCGGATGGCCGGAAGAACCAGTGTCATGGGCCAGGTTTCTGGCGGTGCAATGGCTTTCCCTAGCCCGCGCCGCCCGCCGCGGCAACTCTCACGGTTGCACGCGGTTAAGGCTCGGGCTAGTCCGGGCGCGCGGAGGTCGTCTCCGCCATTCACGAGTTCACGGGAGCGCATTGATGAGCATTCAACGGTTCGGGGTCGGCCCGCGCATGAGCAAGGCTGTCGCCCATGGCAATCTTGTCTTCCTTGCCGGGCAGGTGGCCGATAAGGCCAAGGGCCAAAGCGTTACCGAGCAGACGAAAGACATCCTCGGCCAGATCGACGCAATCTTGAAGGATGCGGGCACGGATAAGACGAAGCTGATCTCAGCCAATATCTGGCTTTCCGACATTAAGACCTTCTCAGAAATGAATGCGGTTTGGGATGGTTGGGTCTCGCAGGGCAATACGCCTGCGCGTGCAACGGTCGAAGCCAAGCTCGCGGCTCCTGAATACACGGTCGAAATCGCCGTCATCGCGGCACGCTGATAGTCTGAATGGAACGCGAGTTATGCATTCGTCCGATGATTATCTGACGCGGTTTCTCGCGCTTCATCCTAAACTGATCGATCTCAAGCTCGACAGGATCGAGCGCCTCTTAGAGGCGCTCGGTTCGCCGCATGAAAAACTGCCCCCTGTGATTCATGTCGGTGGCACGAATGGCAAGGGTTCGACGGTCGCGTTCATGCGCGCCATTCTTGAAGCCGCCGGCCTCTCAGTCCATGTCTATACCTCGCCGCATCTCGTGCGCTTCCACGAGCGCATTCGTCTTGGTGCCAAGGGCGGCGGACGCTATGTGGCAGAGGCGGTTTTGGCCGATGCGTTCCGCCGCTGCGAAGAGGCCAATCGGGATCAGCCGATCACCATTTTCGAAATCACGACGGCAGCGTCTTTGTTGTTGTTTGCCGAACATCCCGCCGATGTGCTGCTGCTCGAAGTCGGCCTTGGTGGGCGTTACGATGCAACTAATGTGATCGCCACGCCGCGCGCGGCGGTGGTAACACCGGTGTCGATGGATCACGCCGAATTCCTTGGCGACAGCGTGACCAAAATCGCCGCCGAAAAGGCGGGCATTTTCAAACGCGGCGTTCCTGCTGTGATCGCCAAGCAGGAGTACACCGACGCGCTAGCCGTGCTCGAAGATCTCGCCGAAAAAGTCCGTGCTATTCCCTTCGCGTTCGGCCAGCAATTCAGTGTGCAGGAAGACGGCGGTCGCCTCGTCTATCAGGATGAAGATGGGCTTCTCGATTTGCCTCTGCCGAAACTGGCCGGCCGCCACCAACACATCAATGCGGGAACTGCGATCGCCGCGTTGCGCGCCGGCGGATTTATGGATTTACCGCTCGCGGCATTCGAAAAAGGGCTGCAAACCGTGTCCTGGCCTGCGCGGTTACAACGCATCACGGGTGGCAGGCTCCATGCCCTTCTTCCGGCCGATAGCGAATTCTGGCTCGACGGTGGACACAATCCCGATGGTGGTAAAGCGCTCGCCACCTTCATGGCGGAACGCGAAGATGCCCGCGACCGCCCTCTCATTATGGTTGTCGGCATGTTGGGGACGAAGGATTCACTGCATTTTCTCGAGAATTTCGAGGGCCTTGCCGCGCGCCTGATTGCCGTGCCGATTAAGGATCAGGCAGCGGCACGGGCGCCTGAAGATGTAATGGCGCTCGCCATCAAGAATGGGCTGAAGGCGGAGACTGCGCCCAGTGCAACCGCCGCACTTGAGCGCATCGGCCAAGCCAATCACGCTATTGCGCCGCGTGTCCTTGTGACCGGCTCGCTTTATCTAGCCGGTGAAGTGCTTGGCGAGAACGGCACGCCGCCAGAATGAAAAAAGGCCCCGTTGCCGAGGCCTTTTTCACATTGAAATGATCGCGATCAGAGCGCGCTCTGGATCCATTTCGACAGATCCGATTTGGATGCCGCGCCAACTTTCTGCGCTGCGACCTGACCGTTCTTGAACACCATCAATGTCGGGATCGAGCGGATGCCGAGCTGACCGGCGACGCCCGGGTTTTCGTCGACGTTGAGCTTGACGATCTTCACCTTGCCTTCGAGTTCCTTGGAAATCTCGTCCAGCGCCGGCGCGATCATGCGGCAGGGGCCGCACCATTCAGCCCAGAAATCGACAACGACCGGCGTGGCGGAATCGATCACATCGGCTTTGAAGGTAGAATCGGTGGTCTTGCCGGTCATGGGAACCTCGGAACGGGAATCGGGCGGGAAGGCCGCCCCCTTTGCCCGGAACCTATGAACGCGTCCGAGGCCCGTCAAGCCGCCGCGGACCGGCTCCGCAACCTGTGCAGGGCTCTCTCTAGCCTGTCCTCATCAAGCGTGAACGCCGCCTGCGTGGCCGTATAGACGATCACGCAGACAATCGCCTTGGACGGGTAGAGCGGCGCAAGGACAGCGCGATAAAGGGCAAGCTGCTCGACATAGCTCTCAGTGATCCCTGCGGGATCGCGGGGAGGAACGGCATTGGTCTTGTAATCAGCGATGATGACGGACCCGCCAGACACCGCCAAACGGTCGACCTGCCCGGTGACCCGGCGTACCGTCCCATCGGCCAGTTGCAACGATCCTGCAATATCGACCTCGCCACGGCTGCCAGTGCCGAATAGGGCGGCAAGCGCCGGAGATGTGATCAACTTCAAGACGGCATCGATCGCGGCTGCGCGCCTGTCTTCGGGAATATCCAATCCGCGCGCGGCAGCGAACTGGTCTGCGGCCTCCGCCCGGCGCGCGGGCGGCACGTCGGGCAGCAGCTCCAAAAGCGTGTGCACGAAACTGCCCAGCGCCAGCGCCACGCGGCGCGCCTGAGGATCGCCTCCTATAAACTCATTGCCAGCCGATGGCCTCAGACGATCGGGCGCGTTTTCCGGCTCCGGCGCATTGTTCCCAAGCCATGCGGGCGCGATGTGCGGCGTCTGCACCCCAGCCACGCTGGGCGGGGCTTCGGGCACGGACTTGCGATCTTCGATCATGCGGAGCGTCTCTCCGTCACGATCAAGCCGGACCCAATCATCGGCGAGTGCGGCCTCGATCATGCCGTACCAACATTCGGCAGGAGGCTCTTTGATGTTGCCTGCCAGATAACCGGCGATCACAAGACGATCTTTGGCGCGCGTCATCGCGACATAGAG
>JAIYCE010000010.1 GCA_027488155.1 Hyphomicrobiales bacterium | reverse complement strand
TGAAGGCCTTCGAGATTGCCGGCTATGGCGAAGAGACGGTGGTCGAGCGCTTCGGCGGCATGTATCGCGCATTCCAATATGGTGCCCCACCGCATGGCGGCATGGCAGCTGGGATTGACCGCATTGTGATGCTTCTTTGCGGAGCGCAGAATCTCCGCGAAGTGGCACTGTTCCCAATGAACCAGCAGGGCCTCGATCTGCTGATGTCGGCACCCGCTGAGGCGAGCAACAAGCAGCTTCGTGAGCTGCATCTGCGGGTGAACTTGCCCGAGAAGTGAGACGAAAGGCGCCGAAAGGCGCCTTTTTTATGGGTGCTACCTGTTAGCTAAGGACAAACGCGGGTGTCCGGCCTTTGAGCCGTCCACCCACACGCCTATATTCGGTTCGTCTGACTCGCGGTGAACCCATGAAACGCCTTGTCCTCACGCTTGCGCTTGTGCTTACAACCCTGTCTCCCGCTTGGGCCCAAACCCAACGCGCCGTGCCCAAGACGCAGGCCGACGTAAAGGCGTCGTTCGCGCCGCTCGTGCAGAAAGCTGCGCCGGCCGTCGTCAACGTCTACGCGACACGTAAGGAAAAGCAGCAGCGCAACCCGTTCATGGACGATCCGTTCTTTCGGCGTTTTTTCGGCGGAGGCGATGCCGCGCCCCGCGAGCGCGTCCAGCGATCCCTTGGTTCGGGTGTCATCGTCGATCCAGCCGGGCTGATCGTCACCAATCATCACGTCGTCGAAAACATGACGGATGTAAAAGTCTCCCTCACGGATAAGCGTGAATTCGATGCCGAAATCGTGTTGCGTGATCCTCGCACCGATCTCGCTATTCTGCGGATCAAACCCGCTCAACCGCTTCCGGCTCTGAGTTTCGGCGATCCGGATTCGCTTGAGGTTGGCGATATCGTGCTGGCCATCGGCAATCCCTTTGGTGTCGGTCAAACCGTTACATCCGGCATTGTTTCGGCGCTCGCGCGTACGCAGGTCGGGATCAGCGATTATCAGTTCTTCGTGCAGACCGATGCCGCGATCAATCCGGGCAATTCCGGCGGCGCACTCGTCGATATGGAAGGCAAGCTCGTCGGCATCAATACAGCGATCTTCTCGCAATCGGGCGGCAGCCACGGGATTGGATTCGCCATCCCCGCCGACATGGTGAAAATTGTTGTCGCGACGGCGAAATCGGGTGGGCAGATGGTGCGCCGTCCTTGGTTTGGCGCGCGTTTGCAGAATGTATCGTCCGACCTCGTCGAAGGGCTGGGTCTCGACCGGCCGACCGGTGCGCTTGTATCGAGTGTCGTCGCGAAAAGCCCGGCGGCGGACGCGGGCTTGCGGACCGGCGACGTAATTCTCGCTTTCGACGGGCAGCCCGTCACCGACCCCGATGCCTTTGGCTTTCGTCTCGGTACGCGACAGGTGGGCGGCGAAGCGAAACTGGAAGTGCTGCGCGCGGGCAAAAAATCGGTTCTCACCGTGCGCCTTGTCGCTGCGCCCGATACACGCCCGCGTGACCCCGTCGAGTTGCGAGGGCGCTGGCCATTGGCAGGCGCGACGCTCGCTAATCTAACGCCTGCGCTGGCCGAAGAATTATCGCTCGATGGCGGTGATAGCGGCGTTGTGGTGAGCGCGGTCAAGGACAATTCACCGGCTGCCGAACTTGGGTTGAAGAAAGGCGATATCATCATCTCAATCGACGGTGAACCGATTGCCTCCTCGCGCGACGCGGAAAAAGTACAGAAATCGCGCAATTATTACTGGAAGCTGGTGATCAATCGCGGCGGCCAGACGATGACCTCGATGGTAGGCGGCTGATGAGCGATTTGTTCGTCGCAGCGGGATTGGACAAGGACGCACCGCGCCCTTTGGCCGACCGGTTACGCCCCCAATTGTTGAGCGAGGTTGTCGGCCAAGAACACTTGACTGGCCCCGATGGCGCGTTGACGCGCCTCATTGAATCAGGAACGCTCGGCTCGCTGATTTTCTGGGGTCCGCCTGGCACAGGCAAGACCACGATCGCAAAATTGCTCGCCAACGAGACGACGCTGCATTTCGAACCGATCTCGGCGATTTTTTCCGGTGTTGCCGATCTCAAGCGGGTGTTCGAGGCGGCACGGGCGCGACGCCTCACGGGGCAGGGTACGCTGTTGTTCGTGGACGAAATCCATCGCTTCAACCGTTCGCAGCAGGATGCCTTTCTGCCGGTGATGGAAGACGGCACGATTACGCTTGTGGGTGCGACAACGGAAAATCCGTCATTTGAATTGAATGCGGCGCTTTTATCGCGCGCGCGCGTTCTGACATTCCGGAGCCTCAGTGATGAGGCTATTGGAAAGCTCTTGATGCGCGCTGAGACGATCGAAGGCCGTTCGTTGCCACTTGATGTCGATGCCCGTGACGCTTTGATCCGTATGGCCGATGGCGATGGCCGGGCTTCGTTGACCTTGGCTGAAGAAATCTGGCGCGCAGCGCGTCCCGGCGAAGTGTTCGATACGCTGAAGCTATCCGACATCGTACAACGCCGAGCACCCATCTACGATAAGAGCGAAGACGGTCATTACAATTTGATTTCAGCGTTACACAAAAGTGTGCGCGGATCTGATCCCGATGCGGCGCTATATTATCTCGCACGTATGCTCGACGCGGGTGAGAATCCGCTCTTCCTCGCACGCCGCATCGTACGCATGGCTATTGAAGATATCGGACTTGCCGATCCGCAGGCGCTCGTGGTCTGCAATGCGGCGAAGGATGCCTATGATTTTCTAGGCTCGCCGGAAGGCGAGCTCGCTTTGGCCGAGGCGGTCGTCTATGTCGCCACTGCGCCAAAATCGAACGCCGTCTATACAGCCTATAAAGCGGCCCGTATGGCAGCACAGCACCACGGCTCTGTGCCGCCACCGCGGATTATTCTGAACGCGCCCACCAAGCTGATGAAGCAGGAAGGCTACGGCTCAGGCTATCGTTACGATCACGATGAACCGGACGCATTTTCCGGACAGAATTATTTTCCCGACGCGATGGGTCGGCAAAGCTTTTACGAACCTGTCGAACGCGGTTTCGAGCGTGAGGTTAAAAAGCGCTTAGAGTATTGGGCGAAACTACGCGCAGAACGTAACAACTGAGTTCAGGCAAACAAAAAAAGCGGGCCGAAGCCCGCTTTTCATGAAGCCATCAAATCAACGTTCATTCTTTGAACGCAATCACCTTCTGGTGCTGCGTACCGAGACCTTCGATGCCGAGGGTCATCGTATCGCCCGCTTTCAGGAAGATTGGCGTGGGCTTCATGCCCAGACCAACACCCGGAGGCGTTCCAGTGGTGATGACATCGCCCGGATCGAGCTGGAGGAAGCGCGAAATGTAGGAAATGAGATAGGCTGCACCGAAGATCATCGTTTTTGTGGAGCCGTCCTGCACGCGCTTGCCGTTGACGTCGAGCCACATATGCAGGTTCTGAACATCCTTAACTTCGTCCGTTGTGACGAGCCATGGACCAAGCGGCCCGAAGGTTGGGCAGCCCTTACCCTTCATCCATTGGCCGCCGCGCTCGGTTTGATATTCGCGCTCGGAGACGTCGTTGCAGACGCAAAATCCGGCGACATAGTTCAGCGCGTCGCGTTCTTCGACATTGTAGGTTGTTTTGCCGATGACGATGGCGAGTTCCACCTCCCAGTCGGTCTTCAGCGAATTCTTCGGGATCATCACATCGTCATTGGGACCCTGCACGCAATTGGGTGCCTTGTTGAACAAGATGGGTTCGGCTGGGATCGGCGCGCCGGTTTCAGCGGCGTGATCGGCAAAGTTAAGGCCGACTGCGATGAAATTGCCCGGACGAGCGACGCAGGACCCGATGCGCGTCCCTGCTGCAACAACTGGCAGGCTAGCAGGATCAATCTTGGCAAGGCGGGCCAGATTGGCGGGATCGAGATGCGATCCTGCAAGATCGGATACATGGCCGGTCAAGTCGCGAATATTGCCTTGGGCATCGACAAGGCCAGGCTTCTCAGCGCCAGCCTGTCCAAAACGGACGAATTTCATGAGGGAGTTTCCTGCGGGGTGTTACCTGTTAAACCGTTTAAGGAGCGGGCACCAGCCCGACTGATGACAGTTTGAAGCCCCGAACGCGCCTCGGCAAGGCTTGTTGTGCATAGGTCCACCGACAACCTATGATTCTGTGTGCCCTGAAAACCACTGTGCGGTGCAGCAATGTGTCGTGCACTTTTAACTGTCTTGCCGCTCGAAAATGCACAGTTCATGGTTCCATCGGATCCGGGCCAACCGGACAGGCTCTTCGAATGTGAGGGAAACGGCCATGAAGCTGAAGACGATTGCTATCTCCTGTGTTTCTGTTTGTTCGTTGTTGGCGGGCGTTTCTGTAGCTCATGCAGGCGCCTTCGGCTTGCGCGAACAAAG
The DNA here is from genome assembly GCA_027488155.1 of Hyphomicrobiales bacterium. Taxonomy (GTDB): domain Bacteria; phylum Pseudomonadota; class Alphaproteobacteria; order Rhizobiales; family Beijerinckiaceae; genus TNE-4. Next base: position 9,298 of record JAIYCE010000010.1, on the reverse strand, counting down.
CGCAGTCGGCCAGGGCAATGCGTTCGCCGGTGCTGCGGCAGGTGCGGCCGGGCTTGGCTCAATGTTTTGAAACCCGGCCACCATCACACAGTTTAAGGGTGGTCAGGTTGAAATGGTGGGTTCGGGTATTTTCCCGCAATCGAGCCTCAAGACGCAGGCAGGCTCTTCGCCGCTTTATCTTAACTCCGCATTCCAACGCAGTTCGGGCGATATTGGGCAGGACGCGTTTCTGCCGGCTGGATACGCAAGCTATCAGATAAACAATCAGTTTTGGCTGGGCGTTTCGATGAACACGCCTTACGGCCTCACAACAAAGGCCAACACTTCATGGCCGGGCCGTGCTTATGGTGCGACCACGCGCGTTTTGTCGACCGATATCACGCCGACGATCGGTTATAAGGTCAACGACATGTTCTCGGTCGCGGCCGGTTTGCAGCTGATGCATTTTAAGACCAAGTACACCTCCGCGATCGCGGCTTCGTCGGCGCCGCAAAATTGGTCGGTTGTCGGCCTGCAAGGCGATAGCTGGGGCGTCGGGTACACGCTCGGTATGACGGTCACGCCGCTCGCAGGCACGGAAATCGGCATTGGTTATCGCTCTGCCGTTCAGCAAAATCTGAGCGGCGCGCTGCAGGGTCTGGGCGGTGCCGCGATCAAGAGCACTGTCATGCTGCCCGAATCGATCAATGTGGGTCTGCGTCAGCGCGTCACGAATGATTTTACCGCGCTTGTTGGCTTCGAATGGACTAATTGGAGCCGCCTGAAACAACCGGCTGTCATCAACCAACAGACCGGCACCAATGCTGCCATCCCGTTCATTCCGTTGCATTACAATGATGGCTGGTATGTCTCTGCGGGCGGTGAGTACCGCATCAATCCCGCATGGTTAGTACGCGCGGGCATTGGCTATGAAAGCTCGCCGATCGATACACAAAATCGTTCGACGCGTCTGCCCGATTCCGATCGTTGGTGGTTTGCGGTCGGCGCGGGTTACCAATATTCCGAAACCCTATTCTTCGATGTCGGCTATACCTTCATCCTTCCAACGGGTGGGGATGTTGCGATGAACAGCAGCAATGGCGGGTATAATCCGCGTTTGGCACCGCTCGCAAACAATCTGTATGCGAACAATTCCGCTAACATCAACATCGTGTCGGCCTCGGTGCGTTGGATTTGGGATAATCCGAAGCAGACGATCCCGGCTTCTATGCCGAAGGTCACGAAATAATCGCGGCCATCGCGTCGAACGAAAAAGCGGGCCGTTTGGCCCGCTTTTTTAATGGTAGCCGTTTATGGGTTCAGGCGCGCGCGCGGACATATTCCCCAGGCGCATCGCATAGCGTGGGTCGACCGCAACCCGCCTCGCGCGCAGGGACTTTCTCCGGCGACTGGGCTTCGATCCATTGAATCCAATGCGGCCACCATGAACCGGGATGTTCTTCCGCTCTTGCGATCCAATCGGAAAGCGCACCGATTGGCGGACCGCCGGTCCAATATTGATATTTTGGCTTGCCGGCGGGATTGACGACACCGGCAATATGGCCCGATCCGGCAAGCACGAAAGTGATGTCGCCGCCGAAGAAAGAGGACCCTAAAAACACCGATTTGGCAGGCGCGATATGGTCCTCGCGCGCCGCAAGATTATAGATGGGGATCTTGACCTTACCGAGATCGAGATGTTTGCCGCCGATGACCATCTCGCCCTTCGATAATTTGTTATCGAGATAGCAATTGCGCAAATAGAACGAATGGTTCGCAGCAGGCATCCGTGTTGAATCCGAATTCCAGTAAAGAAGATCGAACGGGAAGGGATCCTGACCCTTGAGATAGACATTGACCACATAGGGCCAGATCAGATCGTTGGGGCGTAGCATGTTGAAGGCCGATGCCATGCTCGAGCCCTCGAGATAACCTTGCGCGTACATCCGATCTTCGAGATTGCGGATTTGCTCCTCATCGACGAAGACCTTGAGATCGCCGGCATAGGTGAAATCTACCTGCGTCGTAAAGAGCGTCGCACTCGCGATGCGGTTGTCGTTTTTTGTGGCCATATCGGCAAGTGCAACAGACAGAAGCGTGCCGCCGACGCAATAGCCGATGGCCGTTACCTGCTCTTCGCCCGTGAGCGATTTGATTTCGCCGAGAGCGGCATAGATGCCTTCATGAATGTAATCTTCGAAACTCTTTTGGGCCTGCCGTTCGTCGGGGTTCACCCACGACATGCAGAACACTGTCAGCCCTTGCGAGACGGCCCATCGGATAAAGGATTTCTCGGCGTTGAGATCGAGAATGTAGAATTTGTTGATCCATGGCGGCACAATCAGGAGGGGACGCTTGTAAACGCTCTCCGTCGTTGGCGCATATTGGATCAGTTCGATCAAGTCGTTGCGGAAAACGACCTTGCCCGGCGTCGTAGCGAGATTGACGCCGACGTCGAAACTGCCCGACGTCGATTGGCGCAATTTCAGTCGACCATTGCCAGCCTCGATGTCTTCGGCCAGCATACGCATGCCGCGCACAAGGTTCTCACCGTTCTGCGCAAAGGTTTCGCGCAGCACTTCGGGATTGGTACCGGCGAAATTCGTCGGCGCAAAGGCGCTTGATAATTGCCGGACGTAAAACTGCGCCTTATGGCGCGTATGGTCATCGATACCTTCGGCTTGGTCGACAACATTTTCGGCCCATCGCGACGTAATGAGATAGGCCTGCTTGATGAAGTCGAATACCGGATTGGCGTTCCAGTCCGGGTCCTTGAAACGCTTGTCAGATGGCTCTGGCGCCGCGACAGGCGTGACCTCATTGTCACCCTGCATGCGCCGCATCGTCCCTGCCCAGAGATCGATGAAGTTCCGCGTCAATTCCGTTTGGGCGAGAATCATCTTCTGTGGGTCGGATACGAAACGCTCAACGACGGTGCCCAGCGTTTTAACGAGGTCCGAAGTCTCCTCTGCGCCTGCGGGTTTCAATTCCCCCCGCTCGATGGGGCGCAACGATGCCGCAGTAGCGCGGCCCATTTCTTCCATTAAACGCGCCGTATTGGAGGCAAGCGCATCATAATCGGGAACTGGCAGATCCGCCGGGACAAGGTCCGCCGGCTGGCTCTTGGTTTGGCTCTTGGGTTGGCTCTTGCCCGATTCCACGTTTTTCCTCCCCTCGATCCGCCATGGCCGCGCTTTTGTGTGACAAGCGCTTGCCGCAGCCTCCCTTTCCCCGTCATATTAAGGCCGGTTGGCCCAAGCGCGAGATATAATTCGTCGAAAGCCGAAAGAGATTACCCAGGATCGCATGATGATTGTTCTGAACCCCCGCGCTTGGGCTCTTTGGGCCGCTTTGCCTGTGTTGGCACTGGCCGGTTGCGCAGAGAATCCAGCTGAACCTGTCCGTGGTTTGGCGGAAATGACCAGATTGGCCACGCCGCCGACCGCAATGCCTGATTTTGTACAGGCGAGTCGTTCGGCGGAGAAGGGCGACTATCTACCCGTCGGCGTCGATGCCCCGGCGCGGACTGTCAAGCCGAAGACGGCCGCCGGCACTGCCGCCACCCGCCAGGAGCTCGAGGCGGCCGCCAAGGCCAATCAGAGCGAAGCCGGGGCTAAATCCAAGCCCTGAGGGTGGGGTCGCTGCCGCTTTCTTCCCATGAAGGGGTATTGAAACGGCTCCCGTCATGCTATGGCCCGTTCGCTTGGTTCACACGCTGAAGGCATCGCTGAGGATTGTTCGATGAGCGCCGATTTTCACCGCATCAAAAGGCTTCCGCCCTATGTTTTCGAGCAGGTGAACCGCATCAAGGCCGCCGCCCGGAACAATGGCGCCGATATCATCGATCTCGGCATGGGCAATCCGGACCTGCCGGCACCCAAGCACGTTATCGAAAAGCTTGTTGAGACGGCGGGTAAGCCTCGGACCGATCGTTACTCGGCATCCAAGGGCATTCCCGGTCTCCGCCGGGCGCAAGCGGGCTATTACGAGCGCCGGTTTGGCGTGAAGCTCAATCCCGACACCCAGGTTGTCGCGACCCTTGGCTCGAAAGAGGGCTTTGCCAATATGGCGCAGGCGATCACCGCGCCGGGCGATGTTGTGCTGGTACCCAACCCATCCTATCCGATTCACGCATTTGGTTTCCTGATGGCGGGCGGCGTGATTCGCTCCGTTCCGGCCGAGCCGAATGAGGAAATGTTCCGTGCGCTCGAGCGCTCCGTGATGCATTCGATCCCTAAGCCGATCGCGCTCGTGACATGCTATCCGGCGAACCCAACCGCCTATGTCGCATCGCTCGATTTCTACAAGGATCTCGTCGCTTTTGCGAAGAAGCACGATCTGATCCTCTTATCCGATCTCGCCTACGCAGAAGTTTATTTCGACGACAATAATCCGCCGCCCTCCGTGTTGCAGGTACCCGGCGCGATCGACGTCACGGTCGAATTCACCTCGATGTCGAAGACATTTTCGATGGCGGGATGGCGCATGGGCTTTGCCGTCGGTAATGACAAATTGCTCGCCGCCCTGTCGCGCGTGAAATCCTATCTCGATTATGGTGCTTACACGCCCATTCAAGTGGCTGCTTCAGCTGCGCTCAACGGCCCCGACGATTGCATCCGTGAAATGCGCGACATCTACAAGAAGCGCCGCGATGCGATGGTTGAAAGTTTCGGCAAGGCTGGGTGGGAATTTCCAGCCCCCGATGCGTCGATGTTCGCATGGGTGAAAATTCCGGAGCCGTTTCGGCATCTCGGTTCGCTCGAATTCTCCAAATTACTGCTTGAAAAAACAGATGTCGCGGTCGCTCCGGGGATCGGCTTTGGCGAGCATGGCGATGATTATGTACGCCTCGCCCTGGTCGAGAACGAACAACGCATCCGGCAGGCCGCACGCAACATCCGCAAATTCTTCGACACCGCCGAACAGCGGATGCACAACGTCATCGATTTCGAAAAGAAGGCGGGCTGAGGGGCGTGTAAACGCGCACCCACACCCGCCTCGGTATAGCTGTCTTCTTGCTGCCCAATTTGAAACCTTGCACTAGGTCCCGGCCCCTGCGGGCCTTTGTTTAAACGCTTCGGAAACTTGCCATGACAGAGCCACTCCGGATTGGGGTTGCTGGCCTAGGAACGGTCGGCGCTTCTCTTGTTCGTCTTCTCGCAGAAAACGCCGCAGCCTATGGCCGCCGCTTCGGCCGCCCGGTGAAGGTCACAGCAGTCTCGGCGCGCGACAAGGCGAAGGATCGCGGTCTCGATCTGGCAGGTATCCTCTGGTTCGACGATCCGGTCGCACTTGCCAAAAGCCCCGATGTCGATTGCGTCGTGGAATTAATGGGTGGTGCGGACGGTAAGGCCAAGGAAACGGTGGAAGCAGCACTCGCTGCCGGGAAATCCGTTGTCACCGCCAATAAGGCGCTCCTCGCCAAGCATGGCAATGCTTTGGCTGCGCTAGCTGAAGCCAACAAGGTTCAACTCAATTTCGAAGCGGCGGTTGCCGGCGGCATTCCGGCCATCAAGGCGATGCGTGAATCGCTGGCTGGAAACCGCGTCGAGCGGGTCGCAGGGATTCTCAACGGCACCTGCAATTACATTCTTTCGCGCATGGAATTGGAAGGCCTGCCTTTTGAGGCAGTACTCGCCGATGCGCAACGTCTCGGCTATGCCGAGGCGGATCCTACCTTCGATGTCGGTGGGTTCGACACCGCCCATAAGCTCGCGATTTTGGCGAGTCTCGCTTTCGGCACGGCCATCGATGCCGACGCCATTTATATCGAGGGGATCGCGTCGATTGCGCCGCTCGATCTGCGCATGGCTGACGAACTCGGCTACCGCATTAAATTGCTCGGTGTTGCAGAACGTACCGCCACCGGCATCGAACAACGCGTTCATCCCACTATGGTGCCGAAGACGAGTGCCATCGCGCAGGTGATGGGCGTGACGAATGCTGTCTCCATTCTCGCCGAACCTGTTGGCGAGTTGACGCTGGTGGGGCCGGGCGCTGGCGGCAATGCCACCGCTTCCTCCGTCCTCTCTGATCTCGGCGATATCGCCCGCGGAACGCGTCTGCCTGCCTATGGCGTGGCAGCACGCGACCTCGAGGCCGCCGAACAACCGCCGATGCAACGCCATGAGGGGGGCTATTATGTCCGCCTGTCGGTGCTCGACCGTCCCGGAGCGGCGGCCTCGATTGCGACCCGCATGGCCGAACGCCAGATCTCGCTTGAGAGCATCGTGCAGCGCAAATCGGCGCAGACCAAAGACACCACACCACGGGCCTCCGAAGCCCCCGCTGTTCCTGTCGTTCTCATCACCTATGCGACGACAGAAGCGGCCATTCGCGCAGCGCTCAAAGCCGTAATGGCAGACGGGCATATCGCAGAGCCGCCGCAACTGATCAGGATTGAACGCTGATCGATAAATCGGGTCAAAAATGACCTAAGGGAATTGATTTTTCTTTTCGCCCTGCTGGCAGTTTGCGGCAAATCCTTTATAGGCGAGGCAGTAACGCTGGAGATTCCCGCCCATGTCGAACACCGAGATCAAGGTCCCTCAGAAAGAGGTCATCGAGCGCATTCTCTCGATGGAACTCGTGCGTGTGACCGAGCGTGCTGCGGTGTCTGCCGCCCGTCTGCGCGGCCGGGGCGATGAGAAGGCGGCCGACCAAGCGGCGGTGGACGCCATGCGGCGCGAGCTTAACAAGCTCCCCATCGACGGCACTATCGTGATCGGCGAAGGCGAGCGCGATGAGGCGCCCATGCTCTTCATCGGCGAAAAAGTGGGCAATGGGACTGGCCCCAAAGTGGATATCGCTGTCGATCCGCTCGAAGGCACAACGCTTTGCGCCAAAGACATGCCCGGTGCGATTGCCGTCATGGCGATGGCGCAGGCCGGTTCGCTCCTTTACGCACCTGACGTCTACATGGACAAGATTGCAGTAGGCCCTGGCTATCCAAAAGGCATCGTCGATCTCGACCGCGATCCGGCTGAGAACATTCGTGCGCTCGCAAAGGCCAAGGGCGTCGAACCGCACGAAATCACCGCTTTGATCATGGATCGCCCGCGCCATGCCGATCTCATCGCGAAGGTGCGTGCAACCGGTGCCTCGATCCGCCTGATCACGGATGGCGACGTCGCCGGCGTAATCTTCTGCGCCATGCCGCAGGAAACCGATATCGACATCTATCTCGGCATTGGCGGCGCGCCTGAAGGCGTACTCGCCGCCGCTGCGTTGCGCTGCGTCGGCGGTCAGATGCAGGGCCGGCTCATCCTTGACACGCCTGAGAAGGTCGAGCGCGCCCGGGGCATGGGCGTAAAGGATCCGAAGAAGAAATATGAGATGGAAGAACTCGCTTCCGGCGATGTGATTGTCTCGGCCACAGGCGTCACCGATGGCGGTCTTCTGGCTGGCGTGAAGTTCAAAGGCAATGTGATCGAAACCGAGACACTGGTCTATCGCTCGATCACGGGCACGGTTCGTAAGATCCACGGCGAACATCGCGAATTGGCGAAGTTCAAGCTTGATTGATCGGCTGGCTTTTCTGGTGTCGAGGCGGGCTTAGGCCCGCCTTTTTTGTTTAATGCCTTGCAGAGCGCGAAAGTGAGAATAGCGGGGACGAGATTCGCCGGTCTCTGGCCCGTAGCCCCGATTCGGCTCTATCCCTGTTCCATGACCAAGCCCTTCCTCGGTGTGAGCAGGAGTTTCACGGGCCGTCCTTGGGTGGACCGGCTGGACGAGGACGCGCGCGCCCGCGCCCTCGCAATCGTTCAAGATCACGGCGTGCCCGACATTGTGGCCCGCATCCTTGCCGCCCGCGGCGTCGTCTCGGCGGAGACACCGGCTTTCCTTGAGCCGAAACTGCGCGACCTGATGCCCGATCCCTCGACTCTGGTCGATATGGACCGTGCCGCTGGGCGGCTGGCCGACGCCATCGAAGCCCGCAAACTGATCGGTATTTTCGGCGATTACGACGTTGACGGCGCGTGCGCCTCTGCTTTGCTCTCGGCTTTCCTGCGCGATTGCGGTGTCGAAAGCATCATCCACATCCCGGATCGTCTGACCGAAGGCTATGGCCCCAACAACGACGCGATCCGAATGCTGGTGGGAAAAGGCATTGGCCTTCTTGTCACTGTCGATTGCGGCACGACCTCGCACGAGCCGATAGCCGAGGCCGAAAGGCTTGGACTTGAGACAATTGTTCTCGATCACCATCAGGCGCCGGAAGCATTGCCCGGTGCGTTCGCGCTGGTGAACCCCAACCGTCTCGACGATCTCTCGGGCCTTGGCCATCTGTGCGCAGCCGGTGTTGTGTTCATGACGCTCGTCGCGCTCAACCGCGAATTGCGTCGCCGGGGATTTTGGAAAAATCGCGCCGAGCCTGATCTCATGGGCGCGCTCGATCTTGTCGCGCTGGCCACGATTGCCGATGTCGTGCCGCTGAAAGGCCTCAACCGCGCCTTCGTGCGCCAAGGGCTTGCGATCATGCGCGCGCGCGCGCGGCCGGGCCTGCGGGCCTTGGCCGATATAGCGCGGCTTGATGGTCCGCTCTCGGCCTATCATCTCGGTTTCATGATTGGTCCGCGCATCAATGCGGGTGGACGCATTGGTGATGCTGCGCTCGGCGCACGCTTGCTGACGACGCATGACGATTCAGAGGCCGCACGCATTGCCGAGACGCTCGACCGTCTCAACCGCGAAAGGCAAGCGGCTGAAGTCGCGATGGTTGAAGAGGCGGAAGCGCAAATCCTTGCCCGCGCCGGCGTCGGCGCAGAGCCTGCCGACAGCGTGCTGGTGACCACATCGGATGATTGGCATCCCGGCATTGTCGGCCTTGTCGCTTCGCGCTTAAAAGAACGTTTCCGTCGCCCCGTCTTCGCATTGGCGCGCAATGCAGAAGGCCAGCTTGTCGGTTCGGGTCGTTCGGTTCCGGGTGCGGATTTGGGCCGCGCCGTACGCGCGGCTGTCGAAGCGGGCTTGGCGCTGAAGGGTGGCGGTCACGCCATGGCGGCGGGCGTGACGATTATGCCTGAAAGGATCGAGGAATTTCGCCGCTCGCTGGAGAATGCGCTCACCGCGCAAGTCGCAGAATCGCTGAGCGATACGGGCCTATCAATCGATGCTGCCGTCACCGCGCGCGGTGCCAATCCAGATTTGATTGCAGCGATTGAAAAGGCAGGGCCTTTCGGTTCATCGCATCCCGAGCCTGTCTTCGTCCTGCCATCGCATCAGGTGATCGAAGCGCAAGATGTCGGTCAGAATCATGTGCGCGTGAAATTGCGCGCGGGCGACGGGGCCTTCATCAATGGCATCGCTTTTCGCGCTG
>JAIYCE010000045.1 GCA_027488155.1 Hyphomicrobiales bacterium | reverse complement strand
GCTGCTTGACTTCGGGAGAGCCTTCGGTCTGTTTGTGTTCTTCTTTCATTTCCTGATGCGACATAAGCATTTTCTGATTATGCCGTCGCCATTGAATCAGTGCATCGAGCGCACCAATAACCGCAATGCCGCCGATCAAGAGTAGTAAGGTAGAAATAAACAATGTGCCGACGCGCTCGGCAGCAGTTTCAAACGGCACCGACGATAACTCAATCAGTTCGGGTAAGATATAAATCAAAAATGCAAAGCCAAGGACACCCAGCGCTACCACTTTGAGAATTGACTTGCCCAACTCGATCAGCGCATTCATGCCGAACATACGCGACAGGCCGGACACAGGCGACAGACGGTTCCCTTTGAAGGCTAGATTTTTGGAAACGAAATGGAAACCGCCAAGTGCGACTTGAGCCACAATAGCCGTCAAAAGCAGCGGGATACTGAATAGGATAACGGATAGCAGGGGCGATGAAAACCGCTCGGCTAGCATCATATAAAGTGGAACGTCTCTCGCCATCGGATCAGTAATCGAAAAGCCGTTGCGGAAACCGGCGCTAATGTCCAAATAGAGCGAACGACCCAACCAAGAAAACTGTAACGCGGCCACAAGAAGGACCGCACCCATCACCATATCTTTGGAAGTTAGAATCTGACCTTCATCGATCGCCTGCTGTCGGCGTCGCTCGGTAGGCTGTTCTGTTTTTTCCTGACCGCCCTCTTCTGCCATGGCTATTTTCCTGTCCCGGCCAGAATGACGTCACGTGTAATCTGCGACACGATGTTAAGAAATGATGCGATTGTTCTGCTCATCGATGGCAAAGCAATCAACAGCAAAACGAAACCGACCAGAATCGACAACGGAAAACCGATTGAGAAAATGTTCATCTGTGGGGCAACGCGGGTCAACAGCCCCACGATGATATTGACGAAGAAGAGCGCTGCAATGAGCGGTAGCCCAATGATAAAGGCCGCCGAAAAGATGAGCCCGGCAGCTTTCGTAATATCAAGAAACATCTTTGGATCGAGAAAATCACCTCCGACTGGCAGCACACCATAGCTTGCTACAACATGGCGGAGCAGAACATGATGTCCCTCGATGACTAAGAAGATCAGCAAAAGCATAATCGACATGAATTGTGTCAAGACTGGCGATTGAGTGCCGGTTTGCGGATCTACCATCGAAGCAAAACCGATCCCCATCGAAGTCGCAATCTGCTCGCCCGCCATGGAGACGGCAGCAAATGCAAGCTGAACCGTCAGGCCGATGGCAGCCCCAATTATGATTTCCTGGGCAACAAGCAAAGCGCCCTTGATCGAAAACAGATCGAAAGGCGGGACATTGATGCTTGCAACAGAGACAAGAGCAAACGCCATCGCAAAAGCTACACGTACCGGGACGCTCAGCGCTGATGCCGAAAAGAAAGGCGCAGCCACAAACATGGCCGATAGCCTGACCGTCAGCAGGAAGAAGGCAGCGAGCCTTTCATAGATCGTAGCGTCCTCTAGTACGATCATCGTCCAACCCGCCCTATTTCATTAAAGATGAGCGAGAAAAAGCCGCTAATTGTAGCAATCATAAAAGGGGCGGAAAGCGCCAGCACGCCAATCACGATCACGAGCTTAGGCACGAAAGTAAGCGTCGCCTCATTAATCGATGTCGCTGCTTGGAAAACACCGATGATCAGGCCGATCACCAAAGCTGCGAAAAGGGCCGGACCAATAGCAAACAAAACGCTTGTGAGCGTTTCGCGGCCAATGAGAACGAAGGGTTGATAATCCATGGTCAATACGCCTTGTTAAAGCTTTCGACCAAGGATGACATCGTCATGGCCCACCCATCGACCGCGACAAACAGAAAGAGCTTGAACGGTAGCGAAACGAGCGTAGGCGACAACATCATCATGCCTAGTGACATCAGAATGCTTGCGACGACAATATCGATCACGAGAAAGGGAAGGAACAGGAGGAAGCCGATGGTGAATGCTGTCCGTAACTCGCTCAGAATGTAAGCGGGTACGACAGTGGTCACCGGAATTTCTTCGGGCGTGTTGTACCGCTCACCACCTTGCATTTCCGCCATAAGCAAGAGATCCGACTGACGCGTCTGTCGCAGCATAAAGCCTTTCATGATGCCGAGCGTACGCTCACCTGCCTGCTCCAATGTCACCTGTCCGGCGTTGTAAGGAGCAAACGCCTGCGTGTTGATTTCCTTGAACGTCGGCGCCATGACAAACAAAGTCATAAACAGAGCAAGGCCAACGAGAACCTGGTTCGGTGGCGTCTGCTGTGTACCAAGAGCTTGGCGCAAGATTGAAAGCGTGATGATGATGCGCGTGAAGCTTGTCATAACAAGAACAAGCGACGGCAACAGTGTTAGCGCCGACATCAGCAAAAGCGCTTGAAGTGACAATGATAGCGTCTGCCCACCACCATCCTGAGATTGCAGTTTTAAAACCGGCATATCGAAAGAAGAACCAGTCTGCGCATAGGCGGCAGTAGTCATTGCGGCGAAGAGGCCTAAAAGGAAAAGGATCCGCCTCATACCGTTCGCTCCTGAGGCGGCTGCACAATTTGCATTGCCGTAATGCCGTCGCGTCCAAGTGCACACAACACGGTCATACCCTCAACTTCGACGAGAGCAAGCCGAGCTTGAGGCGTCACTTGCACAATGGATCTGACCGCACTCTGGACGCCGAATTTTGCTTGCAGGCGGTCGCGATAACGCAACAGTAGAAGCGCAACCACCGCGAGGCCGCCAACAAAAATCCCAGTCGACAGAAGATAGGTCATACTTGTGGTCACAGGCTGCGCACTCGCTGTTCTGGCGAAACGATTTCGGTAAAACGAATTCCCAAGCGTTCGCCGACGAGTACGACTTCCCCTTTAGCCAGCAAGGTTCCGTTGACAAGAATATCGAGATGTTCGCCTGCGATGCGATCGAGTTCTACCACCGAACCATCATTCAGCTTCAGTAGATCGCGGATCGATATCTTTGTGCCACCAACCTCAACAGTCAGTTGAACCTCAATATTCTCAAGTAATTTGAGATTATGAGCCGATGCCATCGGGGCATCGGAAGGATTTTGCGTTTCATCGGACATGCTCATCATCCATTCCTTTTCTATTCGTCAGTGAGGCATACGGCCATTTTGCCGTCACGCTCGCCAATGGTTCCTGTGAACAGGTCTTGACCCTCTACGAAAATCTTGACCTTCTCGAAGGATGGGATTTCGACGACCATATTTTCACGCAGCCTTAGCAGCTCGCTGAGGCTGATCTTTGGCTCGGCAATGCGCGGTACGAAACTCAATTCGAGATTGAGCATAGCATCCTGTAGCTTGCGCTCCCAATTGATGTCGCGATCGGCGCCAACGCGCTGAATTTTACTCCGCAGGATCGTCGCAATCTGTTTTAGGGACTGACGCGGATAGAGAATGTCGATCGTCACGGGATCGGCAAAAGGCAATTGTACTACGAAGGAACAGACAATCACGAGCTCTTGCGCTTCGACAAAGAATGTAAAAGCCGGGTTTGTTTCGCTACCGGAAAATTCGAAGTCGATGGGATAGACCTCGCGCCAGCATTCTTCGAGCGTTGTAAGGCCGCCATCGACGACGTTTTGGATGATCCGTTCTTCGGTCGGCGTGAATTCGTTCGAGCGGGTGACAATGCTATCTCCGCGCCCCCCGAAGAAGCTATTGACGAGGATGCTAATGAGACGCGGCGGGATCGCCATCAAGATCGACCCTTTCAGTGCATCGACCCGCGCAATGGAAAGACTCAAAAAGGAATCGAGACCTTTCTGATATTCCTCATAGCGACGTGTTTCTGGCGGAAGCGTCGAAATACGCGGCGCAAACCGCAACATTGGAAGGAGAACATTGCGCAACTGGCGCGCAAAGCGCTCATTGATCAACCTCAGAGTATGCAAATCGCCAAGCAGGTTCGTATCGTCAGCACCGAACTGGAATGGCTTAAACTCCACAGGCGCTGATATGCCGGGCGCGGCGTCGACGGAGCCGTCTTTCAGTCCCTCGATGAGGGCTGCGACTTCTTCATTGCTGAGTTTGCGCGTGCTCGACATGGCTTATTGCATAACCAGGCCAGTGATATACACATCTTCGATCCCGCCAAACTCAGTACGTTCGGTCAGAACCTTGTTGATTGCGTCCTTCAGCAGATTTTGAATCCGCTTGCGGTTTTCAATCCCAACCACATCGCCTTCAGATTGCTCGCCAAGAATGGCCAGCACTTCTGCACGGATTGCGACTTCGTGCTTTTGGACGTTTTCGATTACTTTTTTGTCATACTGCGTGGCAAGCCCGATGCTGATTTGTACAAAACGGCGCGAGCCCTTCAGATTTGTCGTGAAATTTCCAGGAAATTCAAAATAGCTCGTAACGAATTTTTCTTTCGATGGCACAGGCTTTCCTGCCGGTTCAGCTGGCTTGGCATCCTTTCCATCCTTCCCCTTGCTATCGTCGGCCTTGCCGGTTGGATTATCCGCTTTCTTTTCAACGACAATAGCGAGCGGGCTTTCTTCCGGTGGCTTGGTGAGCTTGGCATAAAGCAAGCCACCGCCCGCACCTGCACCAACTAGGACGAGCGCGCCGACGACCATTAATAGGATCTTGACGATCGGTTTCTTCTTTTTTTCTTGGGTTTCTTCAGCTGCCTCGGCCACGATGCGGCTCCTCTCAGGCTGTCACATCAACGGAGAAGGCATCGCCTTCAGCCGCGGGGGTGGTTGGTTGAGTGGCGGTGTCCGCCCATGATTGCTGGCGGCGATTCTTCTCGCCCTTGTCATGCACATCGAAGCCCGCAAGCGAATAACCATCGCGCGCGAGCGCATCGCGCAAGCCAGCTTCCGTCAGCGCAAGGGATGCCGAGGCATCCTCATTGTCGGACATCATCGAAAGGCGCAGCTTCTGGCCATCAAGCGCGAGACGGATGATGACCTGGCCGAGCCCCGGCGGATAAAGCTGCATACGAATTTCCGGCGTACCAGAACGCAGAGCGACATTGATTTGCTGTTCAATTTGGCGCTGTCGGATTTCGGCATCGCGTTTCGTGTCGCGGCGACCATCGGCGCTCACCGAGACAACACGGTTTGCATCTCGTGCAATGGACTCAGCGGTAGGCGTTGCCACGGGAGATGGCGTGACGATGGTTGTGTCCGTCAACTTATCCGTAGCGTTGCCGGTAGTGCCCGGCGTGACCGTCACACTGCGCACCATAGCGGCGACTTTAGAATCCATCGTTGTGCGCTCAGCGTTGGTGTCGAGCGCATGTTCAGTAGAACGCGCAGCGGCAAGATCCCGCGCCTCATTGCGATCCGCCGAGGCCCGCGCCAGCGCGTGACGCAAGGGGCCCATGGCGTCGGCTTCTATACGAACTGTTTCGCGCAAAACGCGTGGCGTAAGCTCTGCTGCATCATCTGGCGCGATGCTCGCAGCCAGATCGCTCACGGTTGTTGATTTGAACGGAACCGTGCGGTCAGTTTTGGTCGACGTTTGCGGTTTTGCCGGGGTGATCTCGTTCATCACGCGCAGCAGCGCCTCGTCGCGCGTCAAGGTCTGCAGACCGGTCCGGGGATCGATCGTGACAGGAGGCAACACTTGCGGCACGCGTACGGTCTTTGTTGCATCGGTATGCCCGGATGTCGGGTCTTGTGAGACGGTCTGCGACATCGCCATGGCAGCTTGCTGCCGAAGCAGGGCGAGCGCGGGCTCATTCGACGCATCGGGGACAATCGCGGCGATGCCGGTTTCGTTGCGCCATTCAGGCTGGCTATCATCGGCTTGAGCATTGACCGCGGCGTTGGCCGCGTCGACCACGTTAGTCGGCAGCGCGTAGCGCGTGGGTTCAGCCGCGCGCTCAAAGGTATCATCCTGCGGACGCACCGGGGCAGCCATGGCGCGCACAAAAGTCTTTGCCTCAGCGGCATCCATCGCGGAAATCGGTGGGTTGCTGTGTGCGATCATCGCGCTCGCGGAAATGGTTGCAGCCAAAACGGGGCCGTCAGCATGCACGGGGGCGTGGCCAGTCTCTGCTGTCAGCATCGGAAACGGCACCATATCTTCTTCTGGTTGCTCTGTTCCAATTACTTCGCTTTTTGGTTGTAGCAAGGCTTGAGCTTCCGGCAACGGGGCCGGCTGGGACAAAATGACCTCAATCTTGCGGGCAGAGGTTCCTAGGTCCGGCTGAGCAGGCTCGACGGCAGGAATTTGGCGGTCGGCGGGAAGCTGCGGTCCGATGAAATCCGCAGGGTCAGAAGAGGCGGTATCCACAAAGGCAACCTGAACGATTGTGGCTTGGGCTTCTGCAGCCTCTGGCGCTCCAGAAGCATTATCTACCACCATTGTAGCCGGGTCGCCCATGAGTGCGACAGGGCGCACGGGGCCAATGAAATCGTCAGGCACGGAAGCCTCTGGCGCGGTGGGCAGCGCAGACGGCGAAACGGGTTCGGGTGGCCGGGCAGCAACACCACGCGTCGCCAGAGCGGTTGCAGCCATCAAGGCGGCGATATCGGCTTCCGCCGGGTCGGCGGCGTTAACCATGGCTGTGAAAACCGGCTGTACCGCTGGAATGGCAAGGGCCGGAAGGGTCGATTCAGCGGCGACGGGCGATGACACGATGGCGTCAACTGTCGGAAGAGTTACAGGCGAAATAGCCGAAGCCTGGGGATCAACAGGAGTGCCGGGAACACTTGCTACAGGTGCCATCAGCGCCAAAACAGCGTTGAATGGGGCCGCAGGCGCGCCTGAAGCGGGCTGAACCGCGGTAACTTCGCCCGGATTCGGGGTCGTCACGGTGATTGGTGTTCCCATGGCCTGCACGCGCAAATGCCTCACACGACTGTCAAAAAGCCGTCAGTTGACGGCCATCACAGTCTTTTGAGCAAGTCACGTGCCATCAGAGCCGGCGGGCGGGCATCAGGGCCTCGCGGCGCGCTTCCTTTTCGAGCCGCTCAGCGCGGCGGGCGGCCAATTCTTCTTCCTGCAATCGATCGATCTGGCGTTTGCATTCGGCCAGCATCCCGGCGAGGCGCACCCGTTCGACGTCAAGGATCTCCCGGCGTGCACCATCGACCTCTTTGCGCTCGTTGAGGCGCGCGAGGATCTGCACTGTCGAGCGGAACTCCATCGGGTTGAGGCCTGGCATCGCGAGATGTTCGCGGTAGGACGCGGAGAGTTCGGCCACCTGTGCAAGGCGGGATTCGAGCCGCTGGATCTCCTCCGCCAGTCGGGCCGCCTCGCGGCGGACGGCGTTCAGCGCAATCTTGCGCTTAAGCGCAACGACAGCGAGGGCGCGCGCGCGTGTCACGGCAGAATCGATTGCAATCTGGCGTCGGTTTCAACCAGCGTGGAGCGCTCCTGCATCCCCTGGCTGATGAAGCCGACGAGCTGTGGGTAAATCTGAAACGCCATATCGAGTTCAGGATCCTGCCCGGTCTGATAACCACCGAGCAGCATGAGATCGCGGTTCTGATCCCAAAGGCTCAAATAGCGGCGGAAACGGCGGGCGCGCTGCATGTGTGCAGGCGAGACGCAATCAGTCATCGTACGGCTGATCGAAGCATTCACATCGATGGCTGGAAAAATGCCCTGTTCGGCCTGTTTGCGCGACAGCACGATATGGCCATCGAGAATGGCGCGTGAAGCATCGACGATCGGATCGTTCGTTGTGTCGTCGCCATCGGCAAGGACGGTGTAGATGCCAGTCACCGAACCGCCTGTTTGCGAATCAAGTCCAGAGCGCTCGAGAACCGAGCCGATGAGCGATATGACCGACGGCGGATAGCCTTTAGTTGTCGGATGTTCACCCAAGGCAAGACCGAGTTCGCGCTGCGCATGTGCGACGCGCGTCAGCGAGTCGATCATCAGCAATACGTTCTTGCCACGCGAGCGGAAATATTCGGCATAGGCCGTGGCGCGATGAACGCCGCGGATGCGCAGCACCGGCGACTGATCGGCAGGTACCGCCACCATCACCGTATGCGCAAAGGAGGGATGCTGCGATAATTCCTCGACGAAACCGGCCACTTCACGGCCGCGCTCACCGATCAGGCCGATCACGACAACATCGGCTGTCGTAAAACGCGCGATACAGGACAAAAGGGAAGATTTACCAACGCCCGAACCCGCCACGATGCCGACCTTCTGACCGCGACCGAGCGTCAACAGGCCATTGATTGCGCGCACGCCAGTATCAAGCGATTCACGCACCGGCTTGCGGCGCAGAGGATTGACCTTTTCACCGCGCAACGGCCATGCGGCATCAAGGTGCGGCGCGCCATGACCATCGAGCGGATTGCCGGCACCATCGAACACGCGTCCCAACAAACCATCGCCGACAGGAACAACGTCCGCTCGCGTCGTGGTTTCAACCCGTGCGCCAGCTAACAGAGGCGCATTGCCTCCGGTCAGTACCATCACGGTGTAATCATCGAGAAACCCAATGACTTCGGCTTCCGTCCATTGCCCGTTTTCACAGGCGATGCGGCATTGATTGCCAACCGAAACTGGAAACGCGCTTGCGTGAACAATCTGGCCGTCATAACGACGTACACGCCCTGCTGCATTAACGCGGCGACCCGCCTGGATCGACGCTAGTTTGCGTTCAAGAACGGCTGAGGCGTCGGCCATCATAGCGTACCATCCATTTCGGGAGTGTCTTCATAATCAAGATCGCGCGAGGCGAGGCGGAATGCACCCGAAGGTAGTTCGTCGTCTTCCATCACTCGAATATTTGTGAAGATCGGCTCTTTTTTGAGCGCAGTTTCAAGCGTATGGAGATCACGGGGGCTTAAGAAAATAGTAAAATCGGTACTGGCCTTAGTGAACATTTCCGCCGCGTTACGGATACGTTCAACGAAGGCCTCTGGCATTTGTGCGAAAGTCGTACCGAATAGCTCTTGTGCCAAGCGGCGGACATGTTGCGCCATGGCCGTTGCGTTACGGTCTAGGGCTTCAGCACTTAGCATTGTCAGTTCCGCTTCCATCTTGCGGATGAGGCCCAATGCATCACCTAATTCACGCTTTGCTGCGTCGAGCCCTTGTTGATAGCCGAGCGCCCGTCCATCCTCGCGTGCCTGTTCAAGCGCGGCAATAATTGCCTGTGGATCTGGCGGTGTTTCTGTTTCTACCGGTGGCGGCGGAGGTGGTGGTAATTCGCTGGCGGTCGCCTCTTCCACGATGGTCGCAGCCAATTCAGCCTCTGGCGCATCCTCACGCGATGGAGTAACCGCTTCGGGCTCAGGCTCCGGCACGAATTCATTGATGACACGGAAGCTTTGCTTCCCCCACGGCTTGAACGACGGATCGGGCGTCCGTTCAAAACGCGTGTCTTGAACAAAATTCCCGTCTTTTTTGAGGAGCTGCTTGATCTCCTCAAATTTGAGGGCGCGATTATCCTTAGACATAATCGTCCCCGCGGCCCGCTAGCACCATCGTGCCGGCGTCGGACAACTTACGGGCTGTTGCTATGATCTTCTTCTGCGCTTCCTGCACTTCGGACACGCGCATTGGGCCCTTGGCTTCCATTTCATCGATGATCGATGCTGCCGCACGCTGAGACATACAGCCGAGAATCTTGTCGCGCAGCCGCTCGTCGGCACCCTTGAGGGCGATGGCCAGATTTTCCGGCTCGACATTGCGCAAGAGGACGCCCAGCGATTTGTCGTCGACCGCGATGAGATTTTCGAAGACGAACATATTTTCCTGAATGTTCGTCATCAGATCCTTATCGGACTTCAAGAGGTCGCGCATGATACGCTGTTCGTTCGCGCTCTGCGTGAAGTTCATGATCTTGGCCGCCGCCTTCACGCCGCCAATCTTCGAGGCGCGCAGCGATGTGTTGGCTTGGAATTGCAGCTGCATGACCTGCTCGAGCTGTGCGATTGCTTCTGGCTGGACTGAGTCGATAGTTGCAACGCGGCGAAGCACTTCAGCCTGCAGATTTTCCGGCAGGAGGCTCAGAACGTCGGCAGCCACCGCATAATCAAGATGCGCGATGATGGTACCAATGATCTGCGGATGCTCGTTTTCGATCATTTCGGCGATTGATCGAGCATCCATCCATTCGAGAATTTCGATGCCTTTGGTGCTCGACGACGGCGTGATGCGCGTCAGAATCGAACCGGCCTTGTCTTCGCCCAGGGCCTTAACAAGCGTACGGCGGATATAGCTGTCAGCCGAAAGACCGATGCTCGTCTGCGCTTTGATGATTGCCAGAAATTCGTCGAGCACAAGATTGACGGTTTTCTGGTCGACATCAGCCACAGAGTACATTGCACTCCCGAGCTGCTGCACTTCACGCGGCGAGAGATTTTTCAAGATCTCTGCGGCTTCGTCCTCACCCAGAAGCAACATGAGAATGGCACATTTCTGGGTACCGGATAACAGCTTATAGAGGCCGTCATCATCCGGGGTTTGAACTTGGGTTTCGACAGCAGCTTCAGCCATGGGACGCTCTTACGGCAGGTCGCGCTTGATCAGGGACTTAAGAACCGCGGTCACACGGCCGGCATCGTCGCCGACGAGCATGCGGATCAAAGTCACCTTATCATCATAGGTATTGGCAGTATCAAGCAACTCGGCAGAAATCGCAGACTTCTTCGGCTTGAGACGGGCCTTGATATCTTCGAGCGTTTCGCCTTCACGGACCTCAATCGATTCGCCTTCTCCCAGGATCGGCTCGTCGACACGGGCTGTCGCGATCATCGCGCCATCCATGAGGCGGTTAAGGAAGGGCTTGAGAGCACCGAGCACGATGACGGCGAGGATCAGAAGAATAACGACCTGCTTGATCGCATCTTCCAGCCAAGGCGCATCATACCAGCTCTTGCCCGGCAACTTCACTTCGTCGGCGAAGTTGGAGGAAATGAGCGTCAACTTGTCACCACGAGCGGCATCGAAGCCCACCGCATCCTGCAACAGAGACGTCAAACGTTCGCGTTCCTGATCCGAAATCGGCTTTTCAACGGTCCGGCCTTCGGCATCCACCCCCGTTGCGGTACGCAGTAGAACTGCAGCAGAGATGCGCTTCACCTCGCCGACCGCCGGACGCACCGAGCGGACCTCGCGGCTGACTTCGAAGTTGCGAACCGAGACACTCGAGCGGTTGGACGATGAATTGCCCTGCGCATTAGCTGCACCGGCCTGTGGCGGCTGAGCAGCTAATTGTGGCGTCGTTGGAGGCTGGTTGGATGTCGCGCCCGGCACGCCACGCGCCCGTTGGTCCGCCGATTCCTGTACCGTTTCCTGCTGGCTGCGGATAGCCTGGCTCTGCGGATCATAAGTTTCGCGCGTCTGTTCCTGACGCGTGAAATCCATATCGACATTCACTTCAGAATTAATATTTCCCGGGCCAACAATCGGCGTGAGCAAGTTTGAGATGCGCTCGCGGAGAAGGCGCTCGACACGCAGCTTATGTTCGAGTTGTTGGGCCGTCAGGCCGAGATCGCTATCCCGCTGCGGCGTTGTAAGCAACGTGCCAAATTGATCGACCACCGTCACATTCGCCACGGGCAGGAACGGCACGCTCGACGAAACGAGATGCGTGATCGACTGGATCTGCCCCTGCGACAGGCTGCGGCCGGCCGCAAGTTTCAGGAAAACTGATGCCGATGGCGGCGCTTGATCGCGCACGAAAGCGGTGCGCTCGGGAATCGCCAAATGGACGCGCGCGCCTTCAACGTCGCGGATCTCCATGATGGAGCGAGCGAGTTCGCTTTCCTGTGCCTGTTTCAACTTGGCCTGCTCAACGGAACGGCTGACGCCCAGCGGCATCTGCGTGAGCAATTCATAGCCGGATGCGGCCGCCTTCGGCAGACCGTTTGCAGCAAGAACCATTTTCGCACGATGCACATCCGCGCGCGGCACGATGACCTGACCGGCTGCGCCATCGAGCTTCGCTTTGATGCCCTGCGCCTCGAGAACCTGCATGATCTGCGCCTTGTCCTCGTCGCCGAGTTTCGGGAACAGCGTCACCATGGCCGGTTCGCGCATGAGGTAGATAAGTGCAAGCCCCGCCAGAATGACGAGACTCACTAGGATCATGGGAGCAGCACGCACAAAAGCCGGCTGGCGCATGAAGCCCTGCATCGAGGAGAAGCCTTCGAGCAATTTCCCACGAAGAGGGTCCATGCCGCCCGCAGGTGCCGTCATTGCAATCGACTTGGTTTCAGCCACAGGCCCGTTCTCCCAAACGTATTATCGTTCACACACCGATCAGACCGGCATCGAAATAATGTCTTTGTAGGCACTCAGAAGCTTGTTTCGGATCTGCATCGTTGCCTCAAACGCGAGGGATGATTTCTCGCGCGCCAACATGACCTTCGTCACGTCCACTTCCTCGCCAGCCTCATAGGCCTGCGTCACTTTTGAGGACTGGTTCTGGAGGGCAGACACCTGCGTCAGCGCAGTTTTGAGATGGTCGCCAAAATTTCCACTCGCCGCACTACCCTGCGGCTTCAGAGCTTTACTGGCGGTTGCCAGAATATCTTTGTGAAGATTAACGCTTGATATTGTCATCGTTCTATCCTCACTCAGCGGCCATCAATGCCGGATGCTCGGCTATGTCACGCGGACGGTGCATGCCACCAAGGTCCAGCATCAAATGTTCGCCTTGAATGCGCTTGCCATTCGAGAGGACGAGGGCACGCTGAAGAACATTTTCAAGCTCGCGGACATTTCCAGGCCATGCATATCCTTCAAGCTTTTCGATCGCTTCATCGGTCACTTCTGGCAATTTCGGAAAGCCGCCGGCATGTTTGGCAAGCAGCGTTACAGCGATAGGCAGGATATCGCCGGGACGCTCTGCAAGTGCATGTGTGGCAAGCGGGAAGACATTGAGACGGTAATAGAGATCCTCACGGAAGCGACCTGCCTTCACTTCTTCGAGCATGTAGCGGTTTGACGTTGCAATAACGCGAACATCGACCGGAACAGGCTTTGCACTTCCGAGCGGCGTAACTTCTTTTTCCTGCAGCACGCGGAGGAGCTTTGCCTGCAACGGCAGAGCCATTTCCGATACTTCGTCAAGCAGCAAGGTCCCGCCATCGGCTGCGCGGAAAATGCCCTTGTTGGGATGATGCGCGCCAGTGAAGGCGCCGCGCTCATACCCGAACAGAACGGCTTCGAGCATCGTGTCGGGCAAGGCCGCACAATTGATCGCAATAAAAGGCTCGCGGTTCCGTTTGGAGGAATTGTGGAGATACCGCGAGAAGACTTCTTTGCCGGTGCCTGTGGGGCCCACCAGCATAACGGTGACATCGCTCGCAGCAACGCGGCGTGCGAGGCGGAGAAGGTTGAAGGTTGAGGGGTCGCCAACAGCAACACCCTGCTCCTCATCCAGAAAACGGGAGACGACTTCAGCCGAGTAGCGCCAATTGTCAGCACTTGGCGTGATACGCAACGATGACCCGTTGAACTCGCCTTTCAGCGCGAAAGTCTCGCCGGGTTCATCCAGCATGACGATCCGCTCGGCTTTCAACTGACGGCAGACTTGCGCAAAACCAGCGGCATCGCGGGCAATCTTCTTGAGCATAGAGGAGGCTAGCAGCAACCCACAGCGGGACCATTCCGGCTTGATCCCAGCGAGCGTTGCGATGGTCGCGGTGCTCGTCTCATGGCCGCGCCTATGGAGGTGGGTCAGCCATGCTTCGCCATCCATCATTCCGTCGGTAATGCACAACACTGCAGTCACGACACTCTCCACTGGTCGCTTCATCGAAGACCTAGAGAGCAACAGACGTGCCAGCGGCCCAAGCGCAACAAGGCATGAGGCCCAGCAGACAGAGTTAAGTGTAAGATTTTATTAATAAAATTAACTTCACTCCAGCACCTCTCAACCGCTCATTTTGGTTGATTGAAACGTAGTATGGGTCAAGTTTCGTTGATGGGCAGGTAGAATCTCGACGGGCCGCCTTGTGCTCAACTGTAGCTTTTGTCAAAAAACCGACAGCAACTTTTGGGTGTATCCACCGTCGTGACCAAAGACGATGTTCTGCGTTATCTGGATCTGCCCAGCGCTTCGATGCGCGAGGTGCTGCATCTGGTCTCCCGTGTCGCGCCCCTCTCCACGACGGTCTTTATTAATGGACCCTCGGGGAGTGGTAAGGAGTTCGTGGCCCGCGCGGTCCATTGCCTTTCAAGGCGTGAAAGCGGGCCGTTCATCGCTCTGAATTGCGGGGCAGTGCCTCGCGATCTGATCGAGGGCGAACTCTTTGGCAGCGAAAAAGGGGCATACACAGGCTCCGTGAAGACCCGCGCTGGCCTCATCGAAATGGCTGAAGGCGGCACCCTCTTCCTCGACGAAATCGGGGACATGCCGCATGACATGCAGGTCAAATTGCTGCGTGTCCTAGAAGAACGGGTCTATACCCGCATTGGCGGCTCGCAACCGCTCAAGGCCGATGTGCGGATTGTTTGCGCGACCCACCGTAACTTGGAAGAGCTCATCGCTGACCGCCAGTTCCGTGAGGATTTGTTCTATCGGATCAATGTCTTTCCGATCATGCTGGAAGGCCTTTCAGCCCGCCGTGCCGATATTCCGCAACTTGTGACGCTCATTGCCGAACGTTTCAAATCGCAAGCCATTGGTCCCCTCCCCATCTTCACCGCGGATGCCATCAAGACGCTGCAAAACGCCGAATGGCCAGGCAATGTCCGCCAGCTGCGCAACACATTGGAACGGGCTGGAGTACTTTACGGTGGGGAAACAGTGGATGGCGAGACGATGCAGCGGCTCGTATCCCCCCGCCAAAAGATCGACCGCGAAGAGGAAGCCGAGGCCCTTTGGGGAGCGGTCGGGGATCTCAGCCTAGTTTCGGCCGCGCTGGGATCCGCCTTGGATTCAGATGACCCGCCAGCAGATCCAAGCCCCGCCAATGGTCTCGCAGATCCGCGCGCGTTCTTGAGGGCGAACCCGGAATTCAGCTTGAAAGATCACATCGCTGAAATAGAAGTTGCCTTTATCAAGGCTGCCCTAGCGGAAGCGGCTAACTCGGTGTCGAGTGCAGCGCGCATACTCGGTTATCAGCGGACAACCCTCATTGAACGGATGCGAAAATTTTCGGTCCAGCGCGAAGACGCCTGATTAATCCAGACGGTTTCCGATGGAGTGCCAAGCCTCTGCGATTTCAAGAACCGATTGACGGACAGTAGCCATACGTTCGACCGATGAGACACGACCGGCCTCGATGACATTGAGACGAGCCCATTCGTAGAATTGGGCCAATGAAGTGGCGACGTCGCCACCCTTGGCGAAGTCAAGGCTCGATCCCAGAACGTAGATAATGGTCAGCGCCCGGGTCGTTTCCTGCGCGCGTTCGGCATAATCCTTGGCGTCGATGGCCGTTTCGGCGCGTTCGAGCGCTGCTGCCAACTCGCGATAGAGGATTTCAACCAGACCGTGAGAATCGGCCCCATCGACGAAGAAGTCTTGCTCGGCTTGTTGATAGGCGCGGATTGCGTTGCGGTGAAGCATGGGATTGACCTGTATTGCACTGACATCTCAGAGAACGGACATCCCGGCGGTTTGTTTAGCCCCCCTCCTCCAACCGGCCCAAAGCCACTTCGAAGTCTGGCACAGGACTTGCTGATTACGGCTCCGAGAGGGCGATTTCGGTCGCATCATCAAGGGTTTCGAAGGAGCAGGAGAGAAACCATGCTGTCGATCATCATGTCCGGGCTGAACGTAGCCCAAAAAGATTTGTCGGTAACCGCCAATAACCTCGCGAATGCGAATACGGCCGGCTATAAGAAGTCGAACGCTAACTTCGTCGATGTGTTCGCAAACGACCCCAGCGCTAACCCGAAAACCGCCATCGGCGCAGGCGCAATGGTCGATATCGTCGCGCGTGATACGAGCCAAGGCTCGATGACTTCGACGGGCCGCGTCACCGACCTTGCGATCGCCGGTCAGGGCTATTTCGTCCTCAATACGGCCACTGCGGAAGGTGCAGACGCCTCCTATGTCTTCACACGGGCAGGCTCGTTCGGAATGGATTCAGAGGGCTACATGGTCACTTCGTCCGGTGCACGCGTCCAAGTTGTTGGCGGTGGCACCGAGCCGGTTGATGAACTTCCTGCCGCTCCGGAACCAAGCGCCGATCCCGATACATCAGATGCAAAAATCAAGATGGTTCTCGAGGAAGGTGGCCCGACCCTGCAAGGGATCACCATCAACGCGAAAGGCTTGATTGCAGCAACCTATTCCGACAATTCGGTCAAGTATTACGGCTATGTAGCCGTTGCCAACTTCCCGAATGCGTCAGGCCTCAAGCCAATCGGTAACAGTAATTTTGTCGCGAGTGGCGACAGTGGCGTTCCGGCCGTTTCAGCCGGTGGCGCACCGAATGCTGGCGACATCATGTCCGCAACGATCGAGCAGTCGAATGTCGACATCACGCAGGAATTGATGAAGATGCTGCGGGCGCAACAGCTTTACAACGGCAATGCGCGTATGCTGCAAACAGCCGTCGAAGTGTCGTCGCGTCTGACCGACAAGATCTGACGCTCGCCTGCGCGATACGCGGCTCATTTTGGGCCGCGATCGCGGCGGCACACCGGAGCAAACAATGTTCGCAGCAATCGGCTTCGTCCTTCTTTTCGTCTTCGTGTTCGGTGTCTACATCGTGCACGGCGGCGATATGGGCCCCATCATTAAAGCCGCTCCCTTCGAGGTCGCGACGATTCTCGGTGCGGGCATCGCGGCGATGCTCATCGCCAATGATATCGGAACGCTCAAAGGCGTGGCTGGCGGCTTCGGCAAGGTTTTCGGTGGCCCGAAGTGGAAGAAGCAGGATTTCCTTGACGTCATCTTTCTTGTTTCGCGCCTCATGAAAATTCTGCGCGTGGATGGTCCGGTGGCGCTCGAAGCGCATGTCGAAAGTCCTGAATCGAGCGCAATCTTTAGCGAATACCCGCGCATTCTTGCTGACCATCACGTTCTGCATCTGATCACCGACACGATCCGCCTGATGGTGATTTCGTCCGGCAATCTCAATGCGTATGCCGTCGAAGAGGTGATGGACACGGCCATCAAGGAACATGTGCATCACGCCAGTCATCCGGCCCATGCATTGGCCGCGCTTGCCGGCGCATTGCCAGCCTTGGGCATCGTTGCCTGCGTGTTGGGCGTCGTGAAAACCATGGGCGCGATCGACCAACCGCCGATCATTCTCGGGGGCCTCATTGGCTCCGCGCTCGTCGGTACATTCTTGGGCGTGTTCATGGCCTACGGGATCGTCGAACCGATGGCGCAACGTCTCGCCGCCGTTGTTAAGGAAGAAGCGCAAATCTACCACGTCGTGAAGCAGATCATCGTGGCTTCGCTGCACGGTCATCCGCAGCCGCTCGTGATCGAAGCTGCACGTGTCGCAATCAGCCATCATAACCAGCCAAGCTTCGGCGAAGTGTTCGATGGCTTGAGAGGCAAGTAATCGATGGCTGAGGCCAAGAAGGCTGACAAAAAAGGCGGCGAGAAGGGCGGCGAGGCTGAAAAGCCCGTCGCTCCTATCATCATCAAGAAGATTCAGGGCGAAGAAGCTGCCGGCCACGGCGGCGCGTGGAAGATCGCTCTGGCTGACATGATGACCGCCATGATGGCGTTCTTTCTCTTGATGTGGCTCCTCGGCGCAACGACCGAGGCACAACGCAAATCCATTGCCGATTATTTCAAGCCGACACCCAAAAGCCGTATCCAGATGGGCCAATTGGCCGGTTCAAACGGCGTGCTAGGTGGTCGATCAGTGCTCGATCCTGAAGGCCTTCCCAACGCGGCGATGCAAACATCGCTGCTCGATCTGCAGCAGCCCGAGGACACTGAAGGCGGGAAAGACCGGACCAAAGGCGGTGAGACTGGCGAGAATGACGCTCGGATGCCTGGCACCGATCCTAACGCTGAGAATACAGGCGGCACAAAGGGCAAAAACAAAGATTCCGCGGAATCAGGCGGCGGCAAAGGTGAGGACCAGAACCTCAACGACGATCAAAAACAGAAGATTGCTGCTGAGCTCGAACAAAAGAATTTCGAACAGCTTGAAAACGAAATCCGTGAGAAGTTGAAAAGCGACACAGCTCTGAAGCAGCTCGAAGGCCAAGTTCGTTTTATCCGCGATAAAGAGGGCTTGCGGATTGAGATCATCGACAAAGCCGATTTCTCGATGTTCGGCGTCGGCACGAATAGGCTGCTTCCGCGTGCTCAACAATTGATCGACGAAATCGCCAAGTCGGTTGCAACGATGCCGAACAAGGTAACCGTCCGCGGACACACGGACAGCCTGCCTTTCGCAAACCCGGAACAAAAGAACAATTGGACGCTCTCAGCCGAGCGCGCGGAAACGACACGCCAATTGCTGGAACGTCGCGGCGTTCCGCCAGAGCGTTTCTCGCGGATTGAAGGCGTCGCGGACACAGACCCCTTTAACTTGGCCGATCCGCGCGACCCACGGAACCGACGCATCTCCATCACGCTAAAGTATCCTGACCAGCAGTGAACTGGCCCACAAATTGCAGAAAATCAAAAATGAACATGTTGCAGATGGAATCCTGACGGGAGACGATTCATGGTTCTGGACCGCCTCAAAGGCCTTCTTTTTGGCTCGATCAGCAAGATCGACATCCATTGCGGCTCTGCCAGCGTGGGAACGATGATGAAATCGGGGATCGTGGCCTCGCTTGCAGGGTTCCAAGTCTCGGTACCCATTTCGATCAAGCCCCCGCAGCAGAATGTCGAGTTTGTGACGGTCTACTACAATGCCGGACTGTTCCGACCAGCCCATGCCGATGTGATGGTTTTGCAGTAATCGGCTAAGACGGCGTCAACTAAGGGCAATCATAAAACGCTGCCGCATGGCGTTCTTTGATTGCACGGTTAGGTTGCTTGTGTCACTGTAGCGGGGTCGCTTTCCAGAACCGCGCACGCAGCCTCATGTCCGAACGCCCCTCAGCCAGCAATCTTCCGGCCGTCATTGGGGGCCGCTCCGGTCAGGTCGAGGTCTATCGGCCGGGCGAGAGCGAGTTCGATCGCGAACCGCCTATTGAGGTCGTGATCGATGCAGACCAAATCAAAGAAAAGATCATCGACTATCTGGGCGCCGTACTCGCGCGCTGCTGGGTGGAAAAGGGCCTTTTGGACGCGATTGAGGCGGACCCTCACCGCGCCTTACGCCATCTGGGCATCCTTCTACCCAGTGAGATTGACATTAAGGTCGAGCGCCCTGGCAAGACCCGTCCTCGCCTCGTGATCTACGAGTATAATCAGGACCGGACTTTTCGGCGCCGCATCTGTTATCTGCAGCTGATCATGATGGCCGGGCAGTAACCGGCTCACGCGCGTTACCAATTCCCATTTCGACCAGATGCAGCCGTCCCGGCGCAAAGCGCCATGGAACGATATCGCGCTGCATAGCCTTGGGCAGAAGATGACCTGCGGCATGGTCAAGCCATTCGCCTGAAAGGCCCAATTCCTTCAGCAGCGTCTCGTGATGGGGCGGCCCAGCGAGCGGCATAATGCTCGGCGTCATGTCTGTTTCGCCCGAAAGAAGCTCGTGGAAGCTGGCCCAAGGGTGCCCCGCCAGAAGAGGCGTAATCCCGGCGATGAGACGGTCGGCTTCTTCGGCATCTCGGCCTGCAAAACGAAGCTGGCCGAGCATGTTGCAAAACAAGATTGCAGCATCTGGTTCACCCGCCAGAAGATCCGGTGCCACCGCGAAGAAATCACCCTTGATCCAACGGCCAATCCGGGCGTTAGGGTGAATGCGGCGAAAGAACAGCTTCGCCCAAGGGTCAGGATCGACGGCTAGGATGCGGTCGAAACGGGTCAAAAAATCGGGTGGTAAGCACCAGCCTGCACTCGGTCCTACCAAGATCAAGGTACGGGTCAAAGGCTGCCAGCGCGCGAGAAAACTGGCCAGTTGGTCGCGGAAAGGCCGCCACAGCGTGCCACGGCGCGCCAAAGCACGCAGATGCCAGTTCAATCCACCGCTTCGGTCAGGCCGAGGGCTCAACTGCCGCCCTTCTTCTTGGCGTCAGCAGGCGCCAGAGCGGGACCTCCGCCCTCAGGGAAACAGTCACTTTGACTGCGCGACCCCGCCTTCGAGGTCATATCGTTCGGGCAGGCAACGGGGAACAAAGTACCCGAAGGGGCATAAAAGCCCGGCGCAGCTGGCTTGCAAATATTACCCGCCGAATATGTGCCGGCTTCACATTTTGGGAGGGCGTTGCCCGTTAAGGAGGAGGGCTTCGCAGGCTTAGGCTTGGCTGGCGGTTCGGCCGGCTTCTGTTCCGCAGCGACGGCGGGCCAGAGCGCCAATAGCCAAAAAAGCCCGCTCGCAAAAACTAAGCGAGAGCCTAAAGATGTCCATGACGAGCGACGCACCATGCGCTGGATGAGTGCGGATAGTGCATCGCGCTGTCAAGACCTTGTTGATCGGCCATTGCGCCGCGAACCCCCGGACGGTAACAGACGGGCTGTTCTCACTTTCCTTCGGGGCGTTTCATGTCATCGCTCAAACTAGTGGCTTTCGACACCGAAGATCTCGCTGTTGTCTCGGCCCATCTTGAAGAAGCGACGCTCAACCGCACGGATATGGTTTGGCAGAAGGGTGCGCAGCGTTTCGTGCTCGTCGCCAATCGCCGTGACCGTGAGAATGCCGCAGCACCCCTGCATCTGACCGGGCTCCACTTTGAACGCGTGACGCGCGTGCGTACACTTGGACTGCCGCAAGATGAAAAGGCCGCTCTGAAACTTATGGGCATCGCTTTCACCATCACGGACGACCCGGCCGGCGAAGTGTCACTGCTGTTCGACGGTGGCGTTGCCATGCGGCTCGATGTCGAATGCCTTGAAGCGCAGATGGTCGATCTCGCCGATGTGGAGACGCCCTGATGGCTTTACGCCTGAACGCCACCGATCGTGATTTCGAAATGCAATTCCACGCCTTGCTGGCGATGAAGCGTGAAGTATCGGAAGACGTCGACCGCGCTGCCAAAGATATCATCGACGCGGTTATCGCGGACGGCGATGCGGCTGTCATTGCCCTGACGCAGAAATTCGACGGGCTTACACTGACGCCCGAAACATTGCGCGTTTCAGACGCCGAGATCGATGCAGCTATGACATCCTCGCCGCGAAAAGCGGTCGAGGCGCTGCGGCTCGCGCGCGACCGTATCGAGGCCTATCACCTGAAGCAGAAGCCGCGCGATGAAATGTTCACCGATGCGACAGGCGTGACGATGGGCTATCGCCACACGGCGATCGAAGCGGTTGGACTTTATGTGCCAGGCGGCACTGCGTCCTATCCCTCATCCGTTCTCATGAATGCGGTACCCGCACGCGTTGCCGGTGTGCCGCGTATCGTGATGGTCGTGCCCGCGCCGCATGGCGTTCTCAATCCACTTGTGCTTGCGGCAGCGCGTATCGCCGGGGTCAATGAGATCTACAAGATTGGCGGTGCACAGGCCGTGGCCGCACTCGCCTATGGCACGCAAACGATCAAGCCGGTGGCAAAAATAGTTGGCCCCGGCAATGCATTCGTCGCGGCGGCTAAACGGCGAGTGTTCGGCACCGTTGGCATCGATATGATCGCAGGCCCCTCGGAAGTGGTCATCATGGCCGACGCGGATGCCAATCCCGATTGGATCGCAGCCGATCTTCTTGCACAAGCTGAACATGATACCGCAGCGCAATCGATTTTGATTACCCCGTCTGCCGCGTTGGCCGATGCGGTCGAATCCGCCGTAACGCGACAGCTTGCAACATTACCGCGCGCGACAATTGCGGCTGCAAGCTGGCGCGACTTCGGCGCCATCATTCTAGTCCCCTCGTTGACCGTCGCTATTCCTCTCGTGGATCGGCTCGCACCCGAACATCTTGAAATCGAAACGAGCGACCCTGCTGCATTAGCCGATCAGGTCCGCAATGCTGGATCAATTTTTCTCGGTGCACACACGCCGGAAGCCATCGGCGATTATGTGGGTGGACCGAACCATGTGTTACCAACCGCGCGCTCGGCGCGTTTCTCGTCCGGCCTTGGCGTTCCTGATTTCATGAAACGAACATCGCTGCTGCAATGTACACCGGACGCTTTGCGCGCACTGGGGCCAGCCGCGATTACTTTGGGTCGCGCCGAAGGGCTCGACGCCCATGCACGTTCAGTTGCCATCCGCCTCAACCTAGGTGAGGAAGGATGAAGAAGCTTGTTGCCGTCACGCTAGATGAAACCTCGATCGGACGCGGTGCGCCCGAACAGGAGCATGAGCGCGCGATTGCAATCTACGATCTGATCGAGAGCAATTCCTTCGCCGTCAGCGGTCACGAGGGCGGACCCTATGCCTTACAAGTCGGGCTGCGAAGCAATCAATTGATGCTCGACATCCGTCATGCAGGCGGCGAACCAGTCATCGCCCATTTGCTTTCACTGTCACCCTTCCGCCGTGTCGTGAAAGATTATTTTTTGGTCTGCGAATCCTATTATGCGGCCATCAAGACAGCGAGTGCAGCGCAGATCGAGGCCATCGATATGGGCCGACGTGGACTGCATGACGAGGCGGCGGGTCTGCTTATCGAACGGCTCAATGGCAAGATCGATATCGATTTCGATACGGCGCGGCGGCTGTTTACGCTGATCACGGCACTCCATTGGAAAGGCTGAGATGAGCGACGTGGGCGGAGGCCGGAAAATCCAGGCCGTGCTGTTCACCTGCGCCATGAACGCCATCCGCTCCCCTATGGCCGAAGCGTTGGCACGGCATTATTTTGGTCGGTCGGTCTATGTTCAATCCGCAGGCGTCCGCCGTGGGGAACTCGATCCATTTGCCGTGACAGCGCTTGAGGAAATCGGCATAGACGCCTCGCGCCATAAGCCGCGAACGTTGGAAGAACTCGAAGAAAATGAGGGCCTCAATTTCGACCTGATCGTGACGCTCAGTCCGGAAGCGCACCACAAGGTTTTGGATATGACACGCTTATTGGCTGCTGACGTTGAATATTGGCCCATGCCTGACCCCTCCGTTGTGCAGGGCTCGCGCGACCAAAAGCTCAACGCTTATCGCGATATGCGCGACGTTCTCCAGAAGAAGATCAATGCCCGCCTGACGCCTTCGTCGGGAGTACAGGTTGGATGAAACGGGCGCAGTTTCTAACCGCTTGCCTGTTCACTTTGGCCGCGGGCCTGTTTGCAGCGCTGTTCATTTTCGCTGCGCCAGACGAATTGCTCCTTACCTATTACCATAACATTGTCGCTTTCGTCGCAGTGCGACAGACATCTGCTCTTCTCCTGTTTGGATTGGCCTATGTGATCATTACCGCGTTCGGCACGCCCGGTAGCGCCATTATGACGCTCGCAGGCGGCATGCTGTTCGGCAGCGTCGCGGGTGGCCTCATGTCTGTCCTTGCTGCAACGACAGGCGGAACAATCTTGTTTGCGACCGTCCGTGCTGGTTTTGCCGAAAGACTGACTGTCCGCATCCCGCAACGTGCCGGTCGTTACCTCGCAGGGTTTCGCCGAGACGGGTTTTTCTATCTGCTTTTCTTACGGTTGACCCCAGCTTTTCCATTCTTTGTCGTCAATCTCATTGCAGCGACGGGACGATTGCGACTGCCAATCTTTATCGGTGCAACGCTGATTGGTATCGCTCCCATGAGTTTCATCGTGGCTTCAATCGGAGCCGGGCTGCAAGAGGCTATGCTGCAGCAATCGACGGTTTTTTTGACTTGCAAAGCAACTCAAACTGGCACTTGTACCGGGCTGGAGATCAGCGATTTTTTGAACGGACGCATTCTGTGGCCCATGACGGTCCTGAGTGTCATCGCCTTAATGCCGGTGCTTGCCAAACGCTGGCAGCGGCGCGCTTTGTCGGATGTCACCAATGTCTGACATGCTGACGCCCGATCTTTGCATTATCGGCGACAGTGCCGCGGGTTTGCGCGCCGCGCTTCTAGCAGGCGCATTTGGCGTACCAACGGTGCTCGTGAAAAGCGGGCGCACAATCTATGGGATCGAAGAAGCACGACATGCGCTGATGGCTGCCGCCAATATGGCTGAAATGGCGAGGCAGACGAGCTGTTTCGGTATTCAGACTGGAGAAGTCGCGGTGGATTGCGCAACCGTGATGGCACGCGTGCGTACTGTGCAAGAACGCGCGGCCTTACGCAGCACAACGGCGCGTTATCGTGCGCTCGGCGTTCAAACGATCGAAGCCGACCCCGTTTTTGAATCGACCACCGTGCTGCGCGCGGGCGCTGTGCGCATCGCAGCACGCCGATTTATCATCGCGCAACCCAACGCACCGTACCGGCCCGTTCTCTCCGGCCTCGCTACTATCCCAACGCTTACCGAAGAGACCGTTTTTGCGCTTCAGGAATGGCCACGCCGTCTTGTGGTTCTCGGCACCGACGGCGTAGCGCTCGAATGGGCCCAAGCGTTGCAGCGGCTGGGCAGTGCAGTAACATTGGTTGCAGCCGCCCCGCTTCTGCCCGGTGTCGACCCCGAACAAATGGCCATCGTGACCCACGCTTTGCGGCGCGAAGGCGTGGTTTTCAGACAGGCTGACATCACCGCCATCGACGCCGGACCAATGCCCGGAACCATCCGGCTGATGCTCGACGAGAATGGCACGGCGGGCGTTCACGATGCAGATGCCCTCCTGCTGACAGGCCAAGGCCGTACCGATGCGGCAGGGCTCGGGCTCGCATTGGCAGGGATTGGCTCTTCGGGAGCAGGTATCAAGGTTGACCACAGGCTGAGGACGGACAATCCGCGGATCTATGCGATTGGCCCCTGCGCCGCCGCGGGCGGCCCTGTCGGCCATCACGCCGCGCTCGTGCAGGCCGAGTGTGTGATCCGCCAGATCCTATTTCGCCTACCCGCCCGCTACGACAACGGGCGGCTTCCCCATGCTGTCCAGACCCATCCGGCCTTGGCATGGGCCGGGCTGAATGAGGCCGAGGCAAGGTCCAAGCATGGCGCGATAGCCGTGCTCCGCAGCGCCTTTGCCGACAATGATCTCGCCTTTGCAAGCCATCAACCCGCTGGCCACGCAAAAATCCTGCTCGATCGGCGCGGCCGCCTTGTCGGCGTGAGCCTGACGGGACCGCAGGCGGCCGAGTTGATTGCACCTTGGGCTTCCGCGCTCGGCGTCAAGACCGGCGCGTTGCGTAGCATGGTCCCACCGGCTCCGAGCTACGCGGAAACGCCGCGCCGCGCTCTGTTGGAGAGCCTTGCTCCACTGGCGCGCAACAAGATTCTGCGCAGGCTCAGCACATGGCTCCGTCGTTTCGGTTGAAAAGCACCTCGAGGATGAGCGCCAAAGGGTTGCCATTCGCCGCCGGAGCCTCTATGGAGAACGCCTCGCGTGAGGCATGACCCGCGCCGGGCGCCCGTAGCTCAGCTGGATAGAGCACCAGACTACGAATCTGGGGGTCAGAGGTTCGAATCCTTTCGGGCGCGCCATTTCTTTTCAATGTCTAACTGAACTGTTCGTTTCCCCGAAATTGCTCCGTAGTTCATCTGGGAAGCCGCAGGGAAGCTATTCGCTGGTCTGGCGTAACCCCATAATCAGCAACACGCACTCCCCTTAGAGCTATTCGCTTTAGAACGTTAGCGCCCTTCATATCGGTTTCTACGTCAAGGCATTTCGCTTACATCAGCCTGTGAGAATAGTTGTCTTTGTTTGCTCAATATCTCTTCCAAAGTGCGTCGTATAGCGCGGCGCAATTGAAGCGACGGGCAGAACAACGATGACGTCGGTTGTGTTAAAGGAACGGTCGATGACAGCACCTTCACCAAAGCGTGCGCCAGCACGCAAATATCCTTTAATCAATGGCGGCAGCGCTAGAATAGCACGCTTATGCTCAATTTCGTCGGCCTTCAAACGGTCCATTCGGACATAACGATTTTCCAGAGCACGCACATGCCACTCCGGTGGAGCCGATGCGAAATGCGACAAATAGCTTAAAGGGAGCGCAAGTCTCTCAGGATCGGTTCCTTCAAAGCTTGCGCAACCAAACATAACATCGATCTGGTTCTGGAGAACGTATTTCCAAATTCCTAGCCACAGCAGCTCAACCGTCCGCTTGTCGCGATAAGGTTTCAAAACGCAAGAGCGTCCAAGTTCTAAAAGGCGTTTTGTCGGGTGGCGATTGAGGAACGGATCAAGGTCGAATTCACTCTCGCTGTAAAAGCCAAAATTTTGATCAGCTACATCACGTCGAAGAAGCCGGTAGGTGCCAACGATTTTGCGCCCAAATCTACGCGACGTATCGACAACAAGAAGATGATCGCAAATAGCATCAAATGCATCCATGTCGCGGCGCGCTAGTTTAAGAACGAGATCAGGTGTCGCGTTTCCTTCTTCAAAAAATACTTCATAACGTAGGCGTTGGGCTTTTCGGATGTGCTTCTTTTTGCTCGCAAGTCGCACCTCTAGGCAACCAATACGCCCCAGGATTCGATCTTCTTGAGATAAGCGGGACAGCGGCAGAAAATGCCCGCCAGCAGGCAGACGTAACGAAAGCATAGACATCCCCGAATCATACCCTCATAGGGTGCGGGGCTTCTCTTGCGGTGATAGGGCTACAGTTTTGTGACAGAACCTGTCAGGCAGCATCAATGACCGGGATCAAGCAAGTACTGCTCGGGCTCTTCCGGCCGGCAAGAGAGACATTAACAAATTTCAACGTCGATTTTTCTGAATTTGTTAAGCTCATGTCGCGGCCAAAGCCATCCTTGCATCTTTAAGAATGAGATCAGCTCCTTTCTCAGCCACCATCAACACGGCAGCTTCAGTATTCGCCGATACCATCAGCGGGATCACTGAGGCATCTACGATACGCAATCCCGCGAGACCGTGCGCCTTAAGCGCGGGATCTACCACGGCACGCGGCCCGACACCCATCGCGCAAGTTCCAACAGGGTGATAGATCGTCTGTCCATTGGCACGTGCAAAATCAAGCCATTGCTCATCGGTCTGCACCGCTTCGCCGGGGCTCATCTCATAAGCGCGATAGGGATCGAGCGCCGGTTGCGCGACAACGTGGCGTGCCATTTTCATACCCGCGATCAACGTCTCAGCATCGCCATGCGCCGATAGAAAATTTGGCTTAATCGATGGCATAGCAAAAGGATCAGCCGATTTAACATGGATCGAGCCGACCGACTGAGGACGCAATTGGGTTACGCCGATCGTCATACCGGGCTTCTTGTCGAGCTTGCGATCGGCTGCATTGGCATAACTTGCGTGCATGAAAAAGAATTGAATATCCGGTGTCGCCACCTCAGGACGCGTCTTCAGGAATGCATGTGCGAGACCAGTTCCTAATGTCAGAATGCCAGAACGTGTCGCAAGATATTTTGCGACGGCCCCTGCCAACCTCCAGCCCTGCGCATGCTCGTTCAGAGTCACTGGTTTTTTGACGCGCCAGTTCATACGCGTGCAGAAGTGATCGCGGTAATTGTTTCCTGTACCGGGGAGTGCATGCCGCACCTCAATACCAACAGCGGCTAAATGCGACGGATCACCAATGCCGGACAGTTCGAGTATCTGCGGCGTTTGGACGGCCCCTGCAGACATGATCACTTCACACCTGGCGCGCGCACGGTGCCTCTGGCCGTGCTGCTGATATTCGACACCTGTGACCTTACGGCCGTCAAGGATCAATTGCGTAACATGAGCGCCCGTTCGGACAAACAGATTGGATCGACTTGCAGCTCGGCGTAGATAGGCATCAGCGGCGCTCCAACGTCGTCCGCGCTTTTGCGTGACCTGATAATAACCAAAACCTTCCTGCGTTTCACCATTATAGTCGGGATTACGTGGGAACCCAGCCTGTTCTCCTGCATCGATAAACGCTTCTGCAATTTCAGGCCGGAGCTTGACGCGCTCGACAGCCATTGGGCCTTTGCCACCACGCATCGCGCTGCCGCCCTCTTCAAAGCTTTCGAGCTTTTTGAAATAGGGAAGGACTTCCTCAAAACTCCATCCCGTTGCGCCCATCTGTGCCCATTGATCGTAATCCTCTTTCTGCCCACGCACGAAGATCATGCCGTTGATGAGGCTTGAACCGCCAAGTCCTTTACCGCGCGGCACAACGATGCGGCGATGATACGTATTGTCCTCCGGTTCAGTCTCGAACCGCCAGTTAAATTGTGTGCCGGTTAGGAGCTTTGAGAAGCCTGCGGGAATTGAAATCCAAAATCCGTCATCGCGCCCGCCCGCCTCAAGCATCAGAACACGAAAACGGCCATCGGCGGTGAGACGATCTGCTAGTACACACCCAGCTGTGCCGCCGCCAACAATGACAAAATCAAAATCGTCCGATTGTGTCATCACGCTACGCCCATTTAATGACCATGCGCTGATTTGCGCGGCAGAACCTTGCCGGGGTTCATGAGACCATCGGGATCGATGGCATCCTTGATCTTGCGCGACAGGATTTGTTCTTCCGGCGCACGGCGGCGGTCAAGTTCAGCCACACGATATTGCCCAATGCCGTGCTCGGCGGAAATACTACCGCCAAAACGCTGCACGACGTCATGCACCACGACGTTGACTTCATCTGCCGTATGTCTGTCGACCAAGATATTGTAGTGCAGATTACCATCGCCGAGATGACCAAAACAATTGATGCGCGTGCCCGGCAGCAGGCGCGCCATCGCTTCGTCCGCAGCGCGGAGAAAGGCAGGAATAAGCGGGATCGGCACGGAAACGTCATGTTTGACGCTCTTGCCTTCCTTGCCTTCCGATTCCGTGATGCGTTCGCGTAATTGCCAGAGTTCGGCTGCTTGTCGGCCTGATTCCGCAATTATTCCATCAAGCGCAAAACCACGCTGAAGCGCATGGCCAAGAGCTGTTTCGGTTGCTTCGCGCAGACCTGACAGGGTCGAAGCAGCCTCGATCAAAACAAACCATTCACCATCGGCAATGGGTCGTCGTAAACCGAAATGCTTCTCAACAAGCCCAAGCGAAAAGCCCGCCATCATTTCGCAGGCGGTGATGCTATCGCCCAATTCGCTCTGAACGCAGGCGAGGAGATCGAGCGCGGCCTGAGGATGAGGCACGGATAGAAGTGCGGTCACGCTGTCTTTCGGTTGAGGCAACAAACGCATAACGGCAGCAGTTACAATACCGAGCGTACCCTCGCTGCCAATGAAGACCTGCTTCCAATCGTAACCAGCATTGTCTTTGCGCAAATGGCGTAAGCCATTCACGATTGTTGCATCGGGGAGCACGACTTCCAGGCCGAGCACGAGCGCACGCGTCATTCCGTAGCGCAGAACATTGAGACCGCCAGCATTGGTCGCAACGATGCCACCCATCATGGCGGATCCTTCGGCAGCAAGACTGACCGGCAGGAGACGCCCTTGTGCCGCAGCCGCATCCTGCGCAGTTTTTAAAATGACGCCGGCTTCCACTTCCATCGTCATCCCGACAGGATCGATGCTACGAATGGTATTCATCCGCGCTAATGATAAGACGAGCTCACGCCCGCTTGCATCGGGCACAGCGCCGCCTGCCATGCCCGTGTTTCCAGCCTGTGGAACAATTGCGATCTGATAATCGCGGCATAATGCAACGACCGCAGCGACTTCGTGCGTGTTGGAAGGACGCGCAACGACTAACGGTTTTCCCTGAAACAAACGGCGCCAATCGATTGCGTAAGATTCGCACTGCGCCGGATCCATCAGTACGCCGGTTGTGCCGAGTTTTTCACGCAGACGCGAGAGGAACGCCGCATCAGACATCATGGCACCGTTGCAAACCCGTCAGGATAGAAGCCTCCGCCATCATCCTATTCCCAGGAATTCGGCCATCAATTCGCGTTGGGCGAGCAGCATAGGTTTGCCCGGATGAACGCGGCATCCCTTGCCGCGCGCCGCTGCCATGATGGCGGTTTCTTCGGGATCCATGATGATGTCCGCCACGATCTGCTTGGGGCTCAACGAGGCGGGATCGAATGGTAGTGAATCGTTCAATTTCATGCCGAGTGCCGTCGCATTGACAAGTAAATCGTGCCCCGCAGCGTCCGGCGTGCCGATGGCAACCGGCAGCGCGGGAAACGCGATTGCGAGGCGGCGCGCAAGGTCTTCAGCTTTCGCCCGCGTGCGATTTGCGATCGTAAGCCGCGTTACCCCTGCTTCCGCCAGCGCGAACGCAATCGCATTGGCGGCACCGCCCGCTCCGGCGAGATAAGCCGACAGACCTTTGGGATCGATGCCATGCTGCTTGAGGCCTGCGACGAATCCCAATCCGTCCAGTATCTCCCCCTTGAGACGGCCATCGGCTTCGCGCCTGATGGCGTTGACGGCACCAATAAGGCGGGCATTGGGACTTACATCGTCGAGCAGATCGACGATGGCGGATTTGTGCGGCACAGTGATGATCATCCCGCCGCAATTCTTCATGCCGCGAATAGCCTTCACCGCGTCAGCTAGGTGATCGCTGCCGACATGCATCGGAATCATCACGCCATCGACACCGCGCTCCGCAATCACACCATTGATCATCTGCGGCGTTTTCACCTGCACGATAGGGTCGGCGAGGATCAGCCATAAACGCGTACGCCCCGTGATGGTGGTCATTCCCTAAGCCCCGGATCGGAGTTAACAACAACCGCTCTTCCGAACGGTTCATTCAACATAGATTATCTGCCCCAGAGATGCGATCTTTGGGGTATCGATACCCCCCCGCGAAGCCTGAGGGGCTCCGCGCCTTGCGCCATGTTCGAGGAACGCCCGATGTCACTGCCCACGACCATGAGACAGATCCGGTTTGCTGGCTCTGGTGGCCCCGAGGTCATTCAAGTCGAGACGGGGCCGGTGCCATCGCCCGGCCAGGGGCAGGTGCTGGTGAAAGTCATCGCCGCAGGCGTGAATAGGCCAGATTGCATCCAAAGGGCGGGCGGGTATCCGCCACCGCCCGGCGCCACAGACATTCCGGGCCTTGAGATCTCGGGGCGCGTCGTGGCTGTTGGCGCGGGCGTACACGATCTCAAAATGGGCGATGAGGTTTGTGCTCTCGTCATCTCCGGCGGATATGCAGAGTATTGCATCGCAGATGCGCCGCTCTGCCTGCCGGTCCCCAAAGGGCTTACGCTCCTTGAAGCAGGTGGCCTGCCGGAAAACGTTTTTACAGTCTATGACAACGTTTTCACACGTGGACGACTGACAAGGGGTGAAACAATCTTGATCCATGGCGGATCGAGCGGCATCGGCTACACCGCGATCCAACTGGCAAAGCAGGCGGGCGCAACCGTCATTACCACCGCCGGATCAGCTGAAAAATGTCAGTTTTGCCGCGACATGGGCGCCGATGTCGCGATCAACTATCGCACTGAAGACTGGCGCGCACGCATCAAGGACATCACAGGCGGCAAAGGAGTCGACGTCATTCTCGATATGGTTGGCGGCCCTTACTTGCAGCAGAATGTGAACTCACTCGCCTTCGAAGGTCGCCTCGTGCAAATCGCTTTCTTGCAATCGAGCCGCACCGAGTTTGACTTTTTGCCAGTGATGTTGCGCCGATTGACTATCACCGGATCGACATTGCGGCCACGGTCGGTTGAACTCAAAAAAGCGATAGCCGATAAACTGCGCAGCGATATCTGGCCGCTTTACGATAACGGCAAGGTGAAGCCGATCATTCACAAGGTCTTCCCGCTTGAGCAGACGCGCGAAGCCCATGCACTCATGGAATCGAGCGCGCATCTCGGCAAGATCATGCTTGAGGTAAGCCAGTGAGCACCCATCGCGGACGCGTCGCTGTTGTGACTGGAGCAGGGCGCGGCATCGGGCGCGCTATCGCCGATGCCCATGCTGCATCGGGGGCT
Organism: Hyphomicrobiales bacterium; assembly: GCA_027488155.1. Taxonomy (GTDB): domain Bacteria; phylum Pseudomonadota; class Alphaproteobacteria; order Rhizobiales; family Beijerinckiaceae; genus TNE-4. The sequence goes on along the minus strand of JAIYCE010000045.1, from coordinate 29,526 downwards.
GCTATTGCCTATCTTGACCATGATGTCGGACTTGCCGACAGCGCTGCTGCCGATGCCAAAGCGCGCGGCGTTAAAGCAATTGGACTGGCTGCTGACGTCGCCGATTACGCGGCAATCGAGCGCGCGATGGCGCGCGCAGCAGAAGCGCTGGGGCCGATCGACATTCTCATCAATAATGCCGGCATTTCGCCGAAGAGCGGTCCCGATGGCAAACGCGCACCGGCATGGGAAATGCCGCCTGAAGAATGGCAGCGCGTTCTCGATGTCAATCTAACAGGCGCCTTCAACTGTACGCGCGCCGTGCTGCCAAACATGAAGAATTTGGGTCGCGGGCGGATCGTTTCGACCTCCTCAGTGGTCGGAAAAACCTACTCCGACATCGTGGGAATTCACTATGCCGCAACCAAGGCGGCGCTGATCGGCTTCACGAAACATCTCGCTGGCGAAGTCGGCCCGTTCAACATCACGGTCAATGCTGTCGCGCCGGGCCGGATCGATACGCCGCTGATGCGGGGAACGGCCAGCGCAGCCAATGACGCGGTGAAGGCGGTTACGCCGCTGCGTCGTTTCGGTACGCCGGAGGAAGTGGCAGAGACGGTGTTGTTCCTGACATCGGACGGCGGCCGGTTCGTCACAGGACAGACAATCGATGTTGCAGGTGGATGGTTAATGACATGAAGCGAACAATCTACGACTTCAGCGGAAAGACGCTGCTTCTGACGGGGGCTGCCGGCACAATAGGCCAAGCCATTGCACATCGCTTCTATGCTGGGGGCGCAAACTGCGTTCTGACCGATTTCGACCTTGATGCGGTGACGAGATTTGCGCGCACTCTCGATCCCGATCTCACACGCACCCTGCCTTTGAAACACGATGTGACTGAGCCAACCGATGCAGATCGTGTGGCAGGAGAAGCCGTGAAACGTTTCGGTGGAATCGATGCGCTGGTCACGTCTGCTGGTATTTATCGCGATGCACTTGTCGAAGAGATGACGGATGCGCAATGGCAGCAAACGATTGCGGTCAATCTCGATGGCGTATTCTATACATGTCGGGCCGCCATTCCTCACATGAATGACGGGGGTGCCATCGTCAACATTGCATCGATTGCAGGCCATCGTGGCAGCCATGCCCATGCGCATTATGCCGCGGCAAAAGGTGGTGTGGTTGTCTTCTCGCGTTCGCTTGCCGTGGAACTTGCACCGCGAATCCGGGTCAACTCTATTGCGCCAGGCCTCGTCGATGGCCCCATGGTGCAAAACCTCCTGCAATTGACGGGCGACAAATTCATCCAGGCGACGCCGCTGAAACGACTCGGCACTGCGGATGAGATCGCCGGTGCCATCGCCTTTTTGTGCTCGGACGATGCTTCGTTCATCACGGCCGAAAGCCTCCACGTGAATGGCGGCCTTTACATCGCATAAGTGAGAGGAGCGCGCGGAGCGGGCTCTTCCAGGATCGCCTGATAAACTCAGCCGCGGCGGAACATCGCTGACGCGGACCTTGGCACCAACGCTGATCTGAACGAGAGCGGCCCTCTGTCCACGGCTAAAGGGGCAGGCTTGCAGGCACTTCCCTTGCGCCGTGCCGCTAATAAGCCCAATCATCCGGCTCTTGACCGGACTGAACTCAGCGCTCATGCCTGCCGCCCTCAGCCTTCGCGTTCTGACCGCGACCGTCGTGCTGCTGCCCCTGCTGGGAGGCTGTATCGACGCGCCTCGCCCACAGCCTGCCCTCGATGTGCCGGCGGCCTTCGCCAATGCACCGCGGCAGGCGCATCGCGGCCCCGTCGTGCCGGGTTGGTGGCGGAATTTCGGATCGACGGAACTCGCAGGCTTCGTCGCCGAATCGCAAACCGGCAATCTCGACATTGCCATCGCCGTGGCCCGCATCGCCGAGGCCGACGCGCAGGCCAAAATTGCAGGGTCGGCCCTCTTTCCGCAGATCGGGGCCTCGGCAACACTGTCACGCTCGCGGACCAGCACGCCATCTGGCGTCGGCCAAGGAGCCAACCGTTTCAACCCCGCCTTCCTTGCAACCTATGAAATCGACTTCTGGGGCCAGAACAGGGCACTGCTCGATTCTGCCGAATTTCTTGCACAAGCGTCGCGCTTTGATCGCGATACAGCAGCGCTGACCACCGCCGCGACAACCGCTTCGCTCTATGTGCGCATTTTGGCGGCCCGCGAGCGCATCCGCATTGCGCGGCAAAATCTCGATGCGGCGGAGCGCGTTCTTACCATCATCCGCGAGCGGCTCGAAGTCGGCACTGCCACCGCGCTGGATCTCGCGCAGCAAGAAACCGTCGTTGCGAATATCCGCGCCAACATTCCTGCATTTGAGCAAACGTCGGAGCAGGACGTGATGACGCTCGCAGTGTTATTGGGTCGCGCGCCAGAACGTATCCGCGTGGCGGGGAGGAGCCTCGATATACTGCGTTTGCCGCAAATCGATGCGGCCCTGCCCTCGACCTTGCTCGAAAGACGACCGGATATTGCAGCGGCGGAAGCGCGCCTGGAAGCCGCCCATGCCAATGTCTATGCAGCCCGTGCCGCCTTTTTCCCCACCATCAATCTGACGGCCCAAGGCGGTTTCGCGAGTGTTGCGCTCAGCTCTTTGTTCAATCCCGGCTCGGGCTTTTACGCTGTAAGCGCCGGACTGACACAACCGATTTTTCAAGGCTTTTTGCTGCAAGGACAATATGAACAGCAACAGGCACGGCAGACGGAATTGCTACAGGCCTATCGTAGCGCCGTGATCAACGGCTTTGCCGATGTCGAGCGCGCCCTGATTGGGTTGCGCCAACTTGGACAGCAGGAAGTCCTACAACGCGCCGCACTCGCCAGTTCACGCCGTGCCTACGACATCGCAGTCCAGCGCCTTGCCGAAGGTACGGTGGATCTCGTCACCGTTCTCCAAACGCAGACCGCACTCTTTCAGGCAGAAGACGCCCTCACACAAGCGCGCGCCAACCGCTATTTGGCCGCGATTGCACTTTATCAGGCGCTGGGTGGGGGTTGGGGAAAAGGGGACGCGGACAGGTTCGCGCCATGATACAGAATGCCATCCGCAATGACGGATAGCCCGGCGAGGTTGAAATGGCGTTGAAACGGCGTTGGTGGGTGCCTGTGGGTACGCTGCTTGTGGCAGGCGGCGTCCTAGCACCCTTGTTCCTGATCGATTGGAAAGGCGGCACCAAATCTTTCCGCCGCACGCAAAATACGCCTGACCCTGTGTCCATTCTTGCCGCGCAGGCAAAGAATGCTGACGTGCCTGTCTATATCGAGGGCGTTGGTACAGCGCGGCCCGCCGCATCCGTGACTGTGCGCTCGCAAGTCGATGGACAATTGCGACAAGTGCTGTTCCGCGAAGGGCAAGAGGTCAAGAAAGGCGATGTGCTCGCCAAGATCGATCCGACCACCTATCAAGCGCAGCTTGATCAGGCACTGGCCAAAAAGGCCCAGAACGAAGCCGTTCTCGATAATGCGCGGCGCGATCTTGAACGATACACGCGCTTGGCCGAGACGAACTCCGTCACCCGCCAACAGGCCGACACGCAACGCTCGACCGTGGCGCAACTCGAAGCGCAATTGAAAGCCGATCAAGCGGCCATCGACAATGCGCGCGCGCTGCTCGCCTATACGACCATCACGTCACCGATCGACGGACGTACAGGTATTCGCAATGTTGACGAAGGCAATCTCGTCAAGCCATCGGACACGGCAGGCATCGTCACCGTCTCTCAAGTAACGCCCATCGCCGTCGTATTCAGCGTACCGCAGCAGCAATTGCCGCGGGTCAACAAAGCCTGGGCGCAGGGAATCGTTGCCGCCGAAGCGCTCGATGCCGACGGCCAAACCGTGATTGATCGCGGCACACTGAACGTAATCGACAATCAGATCGACCAGACAACAGGCACGGTCCGCCTGAAGGCCGAGTTCCCCAACAGGACGATGGCCTTGTGGCCGGGTGCCTTTGCCAATGTCAGACTGCTCGTCGATACGCTCCGGCAGGCTATTGTCATTCCGACGTCAGCCCTGCAACGCGGGCCAAAAGGCACGTTCGTCTTTGTGGTGAACCCGGACGAAACTGTGACTGTCCGGCCTGTCACAGTGGGGATGCAGGACGATGCCCAAACCGTAATCACGAGCGGCCTACAGTCGGGCGATCAGGTGGCAACCACCGGGTTTGCCCGGCTTGCCGACGGGACGAGCGTCAAGGTGGCAACGCCGGAGCCCTTGCCTGACCCAGGCACACTAGGCCCCGCCTCACGCCGGCAACAACGACCGAACGCGCCGCAGCGCCCCACTGCACCGAATGCGCCTGCAGCGCAGGGTGCGGCGGCCACTCCTGCCAATCCGGCCCCGGCGCGATGAATATCTCGGCCCCCTTCATCCGGCGGCCAATCGCGACCTCGCTGATCGGCATCGCCACGATGCTGGCGGGGCTGATCGGCTATAGGCTTCTGCCTGTTGCGTCCCTGCCGCAGGTCGATTTCCCAACCATTCAGATCTCGACCCAATTGCCGGGCGCAAACCCTGACACGATGGCGGCGTTGGTGACATCGCCGCTCGAACGGCAATTGGGGCAAATTCCTTCCCTCACCGCCATCACATCGCAAAGTGCGTTCGGGATCAGCCAGATTACGCTGCAATTCGATCTCGAGCGCGACATCGATTCCGCCGCGCAGGATGTGCAGGCTGCCATCAACGCCGCCTCTTCGACCCTCCCGCGCAACCTGCCTTTTCCGCCGACCTATGCGAAGGTGAATCCAGCAGACGCCCCGATCATGACGATCGCGCTTACCTCGCCGACCTATACGCTGCGGCAGTTGAGCGACATGGCCGATACGCTCTTGCTGCAACGTCTTAGCGAAGTCTCCGGCGTTGGCCATGTTGCGATACAAGGCGGCGTACGACCAGCCATACGCATTCAGGCCGATCTATTGCGGTTGGCGAGTTATGGCATCGGCCTCGACGACATTCGGGCCGCGATTGTCGCGGCGAATGTATCGGGCCCGAAAGGCGCGCTCGACGGCACGCATCAATCATGGACGCTCGCCGCCAACGATCAGCTGTCGGCAGCAAGCGCTTATCGCAGCCTTGTCGTAGCCTATCGAAACGGCGCACCCGTGCTGCTTGATGATGTCGCCGATATCGTCGAAGGTCTTGAAAATGCGAAAGTGGCGGGCTGGTACAAGGGTCAGCCCGCCGTTGTGCTCGATATTTTACGTCAGCCGGGTGCCAATGTCGTCGCCACCGTTGAGAGACTACAGCAGGAATTGCCGCGGCTTGGACGCATGATCCCATCGGGCGTATCGCTCGAAATCGTCCATGACCGGACAAGTACGATCCGCGCTTCCATTCATGACGTACAATTCACGCTAGTGCTGAGCGTGGCACTTGTTGTCCTTGTTGTTCTTCTTTTCCTGCGGACAGCGCGCTCGACCTTGATTGCCGGCGTGGTGCTACCCCTCTCCTTGCTCGCCACATTCGCCGTGATGTGGTTGATCGGGTTCAGTCTCGACAATCTCTCGCTGATGGCGCTGACCATCGGCACCGGCTTTGTCGTCGACGACGCCATCGTGATGATCGAAAACATCGTCCGCCATATTGAGGAGGGTGAAAGCCCACTGGAGGCGGCGTTCAAAGGCGCACGCGAAATCGGGTTTACAGTTGTATCGCTCACCGTATCGCTTGTGGCGGTTTTCATTCCGCTCCTCTTCATGACCGGCATTGTGGGGCGGATGTTTCGTGAATTTGCCATCACGCTGACAGTGGCGGTGACGGCCTCGATGATCGTCTCCCTCACATTGACGCCAATGATGTGCGCGCGTCTGTTGAAAAAAGAAACGGCTCGAGAGGGCCGTGCCGGCCTTCTGAACCTCTTCGACCGCGCCTTTGCATGGACAACAGCGCAATACGCTCGCACCCTGCGTTGGAGCCTGCGGCATCAGACCTTGATGCTCGCTTCCATGGCAATGACGTTGCTTGCCACCATCGCGCTCTACCTCGTCATACCGAAGGGATTCATGCCACAGCAGGATACGGGCCTCGTCACCGCCCTTCTGAAGGCGGAACCCAGCGCCTCATTCGACCGCATGCAGGCCATGCAGGTTCGCCTGACTGACGCGTTCCAGAAAGATCGCGATATTGAAGCGGTCGTCTCCGTCATCGGCGTTGGTCCGTCGAACCTGACAGGGAACACCGCGCGCCTTACACTCGTGCTGAAACCGCGTGACATGCGCGACGGTGCGGCCACCATCATCGCTCGACTTGAAAAACTCGCTGCCCAATTTCCCGGTGTGGATGTATCCTTCCTCTCCGTACAAGAGGTGCAGATCACGACACGCGCCAGCGCAGCGCAATATCAATACAGTCTGACAGGAACGGACGCTCGTGAAGTGACATTGTGGGCCCAAAGGCTTGCCGTAGAAATGGCGCGCGCACCGGAATTTCGTGACGTCGTTTCCGAAGCGCAGGATGGCGCGGCACGTCTTCTCGTCAATATTGATCGCGAGAGTGCGGCACGGCTCGGCGTTTCAGTGCAAGCCGTCAGCGACGCGCTCAACAATGCGTTCGGTCAACGCCAGATTTCGACCGTCTATGCGCAGGCCAATCAATATCGCGTGATACTCGAGGCGAAACCGCGTTATCAGCAGGACATTCATTCGCTGAGTCGTCTTTATGTGAACGGAACCGGCGGTGCGCAGGTACCTCTATCGGCGATTGCCCATTTCGAGCCGGGAACAGCGCCGCTCATCATCGGTCATGACGAGCAATTCCCAGCCGTCACGATCAGTTTCAATGTCGCCGCCGGCGAATCGCTCGGCGATGCCGTCAATGCCATCGCACGCGCCGAACGCACAATCGCCATGCCCGATTCCATCATTGGACGTTTCACGGGTGATGCGGCAGAATTTTCACGCGCGCTTGCCAGCCAGCCATGGCTCATTCTGGCAGCCATCGTAACGATCTATATTGTGCTCGGCGTGCTTTACGAAAGCGCGATCCATCCGATCACCATCCTCTCGACATTACCCTCCGCCGGTGTCGGCGCTCTTCTGGCGCTCATTCTATGTGACCTCGACCTGTCAGTCGTGGCGCTCATTGGCATCGTACTGCTCATGGGGATCGTGAAAAAGAATGCGATCATGATGATCGATTTTGCGATCGATGCTGAACGCGAGCAGGGGCTTTCGTCGCGCGCAGCGATCGAAAAAGCCTGTTTGCTGCGCTTCCGCCCCATCATGATGACAACATTCGCGGCCTTGTTCGGTGCCTTGCCCTTAGCCTTGGGTAGCGGGCCGGGCTCCGAATTGCGAGTGCCGCTGGGCGTGACCATCATTGGCGGCCTTGTGTTGAGTCAATTGCTGACGCTCTACACAACGCCGGCCATGTATTTAATGCTTGAGCGGATCAGGCGTCGCATGAGCAGTGCCATAACCGAGCGACCGCAGAATTCTTCTGCGATGGCGGAGTAGGCGATGGACTTTTCGGCGCTGTTCATCAAGCGGCCCATCGGCACCATGCTTCTGGCGCTCGGCTTGTTGCTTGCAGGGTTCGTCGCCTATCGCGCGCTTCCAGTGGCGAGCCTACCGAACATCGAATTTCCGACTATCGTCGTTTCGGCGAGCCGCCCCGGCGCGGACCCTGTCACCATGGCGACAACAATCGCAGCACCGCTTGAGCGGCGGCTTGGCGCGATAGCGGGCGTGACGGAAATCTCCTCGACAAGTTCGCTCGGCACGACGCGGATCATTGTACAATTCGATCTCGCGCGCAAAATTGAAAGCGCCGCACGCGATGTGCAGGCCGCTTTGAATGCCGCAGCTGCCGATCTGCCGGGCGATCTACCGACATTGCCATCCTTCCGAAAAGCCAATCCGAATGCGCAGCCAATCCTCATTCTTGCGTTGACATCGGACACGATCGCACCAAGCGCGATATATGACATTGCTGACTTGGTGATTGCGCAGCGCATTTCTCAAGTCGGCGGCGTCGGCGAAGTCAGCGTAAGCGGTGCTGAGCAGCCAGCCATTCGCGTGGCAGCCAATCCTGCCGCTTTAGGCGCTCTCGGCATCGGGATCGACACGCTGCGCTCTGCCATTGCAAGTGCGAACGCGCTTTCACCGGTAGGGCAGATCGACGGGACAGAGCAGGCCATCTCACTCGCCGTCAACGCACAACTCCGCACGCCCGACGATTATGGTGCCCTCATTGTCCGCAGCGCCGACGGCAAGGTGACGCGGCTTTCCTCCGTGGCGGAGGTGACGCAAGGCGTCCGAAACACGCGTTCGGCCGCTTGGTATAATGGCAAACCGGCCGTTCTCATCAATGTGACCAAGCAAGCCGATGCTAATGTCATCGCCACCGTCGAACAGATTCGCGCTCTATTGCCCGAGCTGAAGCGTTGGATTCCGGCCGGCATCGAAAGCCATGTGCTTGTCGACCGTACCGGAACCATCCGCGCCAGTGTCGACGATATGCAATGGACGCTCGCAGGTTCAATCGCACTCGTGATGATGGTTGTGGCCCTGTTCCTACGCCGCGCGGTTCCCGTTCTCGCGGCGGGTGTCACTGTGCCTTTGTCGCTTGCAGGTGCGTTTGTCAGCATGTGGGCCATCGGCTATTCGCTCGACAATCTGTCGCTAATGGCCTTGGCGATTGCGGTGGGCTTCGTTGTCGACGATGCCATCGTGATGATCGAGAACATCGACCGCAGCCGAGCGCAAGGGCTCTCACCACTTGAAGCTGCTTTCGCTGGAGCCCGCCAGATCAGCTTCACGCTCATCGCAATTAGCGTCTCCCTTGTTGCCGCTTTCATTCCGCTCTTGCTCATGGGCGGCGTGCAGGGACGCTTCTTCCGCGAATTCGGCATGGTTTTGACAGCGGCCATTGCCGTCTCGACCGTCGTTTCGTTGACGCTGACGCCCGCTTTATGTGCCTTGGCTCCAGCGCGTGAGCGCAGACCGGGTCGTATCGGACGATGGATTGAGGCTGGCCTCAGCTATATTCTTGCCCTTTACGAAACCACTTTGCGCTTTGCGTTGCGCGAAAAACTCGCGACGATGATCGTCTTCATTGCGACAATTATCGCTACCGTTCAGCTCTATATCATTACGCCGAAGGGTTTTTTTCCACAGGACGATACGGGACTTTTGTTTGCCTTCGTCGAAACGTCGACCGACGTTTCGTTTCCCGTGATGGCTGATCTGCAACGCAAGGTCGAAGAGGTGGTCGCCGCTGATCCTGCCGTATCCGCCGTCGGCTCAACCATTGGCGGCAGCATCTGGAGCGGCGCGATCAACAATGGCCGTCTCTGGATTGCGCTGAAACCTTTTGCAGAACGCAAACTCACAAGCGAACAGGTCGTTTCGCGTCTACGCCAATCCGTCAAGACCGTTCCCGGTGCGAGTGTATGGCTATCGGCCGTGCAGGATTTGCGCATGGGTGGACGCAGCAGCCGGTCACCCTTTCAATTCACACTCTGGGGGCCCGACACTGAGGCACTCGACCGCTATGCACCGCTTGTCGAAACCAAGTTAAAAACGATTCCCGGTCTCATCGACGTCAATTCGGATAGGGAACCGAGCGGACTGCAAGCTAATGTGTCTGTCGATCGTGCAGCGGCGGCACGTCTCGGTATCTCGATTCAAGATGTCAGCGCAGCACTCAACAATGCTTATGCGCAGCGGCAAATCTCAACCGTCTACACTCAGCGCAATCAATATCGCGTTGTATTGGAAGTGGGACCGAATTTCCGTCGCGACCCATCCGATCTCGACGCTTTATTCGTGCCGGGTAAGAACGGAACCCAGGTGCCTCTTTCGGCTGTGGCGCGTGTGGAACGCGCGCTAGCTCCGGTGGCTGTGCGGCATCAGGGGCCGTTCCCCGCCATCACGATCAGCTACGCCTTGCGCCCCGGTACATCGATGGATCAAGCCGCGGACCTCGTTCGCAAGGCAGTTCAATCGATGCATCTTCCTGAGTCGATCCGCGCCGATTTCGCCGGCGATGCAAAAGCCTTCCGGCAGAATACAGGTGGGCAACCGTTGCTCATTTTGGCTGCCATCATCGCCGTCTATCTCGTGCTCGGCATTCTTTATGAAAGTCTCATTCATCCGCTGACGATCATCTCGACCTTGCCTGCGGCGGGCTTAGGCGCATTGCTTGCACTCAATGTCGTCGGGTCTGAACTCACGATTATCGCCTTTATTGGGATCATTATGCTGATCGGAATCGTGAAAAAGAATGGCATCATTCTTGTCGATTTCGCCCTCGAGGCACAACGTCATAGCGCATACGATGCCGAGGCTGCTATCATTTCAGCCTGTCGCGAACGATTTCGGCCAATCCTGATGACAACCTTGGCGGCGATGCTCGGTGCTTTGCCGTTGGTGCTGGCGACCGGCGCCGGATCGGAATTACGTCGCCCGCTCGGGATCACCATCGTTGGCGGCCTCGCCGTGTCGCAAATTCTAACTCTCTATACGACGCCGGTGATCTTCATTCTGTTCGACCGGTTGCAGAACTATCTTTCGCGCCGCCGGTCTGCTACGCGCGCGCTGGGCGGCCAGGGAACGCGCTGACTCCGCAATCAAAGAGGTGGTATACCGCCGATGGCACGCAAGCGCTGGGCTTGCACCTGTTCCATCATCGCATTGGCGGCGCGCGCAATCACAATGTCCTCCTGCGTCGGGATCATCATCACTTCGACTGGGGAAAGTGGTGCCGATAATATTGTTTCATGAGCGGCATTGCGCTGCGGATCGATGGCAATACCCATCCACGCCATATCGTCACAGACGCGCGCGCGGATAAGGCACGAATTCTCGCCAATCCCACCGCAAAAAATCAGCGCATCGAGGCCGCCCAAGCTGGCGGCAAGCCCGCCGATCTCGCGGCGAATACGGAAAACAAAATAATCGATAGCGGCCTTGGCGGCAGGGTCGTCGGTGGCCTCCAACACACGCATGTCGTTTGACAGACCGGAAAGTCCGAGAAGGCCCGATTGATTGTAAAGAAGGTCGGCAATTGCGTCGGCATTCATTTTTTTCTGCTGCAAGAGGTAAAGAATTACGCCGGGATCGAGTTGACCGCAGCGCGTACCCATAGGCAGGCCATCGAGCGCGGAAAACCCCATGGTCGACGCAATCGATTGACCGTCGCGAATCGCGCATGCAGATGCGCCATTGCCGAGATGACAGATGATAACACGCCCCGCATGAAGTTCAGGCCGGATGGCCGCCAATTTCTGCGTTACATATTCATAACTCAAGCCGTGAAAGCCATAACGGCGAATGCCCTCGGCATAGAGCGTAAGCGGTAAGGCAAAGGTATCGTTGACGAAGGGATGGTTGCGATGGAACGCCGTATCGAAACAAGCAATTTGCAACACATCAGGAAATGCCGAACGTGCAGCTCGGATGCCGGCGAGATTGTGAGGCTGGTGCAGAGGTGCGAGCGGCTCAAGTGAAACTAACTGATTGAGGGCCGCGTCGTCGACGAGGATGGGAGCAACGAAATCGGTACCGCCATGCACAACGCGATGGCCGATCGCTACCAAATTCTGCGCCAAGCCCGCCTGCTGCAATATATGGATAAGTTTGCGCAGTACGGTTTCATGCGTCGCGCCTCGCATAGCATCGCCTTTATACTCTGCAATGAATGCGCCGCTTGCATCCTTGATCGTGAGCGTACAATCGCCGCCAATACGCTCAGCCGAACCCGTGACGATGGGTGATTCATCCCCCGGTGGAAACAAGGCGATTTTTAGAGAGGATGATCCGGCATTCAGCGTCAGAATGGATCCTTTCACGCCAATGGCTCCTTCATCCGTTGATGATGCAGCACCGCGACTGCACAGGATGCAAGCCGCGACATCGCCGAATCCGAACGTGAATTGAGAATGATCGGTACGCGTGCGCCAAGCACGAGACCCGCGCCTTCAGCGTGGCTGATAAATGTCAATTGCTTGGCAAGCATATTGCCCGCATCGATGTCAGGCACAACGAGAATTTGTGCGTGGCCGGCCACTTCGCCACGCAAGCCTTTATTGCGCGCGGCTGCGGGATCAACTGCATTGTCCATGGCGAGCGGGCCTTCGACAAAACCACCTTTGATCTGGCCGCGTTCGGCCATTTTCGACAGAAGAGCTGCATCGATTGAAGAGGGGATGGCGGGATTGACAGTCTCCACAGCAGAGAGCACGCCGACACGCGGCGGTGTGCCGTCACCAATCGAAAGCGCAAGGTCGATGGCGTTCTGCACGATGTCTACTTTTGTCAGTAAATCAGGCGTTATATTGATCGCGGCATCGGTGACGAGTAAAGGCTGAGGTAGGCCGGGGACGTCCATCACGAAGATATGCGTGAAGCGACGCCCTATGCGCAGGCCTTCATCCTTGTCGAGCATTGGATGCAGCAAATCATCGGTATGCAACTGCCCCTTCATAACGGCGTCGGCACGCCCGGCGCGCACAAGTTTACACGCGATGCGCGAAGCTTCGAGCGGATTCGATGCCTCGACGGTTTCGTAACCTGCAAGATCGACATCGGCCGCTTGTGCAGCGATTTTTATCTTAGCGGGATTGCCAATGAGGATTGGAACAATCAACCCATCGCGCGCTGCAAGCATGGCGCCACCGAGCGAATTTTCATCTTCCGGCATCACTACTGCCGTACGCAAAGGTTCGCAGGTCTGAGCGCGTGCGAGAAGTTTTTCGAAATGGCGATGTCGCTGGACGATGAGGTCGGGTATATCCTCGACTTCGGCGATTAGCTTGGCTGTGGGCGCTTGGACATCCGCTTCACCTGAAAGGATGAGTTCGCCATCGGAGGTGCGGTGCACTTCCGTGGCAAGCCGCAATCGCCCATCGCCATTTTTTTCGATGACGCGAACACGCGTTTCAAGCTCGTCGCCCGCATAGGCTCGTGCATGGAACTGTAATGTCTGGTGCCGATAGAGGCAGCCCGCACCCGGTAGCGTGGTGCCAAGAACGGCCGAAATCAACGAAGCCACGAACATGCCCGGCGCAACCGGATCAGTATGAGGCACGCCCGGGGTAGGCAAATGCATCGGGTTAAAATTGCCTGAGGACACGGCGAAGACATAGAGATCGTCGGTGGTAATCAGCCTTTTGAGCGTTGCCTCGTCGCCAACCTTGATTTCAGCCAGCGTCCGGTTCTCAAGCTTCATCTTGATGTCATCCTGCTTTTGTCCGCAGCGCTAGACATGCCAGTCCGCAGCCACTCTGGCGAGAAGGTAGAATTCCTAACCTGAGCCGTCTGCGGGCTTAAGCGCGCAATCCTTCAAACTGGCCAACAAAAAAGGCGCGGACCTTACGATCCGCGCCCTGTTTGTGATCACACTCTCGCTCAGGCGAGATCGAAACGATCAGCGTTCATCACCTTGGTCCATGCCTTCACGAAATCATGAAGGAATTTTTCCTTCGAATCGCTCTGGGCATAGAGCTCGGCTATCGCGCGCAATTGCGAATTGGAGCCGAAGACGAGATCCACGCGCGTCGCGGTCCATTTAACCTGGCCGGTCTTGCGGTCGCGCCCTTCGTAATGGTCGGCATCGATCGGCTTCCACTCGGTCGCCATATCGATGAGGTTGACGAAAATATCGTTCGTCAACTGACCCGGACGCGCCGTGAAGACGCCGTGCTTGGATCCGTTTGTGTTGATGTTGATTGCCCGCAGGCCCCCGATCAGCACGGTCATTTCCGGCGCGGTCAGCGTGAGGAGTTGGGCCCGATCAAGCAGCATTTCCTCAGCCGGAACTGAGAATTTGCCCTTCTGATAATTACGGAAACCATCGGCTTCCGGCTCAAGTACCGAGAAGGATTCAATATCCGTCTGCTCCTGCGACGCATCCATGCGGCCGGGCGTGAACGGAACTTCGATCGAGTGGCCTGCCGCCTTCGCAGCCTGCTCGACGCCAACGCCCCCTGCTAGCACGATCAAGTCGGCGAGCGAGATTTTCTTGCCGCCCGTAGCCGAAGCATTAAAATCTTTCTGCATGGCTTCGAGAGCCGTGAGAACCTTTGCCAATTTTGCTGGCTCGTTAATCGCCCAATCCTTCTGCGGGGCCAAACGGATGCGCGCACCATTGGCGCCGCCGCGCTTGTCGGACCCACGGAATGTCGAGGCCGAGGCCCATGCCACAGCCACGAGATCGGCCGCTGCAATGTTCGTTGCGACGATCTTTGCCTTCAGAGCAGCGATGTCATTTGCATCGACGAGCTTGTGATCGACGGCTGGGATCGGATCCTGCCAAATGAGCACTTCCTGCGGCACTTCCGGGCCGAGATAGCGCACGCGCGGGCCCATATCGCGATGGGTGAGCTTGAACCAAGCGCGGCCAAACGCATCGGCGAACGCAGCCGGGTTTTCATGATAGCGCTTCGAGATCGCGCCATAGATTGGATCCATACGCATGGCCATGTCGGCCGTGGTCATGATGATCGGCACCTTCTTCGACGGGTCTTGCGCGTCAGGTGCCATATCCTTTTCGGCGAGGTTCTTCGGCGTCCATTGCCAAGCACCGGCGGGGCTCTTCACAAGCTCCCACTCGTAACCGAACAGCACATCGAAATAGCCATTGTCCCATTGCGTCGGGCGCGGCGTCCAAGCGCCTTCAATGCCTGACGTGATCGCGTCCGAACCCTTACCGCTCTTGTAGGAGCTGAGCCAGCCAAGGCCCTGCGCTTCGAGAGGTGCATCTTCCGGATCGGGACCGACGAAAGAGGCGGGACCTGCGCCATGACATTTGCCGAAAGTGTGACCGCCAGCCACGAGAGCCACGGTTTCCTCATCGTTCATCGCCATGCGTGCGAAGGTTTCGCGAATGTCTTTTGCGGATGCGAGCGGGTCGGGATTACCGTTCGGGCCTTCAGGATTGACGTAGATGAGACCCATTTGCACAGCAGCAAGAGGGTTCTCGAGTTCGCGATCGCCTGAATAGCGCTTGTCGCCAAGCCAAGTATCTTCCGAACCCCAATAGATGTCTTCTTCCGGTTCCCACACATCGGCACGACCGCCGCCGAAACCGAAGGGCTTCAGGCCCATCGACTCAATCGCGCAATTTCCGGCGAGGATATAGAGATCGGCCCACGAAATCTTGTTGCCGTATTTCTGCTTCACCGGCCACAGCAGACGACGCGCCTTATCGAGATTGGTGTTGTCCGGCCAGCTGTTGAGCGGGGCGAATCGCATCGTGCCTGTGCCAGCGCCACCGCGGCCATCGCCCGTGCGATAGGTGCCGGCACTGTGCCAGGCCATGCGAATGAACAGCGGCCCGTAATGGCCCCAATCAGCCGGCCACCATTCCTGCGAATCCTTCATCAACGCGAAGATGTCGTTCTTCAACGCCTGATAATCGAGCGACTTGAAAGCCTCAGCATAGCTGAAGCCCGTGCCCATCGGGTCACCTGCCACCGGGTTCTGATGCAGGATCTTCAGATTGAGCTGGTTCGGCCACCAATCCTTATTGGTGCGACTGCCAAACGTGGTCGTGGCGCGCGAGCCATGCATCACCGGGCATTGGCCGGCATTCTTGGTGTCTGTTCCGTGCATTTGGAATATCCCTGCGATCGAATGAGAGGGTGGAAAACGGCTGCAGCGCCGGAGGAGACCGCGCCTATCTTCCCATACGGCTGCTTAGCAGCAGAGGATCATCAGATAAAGTTGTATTTTCTGATGAAATTCATAAGATTTTCAAATGAAAACCTTAACCCTTAAGCAGTTCCGTTATTTCGAGGCTCTCGCCCAAAACGGCCATTTCGGACGGGCAGCTGAGGCTTGCTCCATTTCCCAACCTGCGCTCTCACTGCAGATTAAAGATCTCGAAGACACGTTGGGCACCCCCCTCTTCGAGCGCGGAGCGCGGCAGGTGCGGCTGACGGCGTTTGGTGATGCGTTTGCAAAACGCGTCCGGGCTATTCTTGGTTCAGTCGACGATCTCGAAGACCTTGCCCGCTCGGCCCGGCGGGAGCCGCTGGCACGTTTGCGATTGGGGGTGATCCCAACAGTGGCACCCTATCTTCTTCCCCGTATTCTCGGCGATCTCAGTCAAAAACATCCTGGACTAGACGTGCATCTGCGCGAGACGATCACGGCTAAGCTTGTGCAGGACCTGAACGCAGGTCGGCTTGACGCGGCCATCGTCGCCTTGCCCGTATCGGAGCCGTCATTCGAGGAAGCGCCATTGCTGCAAGAAGATTTCGTACTGGTCCGCCCCTTAGCGGATGCCGACAATCCCGCGCCTGATGCTGACGCGCTCAGGACAATGCGGCTTCTGCTGCTTGAAGAGGGTCATTGCTTCCGCGATCAGGCGCTATCCTTTTGCCAGACCAATTCCGCCCTTCCGCGCGAGATGTTGGAAGGCAGCACGCTCGCCACCCTCGTGCAGATGGTTGGTGCGGGAATTGGCGTCACGCTCATCCCTGAAATGGCGGTGCCTGTCGAGACACGATCAGCCTCCGTCTCCATTGTCCGGTTTCACCGCACGAAGCCGGCGCGGCGTTTGGGCATGATCTGGCGCAAGACAAGCCCGCTCGGCGCACGCTTTCACGCCCTTGCCGCAACATTACGCGCTTCAGCCGAAGCCGCGCGATCCGAACGCATGGGCCAATCTGCATGACGAGCGGGCAAGCCCGGAAGACCTTGCCAATCAACCCCGGCATGCCCACAAAGCTTCCATCTTCGCCTCAATTCGAGTTGAACCATGCGCACCGCTTATGAAACCCTCACCGTCAGCCTGGTCGAACCGCATATCCTGCGCGTAACGCTCAACCGCCCTGAGGCGGCGAATGCGTTCAACACCCAGATGAGCCGCGAATTGATGGAATTGTTCGAGGCGTTCCAACTCGATCTTTATGATCTGCGCGCCATCATCGTCACGGGTGCAGGCGAAAAAGCATTCTGTGCTGGCGGCGATCTGAAAGAACGCAAAGGGATGACGGACGCGCAATGGCAGGCCCAGCACGCCGTATTCGAACGGATGGCACGCGCTATTCTGGCCTGTCCGATCCCTGTTATCGCGGCAGTGAATGGTGCGGCCTTTGCCGGTGGCTGCGAAATCGCGGCGCTTTGCGATTTCATCTATGCGTCCGACAATGCGCGCTTTGCACTCACCGAAGTCACGCTCGGCATCATGCCCGGCGCAGGCGGTACGCAAACCCTGTCACGTGCGATTGGCGAACGACGTGCGAAAGAATTAATCCTTACAGGAACTCCGTTCTCGGCTGCAGATGCGGCGCAATGGGGTTTCGTCAATCGAGTTCTTCCGCAGGCCGCATTACTCGATACCGCGATGGAGACGGCGCGGCGCATCGCATCAAATGGCCCCATCGCCGTACGTCAGGCCAAGCAGGCGATCACGCGCGGGCTGCAAATGTCGCTCGCCGATGGGCTCGCCTTCGAGATCGAAGCCTATAACCGCATGGTCCCGACCGAGGATCGGCGCGAAGGCATTCTCGCTTTCAACGAAAAGCGGAAGCCGAATTTCCGCGGCGTGTAAAACAAAGACATACCGGATCAAAAGCAGGGGTGAAACTTCATGCAAATCAATCTTACCGGGCGCAATGCGCTCGTTCTCGGGGGCAATAAAGGCATCGGATTTGGCATTGCGCGCGGCCTTGCCGAAGCCGGCGCGCAGGTCATCTTGACGAGCCGCTCGCTCGGCGATGCCGAGGCCGCAGCAACCAAGATCGGCGCAAGCGGACTCGCCTGCGATACGGGCGCACCGGAATCAGTCAGCGCATTGTGCGCGGTGATGGATAAGGTCCAGGGCGGAATCGACATTCTCGTGCTCAATAGTGGTGGCCCGCCACCCGGGAGCGCGATGGGTGTTTCATCCGAGCAATGGCGCGCCTCGTTTGAGAGCATGTTTGTTGGCCTCGTTCGTATCGCCGATCATCTGCTGCCCAGCATGCGCGCCAAAAAACATGGCCGTATTCTGAGTGTGATTTCATCGGGCGTGATTGAGCCCATCCCAAACCTCGCCATTTCAAACGCGATCCGCCCGGCCTTGACCGGATGGATGAAGACGCTCTCGAACGAAGTCGCCAAAGAGGGCGTGACCGTCAATGCGATTGCGCCGGGCCGAATTGAGACAGATCGCCTGCTGCAGATCGATACAGCCAACGCCACCAAGCAAAGCAAGAGCATGGACGAAATTCGCGCCGCTGCGATGGCGCGCATTCCCGCGGGGCGTTACGGCACGGTCGATGAATTCGCCGCCGCAGCGGTGTTTCTCGCCAGCGACCAAGCTTCATTCATGACGGGCTCGATCATTCGCGTCGATGGCGGCCAAATCGCCAGCACGATGTGAAATGGAAGAAATGCGTGGCGGCCGCACCTACGGCCGCCACGGATACAATCCCGTCCTATGCAGCTGCATGGTGGACGATGCTATGGGGCTGCAACACGCTTCCGGTAATTCCGCAGGCCGACCGGATACGCTCGAGAGCGGCTTCGCTGACTTCAAATAAACCTGCATAAGTCATGCAGACGCCGATCCGGCGCGGCTCGCCGATCAACTCCGCCGGATAACCTGCCATTCTCAGAACGCGCACCATCCGCGCATCAAAAACGGATACAATTTCGGTCAAGCCTGCCTCAAGCCCCGTTTCAACCAGACCTGCAAGCAACTCGCCCGTGACATAGGATATTGCTTTTCCTGGCAGGGGCGCAGCCGCCTCCGGGTCCATCGAAAACCGCGAACTTTCCCAGATCGTTGCACTTTCAACGACAAGGCCATTTGGTAGTAAATCTGAAAAGACGTCGCGCAGCATATTCGGACCTGTCGACGGAAGAAGACGCAAGGACCCACGCAACCGTCTGGTTACATCATCGATTGAAATCAAGTAGAGCGGATTTTCTTCGTCGAAGCGATCGATTTCCATTCCGTCGTGGACCTCGACGTCCCAACCAAGACGCTCTTTAAAGACGCGCGCACGCTGGCGATACATTTCATTCACCAGAACGCGATGCTGATCGCGCTCGGAACCGTTCACAAGTAAAATCATTGGTGCCTCCTCAATTGCAGAGGACGCCATTGTGCGAGTAAGATTTATTTTGCGTAACTGCCTGTTGCGCCGGATTGCCGAATCAGTTGCGCTCAAAATATCATTAAATTTTGACTCCTTGATGCAAGATATTCATCGCGACACCCTTTGCGACAGCCTCCGTGATATTCATGGCTCCGAGTTTGTGGCGCGCAACGTCGAGATAAAATTTAACCGTCCGTTCGGAGAGGCTGAGGATGGTTGCAATTTCACCGAATGTCTTGCCTTTCGCCGCCCAATACAGGCATTCCCGTTCGCGCCGTGACAATTTGACGGGACGGAAGAAGCGGCTTTCGGCGCGCAAGATCAGTTCATGGAAGCAGAAGGAGAGAATGTGAAAATCCCGCATGCAATGCTTGCGCAGAGAAAGCCATTCGCGGTCGGTGCAATCTTGCGTAATAGAAAAGAGCGCCGTCTCGCCGTGTCGCCCGCGAATTGGAAACGACAAGCCGTGCCGTCCTACGCCAAAATCTCGCGCCTCGCCAAAAAAATTGAATACCTTTCTGTTTTCAATAGGGATCATTGACCAATCGAGTGGCATAAGGCTGCGCATAGCTGAGGGAAGAACAGGATCCACGTCGAAATAATTTTCCTGACAATAATGATGAACCCAATCGTTGGAATAGGTCACAGCAATATAAGGGCGGCTGTTGTCTGTCAGGCCCGGAATATTAATGCCGAGATAAGCGGCATTCTTCAGCCCGTAACGCTCGACAAATGCTTTGAGCATCGTGTGCCCGTCAGATACCGACGAGACCTCTTCAATTTGATCGACCAGATTGAAAAAAGCGTTTTCGAACGCCTCAATGGGCGAATGGTCGTTCATGGCTGGACCCTCGTGAAACCAATCAATCTTTGCGCAATATCAGGCTTAAAAACCCAACTAGAGCATTTTTTATCACGAATCCTAATTGGCAACAACACGATGCAGGCTTTGCATCTAAAGGTTGTATTCACTGAAAGACACAATCGATTGATCTGGCACGCTGAGGCTGGCATTGTCGGCGCTAATTACGAAGGAAAAGCGTGTGATCCTAACGTGCGGCGAAGCCTTGATGGATGTCTTCCTAAGGCAAGGTGGCGGACTTGCACGCCCTGCCGTTTTTGCCATGGGCGGATCGCCGTTCAACGTTGCTGTCGCGTTAGCGCGGCAAGGCGTCAAAGCAGGCTTCTTTGGCGGCCTTTCCGGTGATGCCTTCGGGCAAATGCTGCGCGGGATCCTCGACGCCGAAGGCATCGATCACACGCTGTCCCCACCGCTGCCCTTTAAGACGACTTTGGCGATCGTTTCGCGCGATACCATAGGCCAACCTTCCTATGACTTCCGCGGGCATGAGGGTGCCGACATCATGTTTGGTGCCTCTCATGTGCCGGAAACGCTTCCAGACGCTTATAGGGCCATCGTCCTATCGTCTTATCCGATGGTGGTGGAACCGGTTCGACATGCCATGCTGGCCATAGCGCAGCTCGCAGCACGCGACCGGCTCGTCAGCATCGATGTCAACTACCGGCCGGCACTCGTTGGATCGAGTTTACTTTGGGCGGAGCGCTTTGCGCCCTATGAGCCGCTCGCGACCATCGTGAAGGCCAGCGAAGAAGATATCGCGCTTGCCTATGAAGGGCAGCGTACGCCGGACGCGGCGGCAGCGCACTGGCTCGCGCGCGGTGCGGCGCTCGTGCTCATCACGCGGGGGGCAGATGGCGCTTCCGCCTACACGGCGGGCGGCTCTCTTCATGCCGCCGCGCCGCGCGTCGCGGTGGTCGATACGGTCGGCGCGGGCGATTGCTTCCATGCCGGGTTTCTGGCGGCGCTCGATCGCCTCGGCGCGCTGTCGCGCGATGGGATTGAGACGCTGTCAGCGGTGAACTTGCAAGCCTGCCTCATCCGCGCCATTGCTGCAGCATCGCTCAATGTGACGCGGGAAGGGACCAACCCGCCTACTGCTGCCGCAATCGATGCCGCCCTCGCTTTGCAAGATACGGGAATGCCATCATGAAACGTGCCGCTGTAGACCAAACCTTTGCCGCGCTTGCCGCCAATCGCGCCGCGCATAAAGGCCGGACCATTACCTCCTTGTTTGAGGACGCGGATCGCTTTTCTCGTTTTTCGGCGCGGCAGGACGATCTCATACTCGATTATTCAAAATGCGCTCTTGATGGTCCGGCGCTCGATCTCCTGCTGCGGCTTGCCCAAGCGGCTGATGTCGCGGAGCAGCGCGATGCAATGCTGGCAGGCGCGGTTTTCAACAACACCGAAAAGCGAGCCGTTCTGCACACCGCTTTGCGCGGTGGCGCAACGGTGGCCGACGTGGCGCTCGCACGCGATGTGGCCGCGACGCGCGGTGCATTCTGCGCTTTTGCGGAGGGGATACGCTCAGGTCGTATTGCTGCGGCAGACGGCAAGCCCTTCACCGATGTCATCAATATCGGGATTGGCGGATCGGATCTCGGCCCTGTGATGGCGACGCTGGCACTCGCGCCCTATCATGACGGACCGCGCTTGCATTTCGTGTCGAACATCGATGGATCGCACATCGCTGATACGCTGAAAAAGCTCGATCCGGCGCGCACTTTATTGATCATCGCGTCGAAAACCTTCACCACCATCGAAACCATGACGAACGCGCAGACGGCGCGACGCTGGTTGGTTACGCATTTAGGCGAAAGCGCCGTGATCGCCCATTGCGCCGCCGTCTCCACAGCACTGGACAAGGTCGCGGCGTTCGGCATTGCGCCTGATCGCGTGTTCGGTTTCTGGGATTGGGTTGGCGGGCGCTATTCGCTCTGGTCGGCCATCGGTCTACCGCTTGCCATCGCGATTGGTGAAACACGGTTCAATCAATTTCTTGCGGGCGGCCAAGCGATGGATGCGCATTTCCGTACCGCGCCCTTCGCGCAGAATTTACCAGTGCTGCTTGGCTTGATTGGGCTCTGGCATCGCGATGTCTGCCTCTATCCCGCGCGCGCCATCATTCCATACGACCAAAGGCTCGCGCGCTTTCCGGCCTATCTGCAACAGCTCGACATGGAGTCGAACGGCAAATCGCTTGACCGCGATGGCATGCCGGTGACACGCCCAACCGGTCCCCTCGTGTGGGGCGAACCGGGTTCGAATTCGCAACATGCCTTTTTCCAATTACTCCATCAGGGAACCGATACGATCCCGGTCGAGTTTTTGATTGCGGCGGAAGGGCATGAGCCCGATCTCCAGCACCAGCACGCCATTCTCATCGCCAATTGCCTTGCGCAATCGGAAGCCTTGATGCGAGGCCGCACACAGGCAGAGGCTGAGGCGGCCATGCTCAAACAGGGGCGCACAGCCGAAGAGGCCCAGCGGCTCGCGCCGTTCCGGTCTTTCCCCGGCAATCGTCCTTCGGTGACCATCGCCTATCGCAGGCTCGATCCGTTCACACTTGGCCGGTTGATTGCCCTTTATGAACATCGGGTCTTCGTCGAAGCGGCCGTGTGGAATATCAATGCTTTCGACCAATGGGGGGTCGAGCTCGGTAAGGAACTGGCGACCGCCCTTCTGCCTGCGGTGCAAGGAAGTGAGAACGATGCACCCGCCGGAACTGCCGGACTTCTTGCGGCCATTCACTCCCTGAAGTGAGCTTTTTCTGGCTTTTGGCGACATAAAGGCGTAAGCTTTATATGTGTGGGCGTTGCGCGCCCCGCTAAAACTTCATCGCGCGGCCACTTCACTTTGTGGCCTTGGCCCGCTGCCCCTTCTCTTTTCCGACCGTCAGGCTTTCCGTGTCCTTTGCTTCCGTCCATCCGGCGCTTGCCCGTGCGCTTTCCGAGCGCGGCTATCTCGAACGCACCCCTGTCCAAGCTGCCGTCATCGCACCCGAATTGCTGAGCAGGGACATTCTGGTCTCGGCGCAGACAGGCTCAGGCAAAACCGTGGCCTTCGGCATCGCTATGGCCGCAGACCTTCTCGGCGAGAATGAAAGATTTAGCCGCGCCGGTGCGCCGCAAGCGCTCGTGATCGCACCTACACGCGAACTGGCGCTGCAGGTCGAACGCGAACTCGCCTGGCTTTACGAGCCAGCGGGCGCACGTATCGCAACCTGCGTCGGCGGCATGGATGCGCGGCGCGAACGCCGCCGCCTTGAAGACGGCGTTCACATCGTCGTCGGCACGCCGGGACGTTTGCGTGACCATCTGGAACGCGGCGGGCTCGATCTGTCGGCGCTTGATGTCGTCGTCCTCGACGAAGCCGATGAAATGCTCGACATGGGCTTTCGCGAGGATCTCGAATTCATCCTCGACGCCATGCCGAAGACGCGGCGCACATTGATGTTCTCTGCCACGCTGCCGAAGGGCATTGTCGCGCTCGCCCAGAATTATCAGAACAATGCGCAACGTATCGCCGTCAAAGGCGCGGCGGGTGGCCATGCCGATATCGAACACCGCGCCTATCGGGCGCGCGCCAATGAAATCGAATTCGCAGTCGTCAATCTCTTGCGCTATTTCGAAGCACGCACAGCCATTGTGTTCATGAACACGCGCGAGGCTGCGCGCCATTGCCATGCGACGCTCACAGAACGCGGCTTCTCATCTGTCCTTCTGTCAGGCGAACTCAGCCAGCATGAACGCAACCAATCGATGCAGGCTTTGCGCGATGGCCGGGCGCGTGTCTGCGTTGCGACCGACGTGGCTGCGCGCGGAATTGACCTACCCGATCTCGGCCTCGTGATCCATGCCGATCTACCGCACGATGCCGAAGCTTTCCAGCACCGCTCGGGCCGCACAGGTCGCGCAGGTCGAAAGGGCATCAGCGCGATCATCTGCTCGACATCGCGGCGCTACAAGGCCGAAAGACTCCTGCGTGATGCCAATATATCGCTGCAATGGCAAGCGCCTCCAACCGCTGAAGATATTCGCGAACTTGATGAAGCGCGTCTCCTCAATGACCCTCTCATCACCGAGCCGATGGCGGATGAAGACCGCGCCATGGCGCGCACCTTGATGAACGAGAAGACAGCGGAAGAACTCGCTGCCGCTCTTGTGCGCGTCTATCGTGCACGTCTGCCTGCCATCGAAGATATCAGCGATCCGGGTGAAATCAACGAGCGCCGCCGGCGCGACGATCCGCGCGACAAGCGCAATAGCCGTGACAATCCTCGCGAGCGCCGCCAAGAGCGCGGCGAGCGTAATGAGCGCGGCGAGCGGCATGAACGGCCTGAGCGTGGGCCGCGTCGTGAGTTTGAAGATCGCGAAGCCCCACGGCCGAAGCGGCCCCGCATGGAGGGCGGTGTGTGGTTTAAACTCGATCTTGGACGTACAAAAAATGCCGATCCGAAATGGCTCGTGCCGTTGATCTGCCGCCGTGGCGACATTTCCAAATCTAATCTCGGTTCAATCAAGATTTTCGACCGCGAAACATTTTTCGAAGTCTCAGCCGATGCGGCCGAAAGTTTTGCGCTTGCCGCCAAACGGCCCGATCCGGAAAACATCCGTATCTCGCCATCAACCGGTCCAAGCGATGCGCAGTTCGAGCCGCGCCGCAAGGACAAGCGCGACGATGAACGTGGCGAAAACAAGCGCCCCTTCAAAGAGCGCGATGGCGGCAAGAAATTCAAGAGCGACGGCGCCAAAGGCAAAGACTTTAAGAACAAGGACTTCAAAGGCAAGCGCGACAAGAGCGAAGCGCACCCCGCCGCACGTCGTATCAAGAAAAACGACAAGAAGCGCGATCAGTGATCAACGCTTTGTGAGAAGCGCAACAATGCCATCGGCGGCGAGCGCCGCCGTGGCAAAACAGCCTTGCAGCAAATAGCCACCCGTTGGCGCTTCCCAATCCAGCATTTCGCCCGCTACGAAAACGCCGGGTCTGGCTTTCAGCATCAGGTGCGCATCGATCGCGCCGCGCGCGATACCGCCCGCCGATGAAATGGCTCGATCAAGCCCGGCAAGGCCCTTCACATCGAGCGGCACACGCTTGATCCGTGCTGCCAGACATTGAGCCGTGCTTGGCAAAGGCCCAGCCTCACGCAACACAGCCTGCATCGCAGGCGTCAATCCAGACTGCGTGAGACGCTTCGCCATGGATGCGCCCTTGCGTGCAGTATCGAGCTTTTGTGTGAGGACCGCTTCAGCAAGATCGGGCCGCAGATCGATTGCGACACGCGCATCGCCCTTGGCGAGAGCGGCGCGCAGGCGGGCGCCCAGCGCATAGATCGGCCCACCCTCAAGACCCGTCTCAGTGAGCATGGCGTCACCGCGCGCTGTCTCCGCGCCAATCGTGAGCGCAATGCGCTTGAGCGGTGTGCCCGCAAAGCGCCGGACGTGGTCGGTCCAATGGACCAGCCAACCGGCATTGGCCGGCACAAAGGGCAGTATCTCGACGCCATGGGCGCGCAGACCGGCCACCCAGCCGCCATCGGCCCCCAAACGCGGCCATGATGCGCCACCAAGGGCCAGCAATACGCCATCCGCTGCAACGCGGACTTCGCCATCGGGCGTTGTAAACAGGAGGGCTCCATCTTCGCCAAAGCCGCGCCATTCATGCCGTGTACGCAGACTTACGCCCAAGCCATCCAACCGCCTTAGCCATGCACGCAGAAGCGGCGAGGCCTTGAAGCTTTTCGGGAAAACGCGCCCGCTCGTGCCGGTGAAGGTCTCTTCGCCAAGCCCATGCGCCCATTGCCGCAATTCATCGGGCGAGAAGCGGGCCAAAGCACGCTGGAGAAGCGGCCGCGCCTCACCATAGCGGGCGAGGAAGGCATCAACAGGTTCGGAATGGGTGAGATTGAGCCCGCCCCGCCCCGCCATCAAAAATTTGCGCGCCGGCGACGGCATCCGGTCATAGACCGTCACCGAAAACCCCTTTTCGGCGAGGCATTCGGCGGCGAAGAGCCCCGTTGGACCCGCACCCACTATGGCGACCGATGCTGATTTCAAAAGTGGCGGCCCCGCTTGGTAACCAAACCGTAAACGAGGAGGTGACCTCGTATGAAAAGGGTGACTATCATAGGTTAATGGATCAAGCGCCCCTGGTGGCGCGACCAGTCAGACAGGATGTTACCATGAAGAAACTCGCCTCCGCCTTGGTTTTGGCCTCGGCCCTCGCGCTCGGCGCGTGCCAGCAATCGATCACGGCCAAGGAAAACCTGCTGACGGCAGCCGGTTTCGTCATCAGCCCGGCCGACAGCCCGGCCAAGGTCGCGGCGATCAAATCGTTGCCGCCGAACAGATTTGTCCAACAGACGAAGGATGGCAATCCGATCTGGCTTTATGCCGACCCGATCGTTTGCCAATGCCTCTATGCCGGCAATCAGACCGCGTATCAGAATTACCGCCAGATGGTCTTCCAGCAGAACCTCGCCAATGAGCAGCAGGTGACTGCCATGATCAACCAAGAAGCGTCTTGGGATTGGGGCATGTGGGGCTGGGGCGGCCCGCAACCTTGGATCTGGTGATCCTTTCACCGTTTTCGGCTGACCTCCGGACCAAGGCCCCGTTGCGATCCGCAGCGGGGTTTTCGTCATCAGGATGTGCTGAAACAGCACGCAGAATCGGCTAGGTCTCAGACCCATAAGGGGGATCATCCATGCTGACCATCTACGGTATTCCACGTTCTCGCGCTTTTCGTCCGCTTTGGACGGCCCATGAATTGGGTATCCCTTACACACTCCATCCTGTCGACATGCGTGCGGGCCAGCAGAAAGAGCCTGCCTTTCTGGCGATCAATCCGAATGGCCATGTTCCGGCCATTACAGATGGTGATCTCGTAATGTGGGAATCACTCGCCATCGACCTTTATCTCGCCAAGAAGCATGGCGGCCCCTTGGCCCCGAAATCCGTCGAGGAAGACGGGTTGATGACGATGTGGAGCTTCTGGGCGGTGACGGAAGTTGAAAGCCAAGCCTTGCAGATCCTCTATCACCGTGCGCTTAAGCCGGAAGCTGAGCGTGAACCGCACAAGGCTGACGAGGCGGTCGAATTGCTGCGCAAGCCGACGGCTATTCTGGAAGCCGAACTCAAGAAGCGCGGCGGCTACCTTGTCGGCGATCGCTTTACCATTGCCGACCTCAATGCGGCGTCCGTTTATTCATATGCGAAACCCGCGCCCGAACTCTTTGCCGATGCACCGACGGTTCTGGCGTGGCTCGATGCCGCGCTCGCCCGCCCCGCCGCATTGGCTGCACGCAATGGCTGAGCCTGCCCTTATTCTGCCGTCTATGGACGGCAGAACCCTTAGCAGCCGAGATGTGGAATCCGCATGGACCAGTCGCGTTCACCCTCACCGGAGACTGAAGTCCGCAGCGCTGTCATGCGCGCGCGTTTTCAGAAACTCGGAACGATTGCAAGCGCGATCCTGTTTGTCGCATCGCTCGTGGTACTTTGGCACATCGTGTCCGAGGTCGGGGTCGACGGGATTCGCAATGCACTTGCGAATGCCAATCGCGAACAATTACTGATCGCCGCTGGATTCACGGCTCTAAGCTATCTGTTCCTGACCTTCTACGATGTGCTGGCGCTGCGCCAATTGCAGATTACGATGCCCTATCGCACCAAAGCCTTGGGCTCCTACACAAGCTTTGCCATCTCGTTCACGCTTGGATTTCCGCTCATCACGGCGGCGACAGTGCGTTATTGGATCTATTCACGTCACGGCGTCTCAGCTGCGAAAGTCGCATCGATCACGCTGATTGCGGGTGTGACATTCTGGCTTGGCATGGCGCTTGTCATCGCGTTTGGGCTACTGGCCGAAACCGGCGCGATCGGCGGCATCAATCATCTGCCCTCAAAAATGAATCAGTTGATCGGCGTCGCCGTTCTAGCCGTGATCCTTTTTTATCTCGTCTGGGTGGCGCAAAAACGTCGCGCAGTGCGCGTGCAAAAATGGCTGATCGAGCTGCCAAGCCTGAAAGTTACGCTGGTGCAATTGGCGCTTGGTGCGGCCGATGTCTGTGCCGCTGCGACGGTACTCTATGTGTTGTTACCCGCCGGCCATAACATCGAATTTCCGATGTTCGCTGCGGTTTATGCGTTTGCCTGCATCCTTGGCATTGCCAGCCATGCGCCAGGCGGGCTCGGCGTGTTCGAGGCGACGATGCTGCTCGCTTTTGCTTGGGTGCCGCAAAATGCGATGCTTGGTGCCTTGTTCCTGTTTCGCGTGATCTATTATCTGGCACCCTTCATGTTGGCGCTGGCACTTTTGGGTGCCTATGAAATCGCGCGCCATCTGAAAACCTATCGCGAACGCGAGGCACAGGAGCGGGAATGATCGACGTTTCGGCCCTTGCGCTTCTGGAGACAGCGCCTGATCCACTTGTGATCGTTGACGTGCGTGGTCATGTCACAGAAGCGAATGGCGCAGCGCGGGCACTTTTCCCGGGCTTGCAAAATGGGCGTCCCTTTGCTTTTGCAATTCGCAATCCCGCTGTCCTTGATGCCATTAACGCAGTCCTTGCCGGCGAGGCCATCCGCGAAACGGAATGGGAAGAGCGCCGCCCTGTTGAGCGCGCCTATTATGTCCGCGTTGCTGCGCTTGGTGGACAGGCCGCACGCGCATTGCTCGCTTTTCGTGATCTTTCAGAGGCCCGCCGGATCGAGGCTATGCGTGTCGATTTCATCGCCAATGCAAGCCACGAATTACGTACACCGCTCGCCTCTGTGCTTGGTTTCATCGAGACCCTGCAAGGCCCGGCGCGCGACGATGCAAAAGCGCGCGAGCGATTTCTCGCTATTATGCAGACACAAGCGCAGCGCATGGCGCGGCTGATCGATGATCTCCTGTCACTTTCGCGCGTTGAAATGCGTGAGCACCAGACGCCATCCGACAAGCTGGATCTCACTGCACTCATTCAGCAAATTGGGGATGGCTTGAGACCACTCGCCGCAGAGCGTGCAGTCACGCTGGAGATCGCACCATGCGACCCAGTGATGGTCGCGGGCGACCGGGACGAATTGCTGCGCGCCATTGAGAATCTGGTCGAGAACGCCATCAAATACGGTGCGAGCGGCGGCAAGGTGCTTATCAGCATCGAAACGCAGCGCGGCCAAGCGGTCCTCTCAGTGCAGGATTGGGGGCCGGGTATTTCACCCGACCATTTGCCGCGCCTGACGGAGCGATTCTATCGCGTCGACGTTGCGGAAAGTCGCGACAAAGGTGGGACCGGCCTAGGCCTCGCCCTCGTCAAGCACATTGCCGCCCATCATCGCGGCAAATTGCAGATTGAAAGCCGTAAAGGCGAAGGCGCAACCTTCAGGTTGGCACTTCCGCTTTATCAACAGGGCGACTAGGTTCGGCCGCTAGCCCTATGGGCAGTCATCGATACGTCATATATTTTTCATACTCATTCATTGCAAAGAAGTCCTAAGGGAGACAAACCGTGAGCTTTATATCTCGTTTGAGCGGCCTTGTTGCGGTTGCGGCCTTTGTTGGCCTTTCGCAACCTGTTGCAGCGGCTGACATTTCTGGCGCTGGGGCGACATTTC
>JAIYCE010000102.1 GCA_027488155.1 Hyphomicrobiales bacterium | reverse complement strand
CCCGTCCGCTTGATGACGATGTATCCAATGACGCCAGAAATAATTGTCACGACCAAAAGCGACAGACGGCGCGCTTTGCCATCGGCATCGTTGAGCGTCTGCGCTTCCTTCGGAAGGGCGGGCGCGCGATCGGGATAGACCACCGTGACGAGGAACACGTACCCGGCATAAAGAGCGGATAGAACGAGGCCGGGAACAAACGCACCTTCATACATATCGCCGACGGAACGGCCGAGCTGGTCGGCCATCACGATCAGAACCAGCGAAGGCGGAATGATTTGCGCCAAGGTTCCAGACGCTGCGATCACGCCGGAAGCCAAGCGCCGGTCATAGCCATAGCGTAGCATGATCGGCAGCGAGATGAGGCCCATCGAAATAACGGAGGCTGCGACCACGCCAGTCGTGGCGGCAAGAAGCGCGCCGACGAAAATCACCGCATAAGCTAAGCCGCCACGCACGGGACCAAACAATTGACCAATGGTGTCGAGCAGATCTTCCGCCATGCCTGAGCGTTCGAGGATCAGGCCCATGAAGGTGAAGAAGGGGATCGCCAGCAGCGTGTCATTCGCCATGACGCCGTAGACGCGATCCGGCAAGGCTTGCAGGAAGTCGGGCCGGAACTGACCGAGCTCAATACCAATGAGCGCGAAAAGCAGACCATTCGCTGCCAAAGCGAAAGCAACCGGATAACCCGACAGCAAGAAGACCACGAGGGCGAAGAACATGATCGGAGCCATGTTTTCGCGCACAAAATTCGCCAATCCGCCGCCCGTGGCGGCCTGCGCGTCGCCCGTCATAAAGGCAATGGCAAGTCCAGCAAGGATAAGCGCGGGGAGGATACGACGAAGACCGAAAAAGAATGAATTCAACATAGCGCGCCCCTCAATCCGCTTTGATATTCGCGAGAAGGCGGGCGGCCTCTTCTTCAGCCGCGGCATGATGGCCGCCGCCAGATGCCGTATCCTGCAAAGCGCCGCGCATGATCGCGATTCGCTTGATCAACTCAGACACCGCTTGCAGGAACAGCAACGAGAAACCCAGAGGCAGAAGGAATTTTCCGGGCCATTGTGCAAGGCCGCCGGCATTCAACGATTGCTCATTGAGGAGGAACGAACGCCAGAAGAATGGGATCGAGGTCACGATCATAATCAGGGTGAACGGGATCAGAAAGACGACATGACCGACCACATCAATCCAGTCGCGCACGCGCTTGGGCAGAATGCTGCTCACCACGTCGATGCGAATGTGTTCATTGCTCAGCAATGTCCAGGGGGCGCACAGAAGGAACACGACGCCAAACAGCACCCATTGCAATTCCAGCCATGAATTCGACGACACGTCGAACAGCTTTCGGATGATCGCGTTGACAGTGGAAACAATGACGGCAAGCAGGATGGCCCATGCCACCCAGCGGCCGATTAAGCCGTTGACCTTGTCGATCACGCGGCTGATGCCGAGCAAGCTTTGCAAGTTCGTCCCTCCGATCACGGCCCCACGCCATTTTTGGCTGATTATGGGTCGCAGAGCCCAAGGGGAAAGGCCCTTGAAGCTGGTGGTCCGCTATAGCATCGCGGCGGCAGGTCGGCAAAGCTTCAGAGCGTGAAAAAGCACTGCATCGTAGATTTTAGGGCGAATTATCTGCCGCTTTGCGGATTTACCTTACGTCGCGCTGCGGGGATCCGGTTCGGCCGGCCAGATGGCAGATCATGCCGAGCACCGCGCAGGCGAGCATGATGGCGGCTATGCTCGGAGGCCAAATCTCGACAGCATGGCTCGTCGCCACGGTCATTGCGGCACCGAGCCCGAGTTGAAATGCGCCGGCAAAACCGGCGGCGGAGCCGGCAAGATCGGGCCGTACCGATAGCGCGCCCGCCGTTGCACCGGGCATGGTAAGGCCGTTTCCAATCGCGTTGCCCATTAAGGGAATAAAGAAGGAGGCAGGCGTCCATGGCAGGGTGAAGATCACGACCAACTCAGAGAAAATGGCAAAAGACGAGATAATAGAGCCGATCAAAACCATGCGATCGGTGCCAATCCGCTGGCCGAAGCGGCCCGATACGAAATTCCCGACCATATAGCCGAAGGCCGAAAGCGCGAAATAAGCGCCATAAACGTCAGGTGATCGGTCCATCACGGTGACGATCACATAAGGTGCCGCCGCTAGGAAACCGAAAAAGCTTGCCGAGCAGAATGCCAATGCGCCGGCATAACCTAGAAAGCCCCGGTTGCGGATCAGCGTCGGGAACGCTGAGAGGACATGGCGCAGGCTGCCGCCGCCCACGCCATGACCGGCTCGGGTTTCTGGGAGCTTCAAACTGGCGTAGAGCAGCACCGCAGCACCGAAAATCGTACCGACGACAAAGATGCTGCGCCAGCCGAATTGCTCGTCGAGCATGCCGCCGCACAAGGGCGCAATCATCGGCACCACGACCATGACCATCGTGACATAGCCGATTCGGCTCGCGGATTCATCGCGACCACTTGTATCGCGGATGACGGCCCGTGCCAGCGCAAAGGCGGTTCCCGCTCCGCATGCCTGAAGGATGCGCGCAGCGATCAAGGCCCCGACTGAATGGGCAAAGACGGCCGCGAATGCACCGAACGAAAACAAGACAAGGGATGTTAGAATGACGGGGCGGCGTCCGAAGCGATCGGACAGGGGGCCTCCGAAAAACTGGGCGATAGCCACCGCGACGAGATAGAAGGTTAAGGTGAGTTGAATCGTTGCGTAGTCGACATCGAAGGACAGCGCCATGCCGGGCAGGGCAGGTGCCATCACGTTCAACGCAAAGGGTTGCAACGCCGACAACGCCACGAGAACGAAGATGCCGGGCTTCACCACATATTTTTGCGTATCCTCGTTCATGGTTCGGTCGCTGGCGCATTGAGTGCGCGTATGCGGCGACGCTCATGCAGGATTGTGTAAAGTCCGGCGGCGATAATCAGTACCGAACCTGAAACAGTTAGCCAGTCCGGTATTTCGCCGAAAGCGATAAACCCTAGAACAACGGCAAAGAAAATCACCGCATAGCGGAAGGGCGACAAAATCGCGACATTGGCCGTGCGATAAGCTTTAATCACATAGACATTGCCAAGTGTCACGAAAAACGCAGCAACAACCAGAAGCCCAAACGATGAAGCCGATGGCATAACCCATGTCTCGAACGGAGCAAGCAGCAGGCCACCCACGACAACGCTCAGCGTAGTGCCTTGCGTGACAACCATTGAGGGAACCTGCGCAGGCAGTCGTCGCGTTAGAAGATCGCGAATGGAGACAAAGATGGCCGATCCGAACGCGACCAGCGCGTAGGTCCAATCGCCGCCTCCTGTCGGTTTAGAGACAAGAATAACACCGACGAAGCCAATGATAACGGCAAGCCATCCCCGCGCATCGATCCGCTCGATCCCAAACATCGCCACGATCAACGTGATCAAGATCGGTGTCGATTGCAGGATCGCCGTAATGTCCGCGAGCGGCAAATGCGCAAGCGCGGATATAAACATGATCGCGACGATCATTTCAAACAGAGCACGAAACAGAACGAGGCGATCGAGTAGAAAATGTAGTTTTTTCGTTTCGCCCGATGCAACGATGAGCGCGAACACCATCGGAACGGCAAAGAGACTGCGCACGAACATCATCTGCCCCGGTGGCATCGATGCGGCAGCCATCTTCACCGCCGTGTCGTTGATGACGAAAACTGCCATGGCGAAGAGGAGGTAAAGAACACCGCGCTTATTGCGCGCATAATCCGACATGAGCGTTCAGGCCTCGGGCGCGCTGCGAGGGGCGGCAGGGAAGATCATGAAAACCCGGTTCCGGCTCAAGGCCCCTCAAGGGGCGACTCATGCAAGCGAGCGTAACAGGCTCACGGCCCGCTCAGAAGCGCCCGTTCAGCAGGGCGACATGTCATCAGCGTATGGCTCGCGGGGTTACCCGCCCGTAACGCTCATATGGCGGCCGACAGCGATTGTGGGCCGACCGCGCTCATAAACGAAATCATGGCCCTTCGGCTTGCGCCCGATCGCCTCATCAATCGCCGTTGAGATCAGTGTGTCATCAGCAGAGGCGCGCAGAGGTGTCCTCAGATCGGCGGCGTCTTCCTGCCCAAGGCACATATAGAGCGTCCCCGTGCAGGTGATGCGGACGCGATTGCAGCTTTCGCAGAAATTATGCGTCAAGGGCGTTATAAAGCCGACCCGCCCGCCGGTTTCACGCGCGCGGACATAACGGGCTGGACCGCCGGTGCGGTAGTCGACCTCGTCGAGCGTGTATCGGTCGAGCAAACGGGCGCGCAATTGCGTGAGCGGCCAATATTGGTCGAGCCGCTCGGGCTCGATATCGCCCAACGGCATGACCTCGATAAAGGTGATGTCCATGCCATCGCCATGGGCCCATTCTACCAGGCGTTCAACCTCGTCCTCGTTCACGCCTTTGAGTGCGACGGCGTTGATTTTGACCGCCATGCCCGCCTTTTGGGCCGCTTTGATGCCATCCAGCACCTTGGCGAGATCGCCCCAGCGGGTGATGGCGCGGAACTTGGCTTCATCCAGCGTATCGAGAGACACATTGATCCGCTTGACGCCACAGGCAGCAAGGTCAGCAGCAAAGCGGCCGAGTTGCGAGCCATTGGTGGTCAGCGTCAATTCCTCAAGCGCGCCGTTGTCGAGATGGCGGCCGAGCGAGCGGAAGAGCGTCATGATATCGCGGCGCACGAGTGGTTCGCCGCCCGTGATCCTGAGCTTCTTAACCCCCTTGGCGACGAAGGCCGAACACAGTCGGTCGAGCTCTTCAAGCGTCAAAAGGTCCTGCTTGGGCAGGAAGCTCATATTTTCGGCCATGCAATAGACGCAGCGGAAATCGCAGCGGTCGGTCACCGAGACCCGCAGATAACTCACATGCCGACCGAACGGATCGATCAGCGCTGGGGACGGGTTGATGGTCTGCGTCTGTGCATTCATGGCAGGGTGGTGCCGCTTGTTCTTGTCTCAGCCAGTATTTTGCCACAGATATGGGCCGCAAGGCGAGCGTATCAATGACGCGGGAGGGTGCTGATGACCGGAAATGGCGAGGACGCATGGCCGACTGAGCTTAGATTGGCGGCGGACCGTCGGTCTCTCAACATCGCATTTGAAAATGGCGATCGGTTTTCGCTCCCAGCCGAATATCTGCGGGTCGAAAGCCCGAGCGCTGAAGTTCAGGGCCATGGCCCCTCGGAGCGCAAATTCATCCCTGGCAAACGCGACGTTGAAATCCTCAAAGTTGAGCCGGTCGGCCATTATGCGGTCCGCCTCGTCTATGACGATATGCACGATACGGGGCTTTATACTTGGGATTATCTGATGAAGCTTGGTCGCGAGCACGAGGTCCGCTGGCAGGCTTATTGCGACGCTCTCGCCACGCAGGGGCAGAGCCGCGATCATAAGCGAGCCAAATGAAAAACCCCGCCATAGGCGGGGCTTACCGTCAGTACCTAATTTAAAATATCAGCGTAGAACGACAACCTGCGTGCCGACCTTGATGCGGCCATAGAGGTCGATCACGTCTTCATTCACCATGCGGATGCAGCCCGACGAAACCGCCTGACCGATCGTCTCCGGTTCGTTCGAACCATGAATCCGATATAGCGAAGACCCGAGATAGAGTGCGCGCGCGCCCAGCGGGTTATCGGGACCCCCCTTCATGTAGCGCGGCAAATCGGGACGGCGCTGAAGCATCTGTGCAGGCGGACGCCAATCGGGCCATTCCCGCTTTTGGGTCACGGTCATCGTGCCGCCCCATTCGAAGCCGGGACGGCCGACGCCGACGCCGTAGCGGATCGCCTTGCCGTCGCCCAGCACATAATACATCCGGCGCTCCTTGGTTGAAACGACGATCGTTCCGGGAGCGTATTTTCCATCG
Source organism: Hyphomicrobiales bacterium (assembly GCA_027488155.1). Lineage (GTDB taxonomy): Bacteria > Pseudomonadota > Alphaproteobacteria > Rhizobiales > Beijerinckiaceae > TNE-4. Next base: position 27,665 of record JAIYCE010000102.1, on the reverse strand, counting down.
AAACGGACGGTCTCGCGCGGTATGGCTGTGGCCTTGGGCTGCTGCGATTCGCGGGTCGTCTGTTGGATCGGTTCGCGCGTCAGCGGATCAAACACTGCGTTCGAAGGGTGGGTCGAGGCCGCGAATGCGGCGCTCGTGCAAAGGACGAGAGCGGAAGACAGAAGAAGACGGCGCATCTTTTGGGTCCTGGGCACGGAGGAAAGTGAAGTTCTCTTTAAGCGAGACGCTTCAACTCTATCAACCTTGCTTTTGCCGCATTGTTAACGCGCAAGCGCAAGGAAAGTCTCGCGTTGCAGGAGAGCAACAGACAGCAGCGGCCCCATCGTCCGTGAACGGACAGTTTCGTCCTCTTTAAGCGCTTTTTTCGTTTAGGACTTACCAGCCATAGCGTGGCCCAAAGCCGCCATGGCCATAGCCCTGACCGTAGGGGCCGTAGGGCCGACCATAACCATAACCGCGTCCATAGTTCCGACCATATCCGTAGCCGCGGTCATAGCCGTAGCGCTGACCATAATGATAACCGCGATTGTGTGCATAGGGTGAGCGGTACTCCTGCCCGGGCTTGGGCACCCATTTCATCTTTTTCCATTTCCAGCCTGCTTCCGCCGGTGTCGAAAGAGCCAGGCCCAAAGAAAGGCTGAGCGTGAGAGCGGTGAGGATGGCGGCGAGCGTCTTGCGCATGGAATAGAAACCTCCGATGGGAAGCACCATGCCAAAGCGAGGCTGAACGGTGGCTGAATGGGCGACCTTCTCATGGTTCTATTGGTAGGTCTCGTTGTAAATCGCTATGAGCGATCGTCCATTATACGTCCAATATGGACTGGGTTGAACGCTGTGCTCAATGCCTAGAAGTATACGAGTGGCTGCCGTAAGCGACATCTCATCGTTGCCGAAACGCACTTTGCGGTCGGAGGTGACAGCGACCGTCGCATCGCCTTCCGTGAAGTGTAGTTCAGCGCCCATCGGAATGCCCATATCGGTAAAATTCATGGGTGGGCGACGTTGAGAATAGTTTTTGCCTGCTTGTAGATCTTCTTCGGGGATTGGATTTGGTAATTTCTCAATCTCTTCAGTTGCATCTTCAACATGAAGCAATTTCAAGATGGCCATGGCTTGCTCGGGCTCAATCTTGAAAAATTCACGCTTTGGATTCACGCGATTTGGCGCGAATGCGCGGTGCAGCGCTGCTTCGACTTCGGTTGAGTCGCGGACCTTACACGGAAATTGTAATTCGAACGGAAACGGCACGCCGCTTGTATAGAGCTGGCTCAAACGTTGGTTAACGTCTTCGATCGACGTCTTCCCAATTTTAACAAAACCAGGCATTGCCGGATTTGTCAGGACATAAACAATTTCAAAATTCATTCGAGGCTCCTCGCCATAGATGGACGCAATGAAAGAGGCACAACGCAGCCGACAATTCCAATTCGAATATAAGAAATAAACATGACGATGGGCCCTTTAGCAATTGCCCACTTATATCTGGCAAGCAAGATCAGCAATGTTGTCGGTTCTTATCGCTATGATTCAATTTCAAAAATGGTAGAAAATTATGAACTGTGATGGTCAGGCTTTCATGTCCCATCCGGGCTTTTATGCCCCATTAATGACAACCGGGTTCAGGCAGTCCGCAAAAATGGTCTTTGCTATCTTCGATTGTCCTTTCGTAAGGTTGAAACCGCTTGCTTTACCTCTACCATTGATCAATTAGGATGGGATGATCGTCGAGCCTCGGGGTGCAGTAATGAAACGTCGTCAGTTTTTGAATGGTGTCGGTCTTGGTCTCGCTGCCAAGTCGGTCGCCGTGCCTGCGATCGCTCAATCAATGCCACAAGTGAAGTGGCGTCTGACCTCGAGCTTTCCGAAATCCGCCGATATGACTTATGGCGTTTCCGAGGTTTTCGCCAAGCACATCGCCGAAGCATCAGACAACAAGTTCCAGATTCAGGTCTTTGAGGCCGATGCGATCGTGCCCGGCTTTCAGGCGGCTGACGCAGTGCAAAATGGCACTGTCGAAATGTGCCATACGGCGCCGTATTACTATCTTGGCAAAGATCCGGCTTTCGCTTTCGCCACCTGTGTGCCGTTTGGTTTGAACGCACGGCAGATGAAGGCGTGGTTCTATTACAATGGCGGGATGGACCTGCTCAACGATTTCTACAAAAAGTACAACATCTTTGCGATGCCCGGCGGCAACACCGGCACCCAGATGGGTGGATGGTTCCGCAAAGAGGTCAAAACCGTTGCCGACCTTAACGGTCTGAAGATCCGCATCGGCGGTCTCGGCGGCGAAGTTCTGCAGAAGCTTGGCTGCGTGCCGCAGCAAGTCTCGGGGGGCGACGTTTATCAGGCGCTTGAAAAGGGCGCGATTGACGCGGTTGAATGGGTTGGTCCGTACGACGACGAAAAGATGGGCTTCTATAAGGTCGCGCCTTTTTATTATTATCCCGGTTGGTGGGAAGGGAGCACGGCGCTCCAATTCTACATCAACACAGATAAATGGGCGTCGTTGCCGAAGAATTATCAATCGCTTTTCCAAACGGCCGCTGGTTACGCGAACGCTGATATGCTGGCAAAATACGACACGCAAAACCCACCCGCCATCAAACGTCTGGTTCGGGCAGGGACACAGCTGCGTCCGTTCTCTCAGGAAATTGTCGATGCCGCTTACAAAGCCGCGACAGAGCTCTATGCTGAAATCTCTGCCAAAAACGCGCACTTTAAAAAGCTGCACGACAATTACATGGCATTCCGCAACGAAGAATATCTCTGGTGGCAGATTTCGGACTTTGCGTTCGACTCGATCATGATCCGCAACCGCACGCGCATCTAATCGCTTCACCCGTGTGAACCGTTGATCAGACCGGGCGAAAATACCTAGTTTTTATGCTGTCATTGAAAACGATGGTGGGCGCGACAGGGATTGAACCTGTGACCCCTCCCGTGTGAAGGGAGTGCTCTCCCGCTGAGCTACGCGCCCATCGTGTGGGTGGCGTGATAGAAGGCGGTCTCTTTCAAGTCAAGGTGAGACGCTGGCAGGAGAGGGCTTTTCCGCGGCCCGTCAGCGCGTTTTCGCTAAAACGGCGCTTCCTGCCAATGCAAAAACGGCAATGGCGATCAGCCCTGGCGCATAAGAGCCACTGAGCTGTTGCAGAAGTGCGAAGCCGGCAGGGCCGACGACATAGCCGAGGAAAATGAGAACGGTCGCGCCGGAGGACGTGTCTTGCAAGGCTTCGCGCGGTGAAAGCCGGGCGACCTCGGCCAGTTGCACCCCGTTCCAGCTTGAAACAGTGACCCCGGCAATGGCGAAGAAAGCGATCAACAGCGGCATCGGCAGTCCCGGCTTGACGAAAACCAGCCCCAGCGACGTCAGCGCTGAGACGATCCCCACAAGCATCAAGGTGACCCGGCCCGATTGTGCACGGTCGGCGATGTAGCCGAGGAGAATACGACCGGGAATGCCGGTGGCCTGCATCACGGCGAAAAGAAGGCCCGCCTGCGTGAGCGTAAGCCCTGCTTCCGACACAAGAAATGTCACCATAAACGCAAACCACGCCCCCTGCGTGATCGCGAGCGTCGACCCTGTCATGCCGATCCGCGCGACGGCGGGCGTCGCAAACACAGTCCGCAACGGTGCCATGATGTTCGACCAGCTGAGAAAGGCCGAAAATGACATGGTCTGGCTTTTGTCCCGGCCAGCATCGATCGATCCGCGGATCGGCTGCACCGCGAGAATGCAGGCGGCCACAACAATGGCTGCAAAAACGAGGCAATATTGCCAGCCAAACGCAGTCACGATGGCGGGCAGGGCAAGTCCGGCAATGACGCCGCCGAGCGGTACGCCCGCCTGTTTGATGGAGAAAATGAGGCTGCGGTGCCGTGCCGGGGCATAGCGTTGCAGGACATCTGTCCCTGCGGGTGCCGAAGGGCCATAACCGATGCCCACCAACACCATGCCGACGAATAAAGCGGCTATTTGTGGTGCTGCAATGAGCGCGACCCCGGCACCGCTTGCCACAAGGCCCCATTGCAGCGAACGCACGGGACCGAGCCGTCGCATCATCGGACCGCCCGCCAAAAGAAAGACAATCGAGCCGATGGTGGCAAAACCGGCGAGATAACCGATCAGGCTTTCGCTGATGCCGCGTTCGTCCTGCAATACAGGCGCGATCGTCGGTACGAGGCGGGACAGAAAAGCGCTTGTTACTTGCACGAGCAGCATGGCGGCCAGAGGCCGTAACCAACCCTGCTGAGTGCCAAGAGACGGATTCATGCGCGGATCAAGGCTTGCACCGCCGGCACCAGCGCGTCGAAATGGCTGATGAGCCTGTCAGGCATAAGCCGAACCATCGGTGTGTCTGTGTAGCCGAAATCCACGCCAATCACGGGAATCGCCGCCGCGCGTGCAGTGTCCACATCGGTTTTAGAGTCGCCGACCAGCACGGCGCGGCGCGGATCGCCTTTCGCATCAGCGATTGTCCGGGTGAGGTGAAGCGGATCTGGTTTGCACACCGGATAGGTGTCGCGGCCGGCGAGCGCAGCAAAACGATCGAGAATGCCGAGCGCTTCAAGCAGTTGACGGGAATGGTCCTGCATCTTGTTGGTGCAGACTGCCAGTGTGAAGCCTTGCGCCGCGAGCGTGTCGAGGGCTTCGACAATCCCCGGATAGAGCTTGGTATGGACGACGAGGTTCTGCCCGTAATGATCGAGAAAGGCGCCGAAAAGCGTTTCGAGATGATCGGCCGTCAGTGGCTTTTGCCGCGCTTGGAAGCCGCGTCCGATGAGCGCGCGTGCCCCTGCACCGATCAGGTCGCGCGCTTCATCGAGCGGCAAAGGATCAAGCCCTTCCCGCTGCAATATGAAATTGAGTGTAGCGATAAGGTCGGATGCCGTATCGGCGAGCGTGCCATCAAGATCGAACACAACGATCGGCGCGCCGGAGGAGGAAAGCTGAGCCATAAAAGAAGCCGTCGCCCGGATTGCTTCGTCCGTCAAGCATCGCTCTCACGGAACAGACCTGCGATCTGTGGCATGGCGTCTGGCGCGAGAATCGGCGAGATGTTGACCTTGCTCGATTTTGGAGACGTCGTTATGGGCCGCTTTGATCCGCGTCTCGTTCTATGCGCCATGGTGCTCGGCTTATGGGCCGTCCCGGTTGAGGCAGCGCCCTATGAGTTCATGGCGCCACCGCAGATGGACCTCAATCGGCTGTATCGCCTCGACAAGGCCAATGGCGAAGTCACGGCATGCCAGTATCTTCAGAAGGAAGGTACGCTCGGCATGACGGCCTGTTTCCCGGCCGGCGAGGGGGCAGGCAAGCAGGAACCGGGTGATTATGCACTGGTTACATCCCGCCATGAACGCGAGGGCGGGATCTATCGTGTTGAGGTCCGGACCGGCGCTGTCAGCGTCTGTTTCGTCTATCAGGAAAAAGTTGTCTGCACCCCAGCAGACCGTCCGCGATAAATGTCCCCGGCCAAAATAGGCTTGGTTCAGATGGGGTCTTTGGCAGCCCTTTGAGGCGTGCTAGACAGCGCGCGGCCCATCTCGCGGCAGGAGTTGTCCCATGAAGCTGAACGATCCGACCCTTTTGCGCCCGCAATGCCTGATTGGCGGGGAATGTTTGGGTGCGCCGGTCGATCCGGTCGACAATCCGGCCACGGGAGAGGTGATCGCATCCGTTCCGCGTTTAGGGGCCGTTGAAGCTGAGATGGCTGTCTCCGCCGCTCATGCGGCCTTCGGCCCCTGGGCAAAAAAGACAGCTAAGGAGCGGTCTGCGCTGCTTCGTAAATGGTTCGACCTGATTATGGCGAACAAGGACGATATCGCGCTCATCATGACGAGCGAGCAGGGCAAGCCGCTCGCTGAAGCGAAGGGCGAAGTCGAATATGCAGCTGGCTTCATCGAGTTTTATGCCGAGGAAGCCAAGCGCATTTACGGCGAAACATTGCCTTCGCCGCGCACGGATTCGCGCATCATCGTAATGAAGCAGCCCATCGGCGTCTGCGCCGCGATCACGCCGTGGAATTTCCCCGCCGCCATGATCACGCGCAAATGCGCCCCGGCCATCGCTGTCGGCTGCACGGTCGTGATCAAACCTGCGCCCGAAACGCCGCTCACAGCGCTGGCGCTTGGCGTTTTGGCCGAGCGCGCCGGCATTCCGGCGGGCGTCATCAACATTGTTACGGGCGACGCACCCGCCATCGGTAATGTCTGGACCTCAGATCCCCGCGTGCGGTTTGTCGGGTTCACCGGCTCGACGGAAGTTGGCAAGATCCTGATGCGTCAGGCTGCCTCGACCGTGAAGAAGGTAGGCCTCGAACTTGGCGGTAATGCACCATTTCTCGTGTTTGACGATGCCGATATCGACGCCGCTGTCGAAGGCGCGATGCTGTCGAAATATCGTAACATGGGGCAGACCTGCGTATGCGCCAACCGCATCTACGCGCAGGATAAAATCTACGACCTATTCGTCGAAAAACTCGCCAAGCGCGTTGCCGCTATGAAAGTCGGCAATGGCTTGGACGAAGGGGTTCAGCAAGGCCCCTTGATTACCATGGAAGCGATTGAGAAGGTGGAAAGCCACATCGCTGATGCCGTTTCGAAAGGCGGCAAAATCGTCGTTGGTGGCAAGCGCCATGCGCTCGGGCGCACCTTCTTCGAACCGACAGTGATGGCCAATATCACGCGCAATATGCTTGTGGCGAAAGATGAAACCTTCGGTCCCGTCGCGCCCGTATTCCGTTTTAAGGACGAAGCGGATGTCATTGAACAAGCAAACGATACGCAATATGGCCTTGCGGCGTATTTCTATGCCCGCGATCTTGGCCGCGTATTCCGTGTGGCTGAAGCGCTCGAATATGGGATGGTCGGTATTAACACTGGTGCGATTTCAACAGAGCTGGCGCCCTTCGGCGGCGTGAAGGAATCCGGTCTCGGTCGAGAAGGCTCGCATCATGGTGTCGATGAATTCGTCGAAATCAAATATCTGATGCTGGCAGGGCTGGAACAATGAGCCTTGACGCGCTCAAACGCGAAGCTGCTGCCCGCGCTGTCGCTCTCGTGCGTGATGGCATGAAGCTTGGCCTCGGTACGGGGTCGACGGCAAAGCATTTCGTGGATTTGCTCGCGGCCCGTATGAAAGCGGAGAACCTAAGCATCGTCGCTGTTCCGACGTCAGAGGCGACGCGCGCGCAAGCTGCATCGCTGGGTATACCACTATCAACGCTAGACGAGACGCCAGAGCTTGATTTGACTGTCGATGGTGCCGACGAGATCGATGCCGCGCTCAGCCTCATCAAGGGTGGCGGTGGCGCCCATCTGCGTGAAAAAATTGTTGCCTTGGCATCCAAGCGTATGGTCGTGATTGCCGACGAAACAAAGGCGGTGGCGACGCTTGGCCGTTTTCCATTGCCGCTTGAAGTGATCCCGTTCGGTCTTGCCGCCACGCAGCGCAATCTTACCAAAGCGTTTGCGCAAGCGGGCGTGATAGGCGAGATGAAGTTACGTATAAAAGATGGCGCCCCGTTTCGGACGGATAGTGGCAATCTGATCCTCGACGCGCATCTGGGCGTCATACCTGATCCTGCCCGACTGGCCGCCCATCTCGATGCCGTGACCGGGCTTGTCGAACATGGTTTGTTTATTGGCGTCGCGTCAGGCGCATTTCTCGCAACAGCAACTGGAATCAAGACCCTTGGCAATGTGGCGTGATGCTATGTGCCCAAGCAATGGAGTTAACCTCGTGACCATTCGTGCCTCATTGATTGGCGGCCTTTGCGCTGCTCTGCTTTCAACCTCGGCCATCGCCCAGACTGTGCCGGCGCAAAATCCCTCGCAAGCGGCTCAGCCGCAATTGCCCGAGCCGAGCGCTCAGGCGACGGCACTTGCGCGCGAACTTATTGTAGCGGCGGGAATTAGCCGGACGTTCGACGGTCTTGTTCCGCAGTTGATGATCGAGATTCAACAGAGCATTCTTCAGGTTCGTCCGCAGATCGTGAAAGAGCTTGATGATGTGCTTGTGCAGTTGAAGCCCGAATTCGACGGCCAACGCGCTGAGATGCTCACCTTGGCGGCCAAAATCTACGCCCGCGCGTTAACCGAAGCGGATATGAAGGATGCGCTGACTTATTTCAAATCGGCTGCAGGTCAACGTTATGTTGCCGCTCAGCCGGTGGTGCTTGATCAGCTCTTCAACGAGATGCAGAGCGCATCGCAAAAGATCGGTGAACAGCTGATGAAGCGCGTGCGGGAAGAATTGAAGAAGCGTAAGATCGACATATAAGCGGGGATACCCGGGCCATGACCACATTCGATTGCGATCTGTTTGTGATAGGCGGCGGTTCGGGCGGCGTGCGCGCTGCACGGATTACGGCTGGTTATGGCGCGAAGGTTATTCTTGCCGAGGAAAGCCGCATGGGCGGCACCTGTGTCATACGCGGTTGTGTGCCGAAGAAGCTCTATGTCTACGCGAGCCGTTTTGGTCATGATTTCGAAGATGCGCGCGGATTTGGTTGGTCCGCCGATGATGTACGCTTTGATTTTGCTACGTTGAAAGCAGCGAAGGACAAGGAGATCGCGCGTCTTGAAAATGCCTATCGCGGTACGTTGCAGCGCGCAGGCGTCGAAACCCGCGATAGCCGCGCGACCATTACCGGCCCCAACAGCGTGGCGTTGGCCGATGGGTCTAGTGTAACGGCAAAATACATTCTCGTTGCAACCGGCGGCCGGCCTTATTTGCCCGAAGCCACGCCGGGTATCGATCTCGTCGATAATTCGGATGATTTTTTTGAATGGGACCATCTGCCTTCATCGGTGATCGTCGTTGGCTCTGGCTATATCGGCGTCGAATTCGCATGTCTGCTCAATGGGCTTGGTGTCAAAACGACATTGATGTTTCGAAGTGCTAAACCATTACCGCATTTCGATGAGGATGTTCGTGATCATCTGATGAAGGCGCTCACCACGCAGGGCATCAATGTCGAGGCGAATAATGAGATCGCACGTATTGATGGCCGTCGGGGTGCGTTGGCGGCGACCCTTATGGATGGTCGCGCTTTTTCTGCTGAGCGTATCATTTACGCGTCGGGCCGCCTTCCGAACACCAAAGGTCTTGGGCTCGACAAGGTCGGCATCGTCACCGGTAAGCGGGGTGAGATACCCGTCGATGAATTATCACAAACATGTGTGCCATCGATTTATGCTGTCGGCGATGTAACGGATCGCATTGCTTTGACACCGGTTGCGATCCGTGAAGGCCACGCATTTGCCGATAGCGTTTTTGGAGGCAAAAGGATTGCCGTGGCCCATGGCGCAGTACCGACAGCTGTTTTCACGACGCCTGAAATAGGGACGGCCGGCCTCACTGAAGCGCAAGCCCGCGCCGCTTACAGGAAGGTCACGATCTACAAGACTGATTTTAGGCCGATGCGCGCCACCTTATCGGGCGGCAGCGAACGCACATTTATGAAGATTGTTGTCGATGGAGAAACCGATCGTGTCCTCGGGGTTCACATCATGGGTGAGGCCGCAGGCGAGATGATCCAACTCGTTGGCATCGCGCTTCATATGGGTGCGACGAAAACGGATTTTGATGCCACGATGGCGGTTCATCCCACCGCGGCTGAAGAACTGGTCACGATGCGGACCCCTTTCTCCGTCGATTGACGGTCCCGGTTTCGCGTCATGTAGCCGGTGGCGGGTTGGTGGGTTCCGGCTCGACGCGCTGCGGGGCAGGGCGGACAATGATCCGCCACACGACGAAGCCGAGGATCAACAGATGCGCGCCAGCATTGTGAACGAACAGCATCGCTTGGCCGAAATGCTCCATCAATGATGACGCGAACAACGGCCCCACGACGGCCCCGGCGCAGTAAAGAAACAACAGCGTCGATGATATGGCGACGCCTTTTTCGGTCCCCATTCGGTCGAACACATGGGCCGTGATGAGGGGATAAATCACAGGTTGCATCGTTCCGAGAAAGAAACCGGCGATGTAAAGTGCCCAGGGCGTAGCCTGTCCCATCACAGCCAGTAAAATCTCCGCGACCATCGCGAGCGCCGATGAAGCCGCGATGACATAGCGGCGGTCGATGCGGTCCGATAGTTTTCCAATCGGATAGGGCGATAAGGCTGAAGCGATGATCACGGCTGTCATAAAGCTCGCAACAGTTGTTGGCCCTAGACCCATTTTCTCGATATAGGCCGGCGCAAGCGACCAGAAGGTCCCATTGGCGAGGCCGACCAGTGTAATGCCGACAATTCCAATAGGAGCTGCGCGTAGCATAGCGCCAAGCACAAGGCGTCCCTTGGGCGGCAGAGGCGGCGGCTCGGCGCGCGTCATGGCCATGGGCACGAGCGACAACATCACAAAGGCGGCGGTTGCCGAGAATAATTGAAATGATTTTGGGTCGGCGATACGAAGCCATTGCTGGCCGAAGGCCGACCCCATGAAATTGACGACGTTGTAGAAGGCCAATAGTCGACCGCGATTGCCGCTGTCTGCCTTGGAGGAAATCCAGCTTTCGACGATGGTATAGAGACCCGCAAAGCAGAAGCCGATAGACGCCCGCAGGAGCGACCAGGCGATCAGATGGGTCGCGATAGGCAAGCCGAGCGTCGCCACGGCGACGATCGCAGCATAGGCGGCAAAGGCCCTTGTATGGCCGGCACGCCGCACAATCGCAGGCGTCATCCACGTCCCGGCAAACATGCCGAGGAAATAGGCTGAGCCGACAAAGCCGATCTCCTGCTGGCTGAACCCGATCATCGCCGCCTTGAGCGGCACGAGCGTGTTCAACAGCCCATTGCCTGAGATCATCAGGAAGACGGCCACCAGCACGGGCGCGAGGGTCAGAAGTACGGCAGGCACGAGGGTCCATCCGGGAGAGGGGGGCCGGAAACCCTACTTTCAAGGATTCGTACGCATTTCGCCATGCCCTTGCGTGCGGTGCTGGAATGATCGAGACGCCTCCGGTATAGAAGCGCCCTGACCCGAGCCCTCCGGCCCGGCACAAAGCCTGTGGAGACTGCCATGACTGACCGTTGGAATCCTTCGAGCTGGCGCGCGAAGCCGATCCAGCAGGTCCCTGCTTATCCGGACCAGAGCGAACTCGAAGCAGTCGAAAAGCAGCTCGCTGGGTTTCCGCCGCTCGTTTTCGCTGGGGAAGCCCGAAAACTGAAGCGCGCGCTCGGTAAGGTGGCGCAGGGCGAGTCGTTTCTTCTGCAAGGTGGCGATTGTGCCGAGAGCTTCGCCGAGCACTCGGCCGACAATATCCGCGACTTCTTCCGCCTGTTTCTTCAGATGGCGGTCGTGCTGACCTTTGCTGGGGCTTCGCCGGTTGTGAAGGTGGGCCGTGTCGCAGGCCAGTTCGCCAAGCCGCGCTCCGCGCCGACGGAAAAGATCGGCGATGAGGAATTGCCCTCTTATCGCGGCGACATCATCAACGGCATCGAGTTCACGCCCGACGCGCGCATTCCCGATCCGCGCCGTCAATTGATGGCGTATCGTCAATCCGCTGCCACATTAAACTTGCTACGTGCGTTCGCGACCGGCGGCTACGCCAATCTCGAAAATGCGCATCGCTGGATGCTTGGCTTCGTGAAGGACAGCCCACAATCGGGGCGTTATGACGAACTTGCCTCGCGTATCACCGAAACGCTCGATTTCATGCGCGCCATCGGTCTTGATCCCGAAGCGCATCCGGAAATGCGTTCGACGGATTTTTATACCTCGCACGAAGCGTTGTTGCTTGGTTATGAACAGGCACTCACACGCGTCGATTCAACATCCGGCGATTGGTACGCGACCTCAGGCCACATGATCTGGATCGGCGACAGGACGCGGCAACCCGATCATGCCCATATCGAATATTGCCGTGGCATCAAGAACCCGATCGGCCTGAAATGCGGACCGTCACTCAAGCCTGACGAGTTGATTAAGCTGATCGATCTCCTCAACCCGGATAATGAGGCTGGCCGCTTGACGCTCATTGCGCGTTTCGGTGCTGAAAAGGTGGGCGAACATCTGCCCGGTCTTGTGCGTGCCGTGAAACGTGAGGGTCGCAATGTCGTTTGGTCGTGCGATCCGATGCATGGCAATACGGTTAAGGCCGGCTCAGGCTACAAGACGCGCCCGTTCGATCTGATCTTATCGGAAATTGGCTCGTTCTTCGATATTCATCGCGCCGAAGGCACTCATGCCGGTGGCATCCATCTTGAAATGACCGGTAAGAACGTCACTGAATGCACGGGCGGTGCGCGTGCCATCTCGGACGCTGAATTACAGGATCGCTACCACACCCATTGCGATCCGCGCCTCAACGCCGAACAGGCGCTGGAGGCGGCGTTCCTTGTCGCCGAATTGCTCAAGAAGGAAAAATTGGCGCGTGGGCGGACGGTGCCGGATGCCGCGGAATGATGTGACGCAAGATCACAAATGAAAAGGGCGGGTGATGAACCCGCCCTTTTTTCGTCTCTCGGGGGTGAGTTCAAAATTTTAGCGCAAGCCCTCCGCGGGCCATATTGTTTGTAAGGCCTTCGCCCTTAATGTTGCCGGATGTCATGTAATTGTACTGCGCACGCACAATCAGATTGTCCAGCAATGCATATTCGAAGCCGAGGCCGAGCGAGACAGTCGCTGCATAAGCGTCCTTCGTCAGTGTCGCTCGCGTTGGTTGCGGATTTCGACTGAGTTGTGCTGAATATACACCGTCGACCGTGACGACTGAATATTCCTTTGCGTCCATGACAGCGTTGAGTTTCACGCGTGTTACGCCGAGCCCTACCAGCGCGTAGGGCATAAAGCGTCCATACGCGTAACCGGCCCGACCATTGACCAGTCCAACATCAAAAATTTGCGTCTTGTTAGTCATCGCTGTGCTGACGCCTGTATTCTCGACGATTTCCGGATCCTGGCTATTTGTCGTTGTTTGAGTGTCGACGATACGCGCCTCATTGTAACTGCTGGATGCAGTCATAGCAGGCGAGAACCTGCTATATTCAAGTTCAAAGCCGTAAACGAGCCTTTGCGACATAATGTTGAAACCAGCGTGCAGAGAGTACACGCCTGCATTCGCTGTCATGTCCATTGCAGACGCTTTCGCCAGGTTCTTGGCTTCTTCACCCCATTTCCAAACCGGGATTGCACGGTCGACCATAATTGCGGCGAGATCGCCTTGGGTGATGTTGCTTGAATTGTAATCGGCCATGATCGCAATATAACCTCCCGACCAATCATAGGTAGGAATGTCGGAATAGAGGTTAGGCTGAGACCACGGCCAATTAAAATTGGTGAGATCGGCGGCCTTGACGTCGGCGACACACATCGACGAAACAATAACCGTCGCGTGCGCGATTATGCGGAGCGTTTTCATCCGCGGCTCTCCAAGGAATGCAACTCTGCTTAGAAACGGATACCTGCGCCGATTTTACCGACTTGAATTTTCGATTCTTGGCCGATGACGCTATCGAGCTGCACGTAATCATATTGTGCGCGAAGCAATATTTGGTCGGTGATCGCATAGTCGATGCCTGCACCGCCGCCATAAGCCAGCGTCACCTGATCCTTACTGGCCGACGATGTGTAGGTTGCGGTCGCGACGCCAGTTGCCGTTGTATATTCTTCAATCGAGCCATTGCCCGACGCTTTAAAGCGCGCGCCGCCAATGCCGACAAAAGCATAAGGAAGGATACGATCGAAGGCATACCCAAGACGCGCTTTGACGAGGCCGTAATCCGTGATCTTGCTCGTCGTGTCTGCACCTACAATCATCGATTTTCCCGGTGCGCCCGGGAGAACGATTCCAAGATTGGGATCGGGGTAATAGCAGATCGTGCTCGCTCCGAACTTTCCAAAGAATGCGGTGTAATCGAGCTCGCCGCCAGAAACGACATGACCGGCGATGAAATTGTAGCCTGCAAAGAAGCCACCACCCCATTGATCGGAATCATAGATTCCAGGAAGCGACTTCGCATAAGTGCGTGCCACGCTGGCATATTGATAATTGGCTGGAATAGCGGCGCCGATGAGGTTTTGGTCGAATTGCGTCCGATTAAACTGACCCCAACCATAAGCGCCATGAATGCCGACATAAGGACCCGCCCAAGTGAACAGGACAGGGATCGGCATTGGCGGCGGCTCCGGCGGGCGGCGAGGCAGATCGGCGGCTTCGGCAATAAGTGCGGAGGCGGGGAGAGCGAGCGCCGCAAGGGCGGCTGTCAGACGCTTCATGGCAAGATCCTCAAAAATACAAAACGACAAACGCAATCGGAAACTCAAACGAAGCTAAGCCTTTCACCCTAAGTTAGGGTTAACGTAACGGAAGAAGTGCGGATCCGCATGAATGCAAAATCAACCTTGCGCGGGGAAACTTGCAGCAGCGAACGTTCGGGGCGACATCCGGAGGACGCTTTAGAAAGGATTGTTCCGATGACGCTCTTCGTGTCGCATGGTGCGCCAAACCTGATCCTTCACAATTCCGAGGCGCGGTCCTTTCTGGCCGCTTTTGGGCGCAATCTGTCCGATTACCGCGGAATCCTTACTGTGTCCGCGCATTATGAATCTCTTGAGCCGCAGCTGACGGCAGGTTCGCATCCGCCCATGATCTACGATTTCGGTGGTTTCGAGCCCGAATTGCGGACGATTGTTTATCCCGCCCCGGGTTCGCCTTCGCTCGCCAAGGAAGCGGCCGAAGCCTTACGGGCGGCGGGTTTCGCGCCCGGTCTCGATGATCGCCGCGGTTATGACCACGGCACTTGGGTACCATTGACCTTGCTCCGACCTGAGGCCGACCTGCCTGTCGTGCAATTGTCCGTGAGCCCCAATCAGGATGCCGCATGGCATTACCGCATGGGCGAAGCCTTGCGGCCTTTGGCCGACAGCGGCGTGTTGATTATCGGATCAGGTGCCGCCACTCATAATCTCCACGAGTTTTTCCGCGGCGGGTATGGCTTCGACACCCCAGCCCCCGACTGGGTGCGCGCCTTTGGCGATTGGCTCGATGAAAAAGCCTCTGAAGGGGACGTTCCGGCTTTGGTCGATTACCGGCGGACGGCCCCTTTCGCGCGGGAGAACCACCCGACCGAGGAACATCTCTTGCCGTTCTTTGTCGCGCTCGGTGCGGCAGGCGAGGGCGCCCGGGGAGAGCGGATTCATTCGAGCCACCAATATGGTGTGCTGATGATGGATTGTTACGCCTTCGCGTGAGATGGGCCCTCGTTGCGGTGCAGAGCGGGCCTTGTTAAACCCGGGGCTATGTCGAACAGCACGTCCTCCCGGCCCGAACGCCTCCGCATCGCGCTTGCTCAGCTCAATCCCGTCCTCGGTGACGTGGAGGGTAATGAGGCGATGGTCTTGCGCGCGCGTGGCATTGCGGCCGAGCAGGCCGCCGATGCCGTGATGCTGCCGGAAATGTTTCTGGCCGGCTATCCGCCGGAAGATCTTGTTCTCAAGCCTGCATTTCAGGATGCATGCCGCGCAGCCTGCGAGCGTCTGGCCCGTGCCACTGCTGATGGCGGTCCCGGCATATTGGTCGGGTTGCCATGGGTCGAGGCAGGTCGCCTCTACAATGCTTATGCGTGGCTTGATGGCGGGGTGATTGCGGCTTTGCGCTTCAAAGTCGATCTGCCGAATTACGGTGTATTCGACGAGAAGCGCGTTTTCGTGCCCGGTCCCTTGCCCGGCCCTGTCGCGATCCGCGGCGTTCGCGTGGGCTTGCCAATCTGCGAAGACATCTGGACCGATGCTGTCGTCGAATGCCTCTCAGAGACGGGCGCGGAATTGTTGCTCGTGCCGAACGGCTCGCCCTATTGGCGCGACAAAACCGACACAAGGCTGAACATCGCCGTCGCGCGCGTGGCAGAAAGCGGTCTCTCGCTCGCCTATCTCAATCAGGTCGGCGGGCAGGATGAATTGGTATTCGATGGGGCGTCCTTCGTGCTTGGCCCCGATGCGTCGCTTTCACTGCGTCTGCCATCATTCCGTGAAGCCGTGACCAGCGTGACATTTAATCGGACACCGGATGGATGGGTCCCGGACAGCGGCGAGAAAGCGATCGCGCCGGAAGGTGACGAAGCCGATTACGCTGCCTGCGTTCTCGGCCTCAAGGATTATGTCGAGAAGAACCGTTTTCGTGGAATTGTCTTGGGTCTTTCGGGTGGTATCGATTCTGCGCTGTGCGCCGCCATGGCCGTCGATGCGCTTGGCTCGGAGCGCGTTCATTGCGTCATGCTGCCATATAAATTCACATCGTCGATCAGTCTCGACGATGCAGCTTCCTGCGCGCATGCGCTTGGCGTGCGTTATGACATTCTGCCGATTGCGCCAGCTGTGGAAGGCATCGAAGCGTCGCTTAAGCCTATCTTCAACGGTCGTCCGCGCGATATCACGGAAGAGAACATTCAAAGCCGGGCACGCGGCACGATCCTAATGTCGATCTCGAACAAGTTCGGGCCGATGGTCGTGACCACCGGCAACAAATCGGAAATGTCCGCCGGTTACGCCACGCTCTATGGCGACATGAATGGCGGCTATAACCCGATCAAGGATCTCTACAAGACGGAAGTATTCCGTCTGTCGCGTCTTCGCAATCGCTGGAAGCCGGACGGTGCGCTGGGGCCAGATGGTGAAGTGATCCCTGATCGGATCATCACGCGTCCGCCATCGGCAGAACTGCGCGAGGACCAGACCGATCAGGATTCGCTGCCGCCTTATGATGTGCTCGACGACATTCTCGAATGCCTCGTCGAAAAGGAAATGCGCATTTCTGAAATCGTTGCGCGGGGTCACGATATCGAGACGGTCAGGCGCATCGAGCGTCTTCTTGCGCTCGCCGAGTATAAGCGCCGCCAATCGGCTCCCGGCGTGAAGGTGAAGCAGAAAAACTTCGGTCGCGATCGGCGCTATCCGATCGTCAACCGTTTTCGCGATTTGGGCGAAGGCGCGCATAAGCCTGATCCCGCATTGATGCCCAAAGCCTCGGTTGCAGCCAGCACCGGATCGGATATCTGATGAAACCTACCGTTCGCTTCGCCCCGTCGCCGACGGGTCGCCTCCATATTGGCAATCTACGCCCGGCGCTTCTTAACTGGCTTTACGCCTTGAAGCGCGACGGCACATTCATCCTTCGCTATGACGACACCGATCTTGCGCGTTCGACGCAGGAATTCGCCGATGGCATCGCCACCGATCTTGGCTGGATTGGTATCCATCCGCACAAGGTGTTCAAGCAATCGGAGCGTTTCGCGCTCTACGATGCAGCTTGCGACAAGCTGCGCAAGGATGGACGCCTGTACGCGTGTTATGAAACGGCGGACGAACTCGACCGCCGCCGCAAGCGCCAGCAGGCGCGGGGCCTGCCACCGATTTACGATCGGGCTGCATTGAAACTGACCGATGCAGAAAAAGCGACGTTCGAAGCCGAAGGGCGCAAACCGCATTGGCGCTTTCTGCTCGATGCGAAGACGGTGCAATGGGACGATATGGTGCGTGGGCCGTCTCACATCGATTGCGGCTCGCTGTCCGACCCTGTGTTGATCCGTGAGGATGGCGCTTATCTCTACACGCTTCCGTCCGTTGTCGACGATATCGACATGGCTGTCACCGATGTGATCCGCGGTGAAGATCATGTCACCAACACGGCCGTACAAATTCAGATCATCGAAGCGCTAGGCGCCGCAGTCCCGCGCTTTGGCCACCATAATCTGTTGACAGATGCGAGCGGTCAGGGACTATCGAAACGTCTCGGTCATTTGTCGCTCGCAGGTCTCCGCGACGACGGCATCGAGCCCATGGCAGTTGCATCGTTGGCCGTTCTTGTTGGCTCGTCCGAAGCGGTGCGTCCTGTCGCATCGATGCAGGAATTAGCGGAGATCGTCGATCTTGACCGCTTGTCGCGTGCACCTGCCAAATTTGAGGTGTCTGAACTCGAGCACTTAAACGCGAAGCTGTTGCACGCGGCACCCTACACCGACATCGCAACGCGCCTCGCCGCCATGGGCGTTGGCGGCGGCGAAGCGTTCTGGCTCGCCGTGCGCGGGAATTGTGTGCGGCTGAAGGATGCCGCGGTTTGGTGGCCGATCGTGAATGGCCCGGTCTCACCCATCATCGAGGATCGCAATTTCGCCGATGTGGCTCTGTCGGTTCTGCCCGTCTCGCCTTGGGATGAGACGACATGGGCGGCGTGGACGAAATCTGTGAAGGAGAAAACGGGTGCCTCAGGCAAAGCTTTGTTTATGCCGCTCCGGCTTGCATTGACCGGTCTCGAACATGGCCCCGAGCTAAAAGCGCTTTTGCCTTTGATAGGTTATGAGCGCGCAACTAAACGCTTGAAGGGTGAGATTGCCTGATCGGGCCTGCGGCCTCGTCATTGCCCTGCGGGTTTGGGCCTCGCTGGGACGCCTTGTGGGGCGACGACACGCACTTTGCGGGTCGTTCCATCCGGGTTCTGCACTTCAACCCATTCGCCCTGATCCTGACCAACAACCGTGCGCGTTTGGCTAGCCGCTTGTGGCGCTGGGGTGGGCGTAGCTTGAGCGGCCGGAGCGGCATTGCCTGGCTGACTGGGCTTACCTTGTTGCTGTCGCCGTTGTTGCTGCGCAGGCGGTTGAGCGGCCTCTTTCGGACGCGACATTTCAAGCGATTTTTGTTCGGTCACGATCGTATCACCGCGCCGTCCGCCAATCATCTGCTCCGCTTCGTTAAGGGCATCGCTCCAGCTTTGTCCCGGCTTGCGGCAGGAACAGGTAGGATCGTAGCTCGTGCGATATTTGAACGCGTTCGGTAACGCCGTGTAGGGTGTACCGGACAAAGATACGCCAAATTTGAGATCGCCATAGGCAGGTGAGACGAAAACTTCGACATCGGCATTGGGGCATTGGGCACGGCATAACTCGCCATCGCTGGCGGCGCTGCCCGAGGCACCGGCTAACGGGAAGAAATATCCGTCGCATTTACGGACGCAGACAAGACGGCGGGGTCCTGAATCGCCCGGTTCTGCCATCACACCGCCTTGTGTGAGGTCTTGCGGGAAAGTGCCCTGCGGACTTGTCGTGTCAGGTGTAGCGCCAAACAACATGTCGAGAATGTTGCGCGAGCGCGCCTGTGTCGTGCCAACATTGCCGGGCGGGATCGGATTGTTGCCCTGACAATTGGCGCGATAGGCTGCAAGTAGTTGATTGCGCCTTTGGCCGCCTTGGTTCACGCGCTGCTCGAGTACACGCACCCGCTCCGTCAGACTGTCAATTCGTGTCTCATAACCGCGGCATTGCGCCGGCGTTGTCGAGAAGAACAGAAAGCGTGACGGCTCGCACCCGGCCTGCCGCGCCTGCGCATTCGTTTGTCCCAATTCCGAACGCGCGGTGCTCAGCGCTTGCATATAGCCTTGCGTTTCACTGTCCCCACCCGGCGCATTAAGCTCCGCCTGCAATCGGTCGCAATAGGTCTGAGCCACGGCAGCTTGTATGCCGAGCGCGGCGATCAACGCGACGATAAAGGCCAATAACCGCATCATGCGGAACAATCCTTGCGCGGGGAAACCGACAAAACCATGGCCGGGTTCGAACTGAAAGCGCCGTTACGTAAATAATGGTGGATGCAAGCAATAAAAGGCCTCGTTTTGGCCATGGGCCACCCCCATCTTAACCTTGGATAGGCAGGCAGCTTTAAAAGGATGGATCGAATGACCGGGCGGCTTTGTATAGCTCTCGCTGGGCTTATGGCTCTGATGTGCGCCGGTGTGCCAGCGGCGCAAGCTCAGGAGCCGGAGCTGATTTTCAAACGCTCAACCGTTTGGAAGATGCTGACGCCGGATGACAAGCTCGCCACCTATGTCGTCGACGATCCGGGTGTCGACGGTGTTGCTTGCTATTATACGGTGCCGGAGCGCGGCGGGGTGAAGGGCATGCTCGGGGTTGCCGAGGAATTGTCCGATATATCGCTGGCCTGCCGTCAAACAGGACCAATCAAGATCAAAGAAAAATTCGAGCAGGGCACAACGATGTTCCGCCAGTCCCGCTCGCTAATTTTCAAGAAAATGCAGATCGTCCGGGGCTGCGATACGAAGCGGAATACGCTTGTCTACATCGTCTATACAGACCGGGTGATCGAGGGCTCGCCAAAGAATTCGACGACAGCTGTCCCGATCATGCCTTGGGGTGTCGCGGACCAAGACCCGCCGAAATGTGCCGACTGGGTCAAATCCTGATTTTTAGGTCCGGCACTCAATCACAAACGCTGACGGGCGCGGTCCGCGTTTAACCGTGGTGGCCGTGATTTCTTTGCTGGCATCGCTGTAGGAGAGGGCGCCTTGCTTGAAACCCTGTGCCTCGCAATAGCTGTCGGCAACGGCTTGGCCGCAGGCTCCGCCTTCGGCGAGGCATTCGCCGATGCCGTAACCGTCATTGCCCGGCACTAGAAACCGGTTGTTCGGCGCAGCGCCCGAAACCGACGGAATTACGGCTAATGCTGCGACGAGCGCGAGTATAAACAGGTTTGAACGCATAAAGGACGCCCCAGACAACGAGAATTGGCGGAAATTGCGGCACGATCCCTTAGGAAAGACTTAACGTCGGACCTCGCCGAAGGTTCGGCTTGACGCCGTGCCTCCGCTCTGTGCAATGTCGGGTTATGACGACCGTTCGGGCCATTATTGGATCGATTTGCAGCTAGCGCTCTCGCTGGCTGGACCCGTCATGTCTCCCCGACAATGAACAAACGGATCCCGGCCGGCGCGGCGGGCGGCTTGCTTTGGCATGGGGCAGACGATGGGTTTGAAACTCTATAACACGCTGACGCGGACGAAGGATGAATTTGAACCGGTCGATCCGGGCCTCGTGCGCATGTATGTCTGCGGACCCACCGTTTACGACTATGCCCATATAGGCAATGCGCGCCCGGTGATCGTGTTCGATCTTTTGTATCGGCTTTTGCGCCATCATTATGGCGCAGCTCATGTCAAATATGTCCGCAATATCACCGACGTCGACGACAAGATCAACGAGCGCGCTGCGCGGGATTATCCTGGCCTGCCGCTCAATCACGCGATCCTGCGCGTGACAGAGAAGACAGCGCAGCAATTCCATGCCGATGTTGCAGCATTGGGTTGCTTGCCGCCGGATATCGAGCCGCGCGCGACCGAGCATATCGAGCAGATGCGGATCATCATTGAACGGCTTGTTGCCGGCGGTTTTGCCTATGTCGCGGAGGATCACGTCCTGTTTTCGCCCGCCGCGATGAATGCCGCCGGTGGTGCGCTGCCGCGCTATGGTGCGCTCGCTAATCGTTCACTCGACGAGATGATCGCCGGGGCGCGTGTCGATGTAGCGCCTTATAAGAAAGATGCGACGGATTTTGTGCTTTGGAAACCCTCGAAGGTTGGCGAGCCCGGTTGGCCTTCGCCCGTCGGCATTACCGTTCCAGGCCGTCCCGGTTGGCATATCGAATGCTCGGCTATGAGCTGGGCACATTTGGGTGAAGTGTTCGACATTCATGGCGGCGGAATCGATCTCGTCTTTCCGCATCATGAAAACGAACTCGCGCAATCAACCTGCGCGTTTGGGCACAGCGTGATGGCCAATGTCTGGATGCACAACGGCTTTTTGCAGGTCGAGGGCGAGAAAATGTCGAAAAGCCTCGGCAATTTCATCACTATCAATCAATTGCTCGCGACGGAGGTTTTCGGCGGTCGCGCATGGAATGGGCAGGTGCTGCGTCTTGCTATGCTCGGCACGCACTATCGTTCGCCCATCGACTGGACTTTGCGCAAACTCGAAGAGGTAAAGACCTCGCTCGACAATTTCATGCACGCAATCTCGGATATAGCACCGTCCCAACCTTCACCCGCCTTGTTCGAAGCGTTGGCGGACGATCTCAATACGCCGAAGGCGATTGCCGAATTGTTCCGCCAATATCGCGAGTTGGATCTCGCCGGGCTGCGTGCCGGTTTAGAATTGATGGGCTTCGATGTCGCGTCATGGATGGCAGGGAAGGTGGTCGATCCGGTGCTGGAAGCTGAGATTGTGGGTCTGATAGAAGCGCGTCTCGCGGCACGGCAGACTAAGAATTGGGCCGAGTCTGATCGGTTGCGCGATCAACTGGCAAGTCTTGGCGTTACCATTAAGGACAATAAAGACGGCTCCACCTCGTGGGAGATAAAATCATGAACGCGCCACGCTCCCGCATATATCTCTTCGACACGACCTTGCGCGATGGCGCGCAGACCACCGGCGTCGATTTTTCGTTAGAGGATAAAAAGCAGATCGCGCGAATGCTCGACCGTCTCGGTGTCGATTATGTTGAGGGTGGCTATCCCGGCGCTAATCCGCTCGATACCGATTTTTTTGCGAAGAAACGCACTGAAAATGCGCAATTTGTCGCCTTCGGCATGACCAAGCGGGCAGGACGTTCCGCTGCGAATGATCCTGGCATTGCCGCTTTGCTCGATTCGAAAGCCGATGCTATCTGCTTCGTTGCCAAGAGTTGGGACTATCATGTCCATGTCGCTCTCGGCATCACGCTTGACGAAAACCTCGAAGGTATTGCGGAGAGTGTGAAGGCGGCGATTGCAGCGGGTCGCGAAGCAATGATCGACTGTGAGCATTTTTTCGATGGTTACAAAGCCAATCGCGATTATGCGCTCGCTTGCGTGAAGACAGCCTATGAGGCCGGAGCACGCTGGATTGTCTTGTGCGACACGAATGGCGGCACCTTGCCCGATGAAGTCGAACACATCGTTAGCGATGTAACGAGCCACGTGCCGGGGGATCGTCTTGGTATTCATGCGCATGACGACACGGGCAATGCGGTTGCCAATTCTCTGGCGGCAGTGCGCGCGGGAGCGCGACAGATTCAAGGCACGCTTAACGGTCTTGGAGAGCGTTGCGGCAATGCCAATCTTGCAACACTCATCCCAAGCTTCAAGTTGAAGCAGGCTTTGTCCGACCGTTTCGAGATTGGCGTATCCAACAAGGCGCTGGCGGAGCTAACATCAGTTTCGCGTGCGCTCGATGAAATCCTCAACCGCGCACCCAATCGCCATGCGCCCTATGTTGGCGCGTCGGCTTTCGCGACCAAGGCGGGCATTCACGCCTCGGCTGTTCTGAAAGATCCGAAAACCTATGAGCACGTCGCGCCCGAAATCGTTGGCAATCTCCGTCGCGTTCTCGTGTCCGATCAGGCCGGTAAATCCAATCTTCTCGCTGAACTTGAGCGGCTCAACATTACGGTGAAGAAGGACGATCCGCGTGTCGTACGCCTTCTCGATGAAGTGAAGGATCGTGAAGCGCAGGGCTATGCCTATGAAGGTGCGGACGCGTCTTTCTTCCTGCTTGCCAAGCGTATTCTCGGCGAGGTGCCGGAATTTTTTTCCGTCGAACGCTTCAAGGTCAATGTAGAGCGGCGCTACAACAAGGACGGTGAGCTTGTCACAGTAGCGGAAGCCATCGTAAAAGTGCGCGTTGGCGATGAAGTGATGATCTCAGCCGCGGAAGGAAATGGTCCTGTGAACGCGCTTGATGTCGCGCTGCGTAAGGATCTCGGACGCTATCAAAAATACATCGAGGCCTTGGAACTCCTCGATTTTAAAGTGCGCGTCTTCCAAGGCGGCACAGACGCTGTCACGCGGGTGCTGATCGAGTCAGGCGATGAGAAGGGCGAGAGCTGGACGACCGTGGGCGTCTCGCCAAACATCATCGATGCGTCGTTTCAGGCGCTGGTCGATTCGATCAACTATAAGCTTGTGAAGGAAGGCGCGCGGACCTGATCAGTCGATCAGGACGATTGTGCTGTCCTTGCATAGATTAACTTCGCCGCCTGCGATCTCAAGACCGTCTTCATATTCGCCGACGATGATGTAATTGCATTCGCCCTTCGGTCCATTGACGCGAATACTAATGGTCTTGTTTTTCCCAAGCGGCTGCTTGAGTGCGTTTGACGGAGGCACTTCTGCTTGCGCGGGGATGAATTGCAACATGCGAACCGGGACATCGCGCTTGTTAGTCACTTTGGCGATTAGCGCCTTTGCAGGCTTTTCAGCGGGCTTAGCCTGCTGAGCCGAGGCCATCGAGGCCGTCATGGCAAGACTGGCGAAGGCAGCCGTCGCAATGGTTAATCTACGCATCGTAAAATCCCCCGGATCGTTGCGGGACCGGGCGAGGCCCCACACTCTTATCGCAATAGGCGGAGCAGCCGTAAAGCTCAGAAGCGGTCTAGCAATTCGCCATCGCTCAAGGCAGGTTCCCCCGCGCGGCTCAATGCCTTAAGCAGCATAGGAACTGTGTCCTCTATTTTTTCGGCGACCAGATAGCGCACTTCCAGTCCGGGCCGGATGAATCCGGCTTCTCGCATATGCTCGAGCAGAACGAGAAGCGGTTTCCAGAAATTCTTGATGTCGGCCATTAGAATTGGTTTTGTGTGGCGGCCAAGCTGCGCCCAAGTGAGCTGCTCGACCAACTCCTCGAGCGTGCCGATTCCGCCCGGCAGCGCTATAAAAGCGTCAGCCTTGTCGAACATCAGTTTTTTGCGCGTGTGCATATCGGGCACGATGATCGTTTCCTGCGCATCGGCGATGAGGCGTTCCTTTGCCTGCAGAAAGTCTGGGATAATGCCTGTGACATGCCCGCCATGGTCGAGCACTGAGCGTGCCACGGTTCCCATCAACCCTATCGCACCGCCGCCATAAACAAGCCCGATGTCTGCTTCAGCCATGGCGCGACCCAATTGCCAAGCCGCAGCCGTGTAGGCTTCGTCATGACCGTGGCCGGAGCCGCAATAAACGCAAAAAGTGAGCTTCTGTGTCATGCCTTTTTGTCCCATGCGGGCAAGAGAGCGTCAACACGCGCATTGTGAGTGGCATTGCGCGGAAGGGCTTGCTAGCTTCTAAGCCAGCGAGGATGACCATGACGAAAATCGGTTACTGGATCATTTCGGCGATCGTTGCTGTGTGTGGCGGTGCTGCAATCATTTACGGTCCCGGGTTGTGGAAGGCCCAACCAACGATCGTGTCTGCGCCGATTGTGGCACCCACGCCTATGGTTAAGTCCGCACCCGCTTCTGAAGCTGTATCCGTTTCTAATCCTGTATCCGGGTCCAGCAAGGGCGAAGCTGTGGCCGATATTGTGCCTGTTTTCGATGTTGTACGCGTTGAGCCGTCTGGTGAGCTCGTCGTTGCAGGGCGGGCAATGCCAAATGCCATCATTGCCTTGATGCGCGGCGATACGCAGCACGACACGGCAAGTGCGGATTCCTCCGGTTACTTTGCGATGGCACCAAAACCCTTACCGCCGGGAGCGCATGAATTACGCTTGATCGCTACCGATAAGAATGGCTCTCGATCGTCTAAACAAAGCGTATTCGTTTCGGTGCCCGAAAGTGTTAAGAGCGAGACGGTCGTGGCCTTGCAGCAACCCAGCGGCGCGACGGTAAACTTGAAGCCACAAACCGTATCGCAAGGCACGCGCGCCCGGGTGTCGATTTTTGCCGTGGATGTGTTGACCACGGGTGTTGTGGCGGCATCGGGCGCTGCCCAGCCCGGCGCCGACATCCGGCTTTATTTGAATGACACTTTTATTGCGGCAGCTAAGGCAGCCGAGAATGGCAGCTGGTCTTTGACAATCGAGAAAGGCATTACGCCCGGGCTTTACCGGTTACGCGCCGACGACACCGATCCTGGCGGCAAGGTCGTTTCGCGAGCTGAAGTTCAGTTCGAGGTACCGGTTGTTCAGGCCGTGGTGCCGCCCAGCAGACAGGTTGCGGCTATAGCGCCTTCCGTAACGGCAGCAGACGTGGTGGCAACGGTCAGAACAGCGACCATCGCCAAGGGCGACAGTCTGTGGCGTCTGAGCCAGAAGATTTATGGTGATGGTATGCGCTACACCATCATCCATGGCGCTAACGCCGATCAGATTCGGGATCCGGACCTGATTTATCCGGGTCAGGTCTTCGTGCTCCCCGCCAGAGCGCCCTGAGCCGGTCTGCTGCATGTGCATCGCGTCCATGCTTGGACTGCCCTATAAAGGGAGCCGATTCTAAAAGGACCTTCCATGAACGCTCCCGTTGCCAAAATGGCCGCGCCCCAAAAGGCTGCGAAGCCGCCCCGCGTTAGCGCTGATCAAGGGGCTCTTTGGAGTACGCTGCGTGCACTTTGGCCCTATCTTTGGCCTGCGGACCGGAGCGATCTGAAGCTCAGGATCTTCTGGGCGGTCGGCCTGCTCATACTGGCCAAACTCGTCACAATTGTCGTGCCGTTTACTTTTAAATGGGCCACGGATGCCCTGCTGCCGAACGGTCAGCCGCGCGACATTCCGTGGGAATGGCTGGCTGGGGCACCGGTGGTGCTCACGGTTCTTTATGGCGTTATGCGCACGCTGATGGCGATGCTCACCCAATTGCGTGACGCGTTGTTTGCCTCAGTTGCGATGAACGCAGTGCGCCGTTTGGCGCTCGAAACCTTCGAGCACATGCACCGGCTGTCCTTACGGTTTCATCTGGAACGCAAGACCGGCGGTCTCACGCGCGTTCTCGAACGTGGACGCACCGGCATTGAAACAATCGTACGCATGGCGATGTTGACCGCTGTTCCGACCATGGTCGAGTTCGCGCTCATTCTAGGTGTCTTGCTGTATCAATTCGATTGGCGTTACGTCGCCGTCACGTCGCTGATGATTTTCACCTATATGTGGTTCACGACGGTTGCCACGAATTGGCGCATCGGCATCCGCCGGTCGATGAATGATAGCGATACGGACGCCAATGTTAAAGCGGTCGATTCGCTACTGAATTTCGAGACAGTTAAATATTTCGGTGCCGAGCAACGCGAAACGCAACGCTACGATCGCTCGATGGAGAAATTCGAGCGTGCGAGCGTCAAAGCTTATACGTCGCTGGCCTTTCTCAATGCCGGACAGGCCTTCATCTTCACGGTCGGTTTGACGCTCTGTATGGTGCTCGTCGTCGAGGGTATTCGCGAAGGTCGTCATACGATCGGCGATTTTGTTCTCGTCAATGCAATGCTGATTCAGCTCTATCAGCCGCTCAATTTCATGGGCATGGTTTATCGCGAGATCAAACAGGGCGTCACTGATATCGAGCAGATGTTTACCATTCTCGATCAATCGCCCGAGATTGCCGATAAGCCGGGTGCTAAGCCGCTTGTCGTGGATCGTGGTGAAATTCGCTTTGAAAATGTGCATTTCCATTACGTGCCTGAGCGCGAGATTCTGAAAGGAATTTCCTTCTCTGTCCCCGCCGGGAAAACCGTCGCGATCGTCGGACCCTCAGGCGCAGGAAAATCCACCGTTTCTCGTTTGATCTACCGGTTCTACGAGCCGTCTAGCGGCCGCATCTTGATCGATGGTCAAAACATTGCCGATGTCACACAGACTTCGTTGCGCGCTTCTATTGGTATGGTCCCACAGGATACGGTGCTGTTCAACGATACCATCGGGTACAACATCCGCTACGGTCGCTGGGATGCGTCGCCCGAAGATATCGAAGAAGCGGCTCGGCTCGCTCAGATTGACGGTTTTATCCGTAGCCTGCCGGACGGTTATGAAACCAGTGTCGGTGAAAGAGGATTGAAATTGTCTGGCGGCGAGAAGCAGCGTGTTGCGATCGCGCGAACAATTCTCAAGAATCCGCCGATCCTACTTCTCGATGAGGCAACTTCTGCGCT
>JAIYCE010000070.1 GCA_027488155.1 Hyphomicrobiales bacterium | reverse complement strand
CGCCGGTGAAGAGGTCAAAATCGGCGACGTCTGCTTCAAGCGTGACGGTGTCTTCGCGATGGAGTTGGGTGGCCCGGAAGTTGGCCGCGGTTGCGGCGGGCGCGGTATCATTCACGGTTTTGAACTGCTCGAAAAATTGGGCTTCCACGATTGGGGCTTCGATTACGTTCTGCTCGACTTCCTTGGCGACGTGGTTTGCGGGGGCTTCGGTCTGCCGATTGCACGTGACATGTGCCAGAAGGTCATCATCGTCGGCTCAAACGATCTGCAATCGCTTTACGTCGCTAACAATGTCTGCTCTGCGGTAGAATATTTCCGCAAGCTTGGCGGCAATGTTGGCGTTGCCGGTATTGTGATCAACAAGGATGATTCGACCGGAGAAGCGCAGGCCTTTGCCGAAGCAGTGAACATTCCGGTTCTCGCCTCGATCCCTGCCGATGAAGACATCCGCCGCAAGAGCGCGAGCTATCAGATCATCGGCACACCCGAAAGCCAATGGGGATCGCTCTTCGAAGCCTTAGCACAAAACGTCGCCGATGCGCCGCCGCTGCGCCCGAAGCCGCTCAACCAGGACCAATTGCTTGGTTTGTTCTCGGCGTCCGCCACGGGTCGCGACTTCGTTCTCCAACCCGCCACCATGGAAGACATGTGCGGTGTCGAGGTTGTCGAAAAGAAAACCCTCGAAGTTATTTACGACGCGGTTTGAGGCAACAGCGCGATGGGCGAACATTTCCCTCCACACGATGCAGCGAAAAATGCCGGGCCCGTACCCGGCGACGTTCGCACGCAGACGGACGGGATCGGTTGCACCACCGGTCGCGAGAGCCTGCGTCAGCAGGCCGCTGAAAATGGCAATGCCGAATTGCTGGCCCGTTACGATGCAGATTATCCGCTTGGGCCGCACGATCGTCCGCAGAGCATGTGCCCAGCCTTTGGCTCATTGCGTGTCGGTCTGCGTATGCGCCGCACTGCAACCGTTCTGTCAGGCTCGGCCTGCTGCGTCTATGGCCTGACATTCACATCGCATTTCTACGGTGCGAAACGTCCTGTCGGTTATGTCCCTTTCAATTCCGAGACACTCGTCACCGGAAAATTGTTCGAGGACATTCGCGACGCCGTCATCAAACTCGCCGATCCGACGCTTTACGATACAATCATCGTCACCAATTTGTGCGTTCCGACAGCATCAGGCACGCCGTTGCGCATTCTCCCACGGGAGATCAATGGTGTCCGCGTGATTGGGATTGACGTCCCCGGCTTCGGCGTGCCGACGCATGCGGAAGCCAAAGACGTCCTCTCCGGCGCCATGCTCGCTTATGCCCGCAAGGAAGCCGAACAAGGTCCGGTGCAACGTCCACGCGGTCCGTTGTCCGAACGCCCGACAATTACCTTCTTGGGCGAAATGTTCCCAGCTGATCCCGTCGGCCTCGGGCGCTTGCTCGATCCGCTTGGCTTAGCTGCAGGCCCTGTGGTGCCGGTGCGCGAATGGCGCGAACTTTATACGGCACTTGATTGTGCCGCAGTCGCTGCAATTCATCCGTTTTATACGGCGTCGGTTCGTGAATTCGAAGCGGCTGGTCGGCCTGTGTTCGGCTCGGCTCCTGTCGGCGTCGATGGCACGGCAGCTTGGCTCGAAGATGTTGCAAAAATATGCAATGTCGAGACGGCCAAGCTCGACGCTGCCAAAGCGCAAATCCTGCCCGCGATTCAAGGCGCTCTCGCCGCGAAGCCGATCAATGGCCGCATCACTATTTCCGGCTATGAAGGCTCTGAATTGCTCGTTGCGCGCCTGCTCGTCGAAAGCGGCGCAGATGTGCGTTATGTCGGCACCGCTTGCCCGCACACGCCATGGTCGGACGCCGATCGTCAATGGCTTGAGTCCAAAGGCGTGCATGTGCAGTACCGCGCCTCACTTGAGCAGGATGTGGCTGCCTATCAGGAGTATAAGCCCGATCTCGCCATCGGCACGACACCCGTCGTCCAGAAGGCTAAGGAGAGCCGTACGCCTGCTCTCTATTTCACTAATCTTGTCTCCGCACGACCGCTCTTCGGCCCCGCTGGTGCAGGTTCCCTTGCACAGGTCATCAACGCAGCCATCGCTGGTAAGGCGCGGCTCGATGCGATGAATGATTTCTTTGATGGCGTCGGCACAGGCGATCATGCTGGCATATGGGAAGATGTGCCGGATGCGAAGCCCGCTTTCCGTGAAAGCATTCGCAAGAAAAACGAGAAGCTCGCCCGTCAACGCAAATCGGAGGAGATGATCTGATGTTGATCATCGATCACGATCGCGCGGGCGGCTATTGGGGCGCCGTTTACGTCTTCACTGCGGTAAAGGGGTTGCAAGTCATCATCGATGGTCCGGTCGGCTGCGAAAACTTGCCGGTGACCTCGGTCCTTCACTACACCGATGCGTTGCCGCCGCACGAATTACCTGTCGTCGTGACGGGTCTTGGCGAAGAAGAATTGGGGCGTCTTGGCACCGAAGGCGCGATGAAACGCGCGCATCAGGCCCTCGATCCCAATCTGCCAAGCGTCGTCGTTACCGGTTCCATCGCCGAGATGATTGGCGGCGGCGTCACGCCGGAAGGCACCACGATCCAACGTTTTCTGCCGCGGACCATCGACGAAGATCAATGGCAATGCGCAAATCGAGCTATGCTGTGGTTGTGGAACGAATATGGCGCCAAAAAAGTGCCGAAGGTTCCCAAAGCCCGTCCTGAAGGATCTAAGCCGCGCGTCAACATCATCGGCCCGGCCTATGGCACGTTCAACATGCCATCCGATCTCGCTGAGATCCGTCGTCTCATTGAGGGGATTGGCGCAGAAGTCCATATGGTTTTTCCATTGGGCACTCAT
Organism: Hyphomicrobiales bacterium; assembly: GCA_027488155.1. Classification (GTDB taxonomy): domain Bacteria; phylum Pseudomonadota; class Alphaproteobacteria; order Rhizobiales; family Beijerinckiaceae; genus TNE-4. Next base: position 4,782 of record JAIYCE010000070.1, on the reverse strand, counting down.
CTCGCCGACGTGCCTAAATTGGCCGATGCCGAACTCAACGTTTGCATGTATCGCGAGTTTGGCCGCCTGCTGTGCGAAGCGCTCGGCAAGCCTTATCTGCAAGCCCCAATCGGTCTGCACTCGACGACCGCATTCCTGCGCACGATGGGCGAACATCTCGGTCTCGATCCCGAACCCTTCATCGCCAAAGAGAAGCACACCACGATCAAGCCGCTCTGGGATCTGTGGCGCTCGGTGACACAGGATTTCTTCGCGACTGCAAGCTTTGGCATCGTCGCCTCGGAAACTTATGTTCGCGGCGTCCGCCATTTTCTTGAAGATGAAATGGGCCTTCTCTGCAACTTCGCAATTTCGCGCAAGAGCGGTGAAAAGACCGACAACGACACGATCCGTGGCTTGATAAAATCCAATCCGCCGCTTGTTCTGTTCGGCTCATACAATGAGCGCATGTATGCTGCAGAAGCGGGCGGTCGGTCGATTTACATCCCCGCTTCGTTTCCAGGCGCCATCATTCGCCGCCATACCGGTACACCGTTTATGGGCTATGCCGGTGCCACCTATCTTATTCAGGAAGTTTGCAACTCCCTATTCGACGCTCTGTTCTCGATTCTGCCGCTCGGTACCGATCTCGACCGTGTCGATCCGACGCCAACGCGCATTGGCGATGCGCTGCGTTGGACTGACGAAGCAACAGAAATGCTCGACAAAATTCTCGAGGCTCACCCCGTTCTCGTGCGCATCTCGGCTGCCAAGCGTCTGCGCGACGCGGCAGAGCATGAGGCGCGCGGTTCGGGTGCCCAACAAGTCACCGCGCAGGAAGTTAGTCGCGCTCAAATCCTGATGGAGGTCCGCTGATGACATCCATCGATCTCTCTTCACCACCGGAGGTAAACGCCATGGCCCATGCGATCCGCAACCGTTCGGAACGCCACGCAGCACGGCAACAGGATCTTGTCCTGTACCGACTGTCTTATGCCAGCGGTTTTCTCGTCTTTCTTGTTTGCGCAGCGGCATGCCGGATTTTGCCGCGCGACATCAACCCGTTCACGCGGGGACGCAATGAGCATTCGTCGATTGTCGGCGATGCGCGGCGCGTCACTGCGGCCACCATTCCCTACGCCTTTATGGGCTGAGGGAACTTAACCCGCCCGGCCTTTAACCGGGCGATCTGTCGAAGCGTTTTTCGCTGAGACATCCTTGCCGCGTGGGAGATGCGCGGTAACGGCCGAAAGGCCAATTCGGAGGTCGTTCGCATGACCGACAAAGTAGGCCCTATGGGTCTGACCGAAGGAGAGGCTAAGGAATTCCACGGCCTCTATATGCAGTACCTGTTCCTCTACGTTGCCGTTGCGGCGGTTGCGCATCTGCTTGTGTGGATGTGGCGTCCGTGGTTCGGCGCGCCGAAGCCGATGCTGTCCTCGCTGGAAGGCGTGGGACAGACGATCGCTTCGTCGCTTTCCTTCCTCGTTTGATAGGAAAAGACCATGTGGAAAATTTGGTACAGCATCTTCGACCCGCGCCGTGCGCTGATCGCCCAGGCGATCTTCCTTGGCGCTTTGATGTTCACGATCCATCTGATCCTTCTCTCGACGGATCGGTACAACTGGCTCGACGGTCCTCGCACCGTGAAGAAGGCCGAAGGCGTTACGTCTTCGCAGCCGGCCAAGATCGCTGCACATCTCGATCTGTCGAAAATGATCGGCTGATCATTCAAAGGGGCTCGGGCGTCCGCGCCCGGCCCCACTCCGCTTGAATTTTTTTCATCCGCTGCACCCTGAGGGAGGGCTGTGCGATGTCGATGCTCAGCTTCGAAAAGAAATACCGGGTTCGGGGAGGTACGCTGTTCGGCGGCGACCTATTCGATTTCTGGGTTGGCCCGTTTTACGTCGGGGTCTTTGGTATCACGACGATCTTTTTCACGCTTCTAGGCACCGCCATGATTTTCTATGGCGCGTCCTTGGGGCCGACATGGAATCCCTGGCAGATCAATATTGCCCCGCCGGATCTGAGTTACGGTCTCGCGCTGGCACCGCTGAAAGAAGGCGGTATTTGGCAAGTGGTCACGATTTGCGCGATCGGCGCTTTCGGCTCGTGGGCGCTGCGTGAAGTTGAAATCTGCCGCAAGCTCGGGATCGGCTATCACGTCCCGATTGCCTTCTCCGTTGCGATTTTCGCCTACGTCACACTCGTCGTGATCCGCCCGGTTCTCTTGGGCGCATGGGGACATGCATTCCCTTATGGCATTTTTAGCCATCTCGATTGGGTGTCGAATGTCGGCTACCAATATCTGCACTTCCACTACAATCCGGCGCATATGATCGCGGTGACGTTCTTCTTCACCACGACACTCGCGCTCGCGATGCACGGTGCGCTGGTGCTGTCGTCAACCAATCCGCCCAAGGGCGAAAAGGTGAAGACGCCGGAGCACGAAGATACCTATTTCCGCGACCTCATCGGCTATTCGGTTGGCACGCTCGGCATTCACCGCTTGGGCTTGTTCCTCGCACTCTCTGCCGGTTTTTGGAGCGCGGTCTGCATCGTGATCAGCGGCCCCTTCTGGACCCAGTCATGGCCGGAATGGTGGACGTGGTGGCTTGACCTGCCGATCTGGCGCTGAGGAGGCGACTTCCATGATCGAATATCAAACAATCTTCACTCAGGTTCAGGCGCGCGGCCATGCTCATGATGGCATCGCGATGGACCGCGGCACCTGGCCGCGCGAAGGCAAGCCGTTCTTCAATCATTGGCTTGGCGTCATCGGCAATGCGCAGATCGGGCCGTTCTATCTCGGCACGCTCGGTCTCGCCTCGCTGGTTTCGGGTGGTCTCGCCTTCTTCATCATCGGGATGAACTATCTCGCGTCGGTGAATTGGAATCCGATCCAGATGGTGCGCCAGCTTTTCTGGCTGTCACTCGATCCGCCGGCCCCAAAATATGGTCTGTCATTCCCGCCGTTGAATGAAGGCGGTTGGTGGATGATAGCAAGCTTCTTTCTCCTGCTTTCGGTTATGCTCTGGTGGGGTCGCACCTATTGGCGGGCGCGCGCGCTCGGCCTCGGCACGCATGTGGCCTGGGCTTTCGCTTCGGCGATCTGGCTCTTCCTTGTGCTCGGCCTTATCCGTCCCATTCTAATGGGATCGTGGAGCGAAGCGGTGCCTTACGGTATCTTCTCGCATCTCGATTGGACGGCCGCGTTCTCGATCCGCTACGGCAATCTGTTCTACAATCCGTTCCATGCACTCTCGATCGTTTTCCTCTACGGATCGACGCTCCTCTTCGCGATGCATGGTGCGACCATTCTCGCGGTTCATCGTTTCGGCGGCGAGCGTGAAATCGAACAGATCACCGATCGTGGTACGGCATCTGAACGCGCCGCCCTCTTCTGGCGCTGGACGATGGGCTTCAACGCAACGATGGAATCGATCCATCGCTGGGCGTGGTGGTTCGCTGTGCTGACGACGCTCACGGGCGGCATCGGCATCCTGCTCACCGGAACAGCCGTCGATAACTGGTATCTTTGGGCCGTAAAACACGGTGTTGCTCCGCAATACCCGGACTACTGGCCAAGCGTCACGGTCGATCCCTCGAGCTTGCCGGGAGCTCCGAAATGAATACGAACTCCTTCACAAGAAAGCTGATGGGCGCGCTCGCGCTCGGAACCTCCCTCTTTGTGGCGGCCTGCGAATTGCCGCCACAGGAGAGCGAACAGAATGGCTATCGCGGCACGGGCATGGATCAGATCCGCAGCCCCGAACGCCAAGCCAAGCTGGCAGCTGCCAACGAAATCCCGGAAGCGCAACCCGAAGCGCCGAAGGATGGGCCGCCCGTCTCGCAGATCTACCAGAACGTGAAAGTGCTCGGCCATCTGAGCGAAGGTGAATTCCTCCGCATTATGACGGCGATCACTGAATGGGTGATGCCAGAACAAGGTTGCGGCGGCTGTCACTCTGACAATCTCGCCGACGATTCGATGTACACCAAAGTCGTCGCACGCCGCATGTTGCAGATGACGCAGGACATCAACGCGAAATGGGCCAACCACGTCGCGCCGGCCGGTGTCACCTGCTACACCTGCCATCGCGGTCAACAAGTTCCGCAATATGTCTGGTTCCAAGATCCTGGTCCGATGACGCCGGCTTATATGGGCAATCGCAACGGCCAAAATGCACCTGCGGAATCAGTCGCGTTCGCCACGCTGCCTTATGACCCCTTCTCGAGCCTCCTGAAAAATCCGGAAAAGATCCGCGTCCAATCGACCGTGACTTTGCCGAACCAACTCGCATCGGCTGGAAAGCCGATTCAGGATGCGGAGATGACCTATGCGCTCATGACGCATATGTCGAAAGGCCTCGGGGTGAATTGTACCTACTGCCACAACAGCCGCGCATTCGGTTCGTGGGAGCAGAGCCCGCCGCAACGCACGACCGCCTGGTATGGTCTGCGCATGGTGGCCGACCTCAACCACACTTATCTTGATCCGCTAAAGCCCGTTTATCCGGACAATCGTCTGGGCCCGACCGGCGATGCGGCGAAGGCGAATTGCGCAACCTGCCACCAAGGCGTCAACAAGCCGCTCTATGGAGTGAGCATGCTGAAGGACTATCTCACAGAGTTGTCCGCCAAAAAGTAAGACTGGTTGAGATTTATTAGGAGATCGGAGGTCCCGGCGGCGAACCAGCCGGGGCCTCCTACCGAAAGAGGCGCTTCACCTAGCGGGGAACGCCTCGGGCCGGCCGTCCCCGGCCAGAAGGAAACGCCGCGTTCCGGGTGGGGGCGCGGCGT
>JAIYCE010000097.1 GCA_027488155.1 Hyphomicrobiales bacterium | reverse complement strand
TCAGGAGCTTATTCGCCCCATCGGTGAGAGAGAGGCTAGGCTTTTCGCTCAGGGCATAGAATGAAAGATCGGACACGGCTGCTCCAGACGAGAATGGCAACACGATGCAAACATGACATCGCAAACGGCGTCATTATGGGTATCGTGTTGGATGAGGACAATCGTTTCAGTTTAAGTCCTTCATCCTAATGACGTTACGGAAATAGAAGCGGAACCTCATTGCACAGGGCCTGTGCGGCGGCAGTTGCATTAATGGCATTTAAGACGAGGTAATCAGATCCCGCATGGGAGCAACACCGACAGAGTCGGGAAAAATCTGCGTCGTCAGAACGGAAGACGAGAGACCGAGATGATCGGCGAGGATGCCTTTGAGAACGGCGCGCAGATCCGTCGTCGGGCGAAGATCTCTGCGCTCGTGCAAATTGGCCATTGAAAGACCCGGCCAATCGACAATGACATGTCCACCCTTGACCGCACCGCCCGCCAGAAAGGCAACGGTTCCCGTTCCATGGTCCGTACCTGTTGTTCCGTTGATTTTGGCCGTTCTTCCAAACTCGGTGATGGCGACAATAACAGTGTCTTTCCATGCCTCGCCAAGACCCGTCTGGAAGGCAGAAAAGGCACCATCGAGACCGGACAGCAAGGTAGCGAGGCGCCCAGTCGGGCCACCTTCGTTAGCGTGCGTATCCCACCCGTCAAAGGCCATGGCGGCCAAACGGGGGCCATCGTGCGAGCCGATCAACTTTGCTGCGCCATCTGCCACTTGCCGCATCATGGCGGCTTCGCCACCACCCGGCCTCTGGGTTCTGTCGCGTCCGGACATTTTCTCTACGTCGATGGCTTGCGTGAGTGCGCTGGCGAGGTTTGGGTCACCTTCGCGATACATCGCAAGAAGGCGCATTGCGAGATCGTCACCAGACGCTGGAAGGTTGGCAGGCGACCAACCCATGATGGGTGCTGGCCCGCGCATGATGAGAGGGGCAACAGCGCCCACAGCAAGGCCTTTTGAAGGTGCAGTGCGTGCACCTTTCGGCAGAGCTTCGATTACGCGGTTGAACCAACCAGATTGTGTGCGGCCGGGACGCGCAAAACCGCTCTCAAGCACGTCTTGACCATCGAAATGCGACCTTTCGCGATAAGGTGTCGCGACAGCATGAATGATCGAGGCCCGCCCTTCGCGATACAAGCGCGCGAATTGTGGCATGCCAGGATTGAGCACAAAGAAATCATTGAGTGGCAGGCCGGCATTTACGCCTGCACGTGTCAAGGCAAGCTGGCCATGCAACCCCGCATAATCAGGATCGCCAATGGGGCCGACGGCGGCCAACCCATCCAGTGCGCCACGTAACACGATCACGACAAGGCGCGGATCGCGATTGCGTGATGCATGCGCGCTTTTAGGGAGAAAGGCTGCACCAAAAATTGCGCCACCAGCCAACAGAACAGAGCGGCGCGTTGCAGCATGAGGTTGATGATCGCTCATGGTTTTCTTTCCCTACCGTCTCTGCATTTCGGGTGACATTAGGAGCAAGGCAATGCCTTGCTGCTTACTCTCTGCACGCCTGACAGCTTCACGCGTGGCAACGCTTGCTGCAGGACCAAATACTTCTTCCAGCAAATCGCTTGGGTTTGGCGGATCACGCAGTTGGCGCGCCATTTGTGCAGCCAAATCGAGCCGAAGTTTGATTTGTTCAGATGCCTCCCAAGCTGCCTTCGTGTCGGGAAAGCCATTAGGGCCCGGAGGGCTCCAGAGCGGCTCTCCCAATACATTAAGAGCATTTAAAATACGTTGCGGCTCTTCCGGAACACGTCCCAAAAGACGCATAGATGCCATCATGAAATCACGTGGACTTCGCATTTTTGTCAGTGGATAGGACCACGCCTCCTCCGACGTGACCAATACACGCGTCACAGATGCGAGGTCACCACCCGTTGTTTGGAATGTCTTGGCAAGACGTTCGACAAGAGCAGGTGGAGCATCATCGGCAACGAAATGCCGAGCTAACTTAGTAGCGATGAATTTTGCTGTTTTTTCGTGCTGGCACAGCATCCTCAGTGCTGCTTCGCCCTGAGCCACGCCTTGCTGATCGAAAATGCGTCGCAGTAATGTTTGCGGTCCGGGTTCGTGCCATTGCGGAACAAAAGCGAATTGTCCTGGTTCGCCAAAGCGGCCGTCAGGTCCTGAATAGGTCCATCCCGTTATCATGTTGGCGAGGGATGTAACGTCGGCCTGCGTGTAACCACCATTCACACTAAGCGTATGCAATTCCAAAATTTCACGCGCAAGATTTTCATTCAGGCCACGCTTGGGATTGTTACGTCCAACCTGCGACTGCGCGCCTGCAGACCACGTATTGTCTAGAAAGAAAATCATGGCGGGATGGCGTTCAACGGCCATCACCATATCGGAGAAACGACCTAAGACATGTGGCCGGATGGCTTCTCTTTCATAGGCACCCGCAACGATCCGAACGAATGGTCCCTTGAAGCACGAGACGGCAAAATGATTGGCCCAAAATGCCGTCAAACGCTCGATCAATCCGCTTGGGACACGAAAAGCCTGCTGGAAGCGCAATAAAGCCTCTTCGCGATAAACATCGCGTGCAAAGTTTCGTTCTGGCACAGCAGCCTGATTTGCCGTGTTCGGATCATGGGCAGAGGGCGTCATAACGGGCATGGCGCGCGCATCGCGAACGGCTTTTTGTTCAGCAAAAAATAACTGCAAAAGATGAGCTGAGGAGGCTTGCTGCTTCCCAGGAAGATCGAGAGGAGGTTTGTTGATTTCAGCAAGAACAAATGCGCGTGGGTCCCCGCCGCCACCAGACAAATAGAGCGCTGCTGCGCCGCGAGCGCCAAGGCCAAAACGATTGGTAGCAACAAGAAGAGGATCGGGGGCCAACATTGCCAGCCTCACAAATAACCAGTGTAGGCCTTCGTCTGAAGTTGAATTAAGTGGCTCATTTGAATTTTGAATGGGTTACAGGGTCTGGGGTTTGGTTTGGGCGAAGTCGAGTTTTCCGGCGATTAGGAACAGAACGGTGCGCATTGTTGCGAAACGCTTGTAGCCGCGGGCCTTGCGCTTGGCGGCCTGGAAGAGGCCGTTCAGGGCCTCAATGAAGCCATTGTTCTGGCGGGTTTGGGTCCATGCGACGATGCCCTCGAAGTGCCTTTTGATCATTCTGGCGACCTCTTTCATTGGGTCGACTTTAGAACGCATGACGTTGGCGCACCATTGTTTCAGCATGACGGAGGCGACGTTGATCTGCTTTCGGTGCAGGATTTCGCGTAGATGCTCACGGTACAGCCATGCCCTCGCCGTCCGCTTGGTTGGGGCTTGGAGGATCAGGTTATCGAGATCGGCGCGAGCTTCATTGGAGAGGCTGTCGCGGTCCTTGAGCAGCGTCCAGCGCAAGCCCTTTAGACTTGGGGTAGTGCGCTGTTCGAGACGACGCATCTGGTCGACCGCAGCGGATGCATGGGCGACGACATGGAACTTGTCGAAGGTGATGCGCGCGTTGGGCAAATGCTCAGTCACTCCCTTGATGAATGCCGGCGACATGTCGATGCTGACGGAGGTGATCTGGTCGGGCGCGCCCTTATGTGCGACTATGTATTCGGCGAAGGCGGCCACAGTCTTGGCGTCCTTGCCATCGGTAACGAACACTACCTTGCGTTCGCCCATATCGGCGGCGATAGTCAAGTAGTTGTGGCCGCGCCGACACGAGGTCTCGTCGATCGCCACGGCGCTCACCGCCGACTGATCGGCCTCGGCCAGAGCAATATCTACATAGCGTGAACAGATCGCGTGAACGCGATGCCAGGACTCGCCGACCAACTTGGCTACGGCAGCAAATGTCATCTGCTGGGCCATGGCCAGCACGAGGGCCTCGAACAGCAGTGTGAACCCGGCGAGCTTGCCGAACCAGTCGGGTTCGTATTGGACAACCTTCCCGTCTGGCGTCTTCACGCGCGGCGTCCGGACGTCCAGGAAGCATTCGTGCTGAAAGAAGTTGAGATGCCTCATCCGCTTAATCTGAGTGTCGTGGACAGGATGCTCGCCCACCACCCCAGCAGCGGGAAACCGGGTTCCGACGACAAAATCGATGCTGATCGTCAGGGTCTTCTTGTCTGTGTCAAAATCCACGGCGTTGACATACCAAGGCTTGGCGACGCCCAAAGCTGCTTCGAAAAGTTCGTTTTGCATCTGCGCTCTCGCCTCCCGGGCCCCTCACGCCTAGCATGGCAAGGCGCCGCCCGGCCATCAAGGACGCTTCGCGCCGCTGCGCGGTGGCCGCTGGCCATCCTTGACCGCCGACCAACGCCTCGCCCCGGGGAAGGCAGGTCGGGACGGAGGGATGGTCTGCCCGCTCTAACAAAGGGATACCCTGATGCGCGTCGTCACCTGGGCAGCGCCCTAACACACTCGGTTTTCAAAAGAGGCAGAAATCGTAGCGATAAGCTGGGAGATCGGATGCTGCGCGAGCACTTCATAGCGACACAAAGTTTTGGCCGTAACTCATTTATCTCGGGAACACCGCATTCGGCTACGGTTACTGCCGATACGCCTGTGAGGGTCTACGAATTTAATCAACAAGCCTTCAAGGAGTTGGCGATGCAGTTTCCAAACTTTATAGACCTTCTTAGCATTGGATTTGCCAATCTGGATTTGACTCGTTCAGATGTGGGTGGAAATGTTACATCATCATCTAATGCTGATGTCTTGTATCTGCAACAATTCTATCAGGGGCGACTGTTAGCCATGGCGATGCCGCGAACGGGGGGCTAAACTCTTCTGTTCAGAAATTGCTGTTACTGAATATCTGTTTTTCTCGAGCGCACAAACGTTGCCAAACGACATATCCATGATACCATTGTCCTCATAATTTAGGATACGGGAGAAGTACTATGAGGCATCAAAAGTTTGGCTGCCAGTTGTTAGAGGTCCTTGTTTGCGCCAGAAGAGCCGCATTGACCTTGATTGCAGCGGTGATGATGCTGGCGATTTTCGCGCCCGCCAACGCTGCTTCACTCCCCTCAGACGATGAGCAAGAGGTCCTTATCCGCACAACGCTGATGACCTTCAACGACGCGAATATGACGGCAAACTACAGCGTCCTCCATGCAAAGGCGTCTAAAGAAGTCCAGGCTCAGCTCTCAATTGAGAAGCTCTTCGAGACCTTCAAGCCATTCCGCACAAACCAGTTGTTCTTCGAAGACATTATCTACGAAGACTATGATTCCTATGAGGACGCGAAGCTTGATGATGAGGGAGCATTAGTGCTCGCTGGCGTGTTCAAAACCGATAGCATCCGAGTGAAATACCGGCTCAGGTTCGTCAAGAATGACGCCGCGTGGAAGTGGCTGGGCATCAACGCTGATGTACAAAAACTGAGATAATGCTCTGCTAGTTCTCAGTGCCAGTCTGTGTGGAATCTTCAATTTATGCCGTTACGTCAGATGAACACAAGGCTGCTATGATTGTTTTTTCGCCCCAATGAAGCTTTCGATGACTGTTAGCGAGTAACGATTTTTGTTCGGAAAAACGGCCCATGAAAAAGGCCCCATTCGGGGCCTTAAACACGAGCGACCAATTAAATTCGGTCCTCAAAATCAATCAATTGGCGCTATCGGCCGAGAAGCCATAGGTGGCTAGAGCCTGCTCGAGCGCTTTGGCGTAGGCCATGCGGGCGGTCTGCGCCATCGCCATTTTGGCCTGCAGGCGGGCAATCTCCTGATCGGTGAATTGCAGGCTCATGAGTTGGTTGCGTGCATCATCTGACATCTTGTCAGTGTCATATTCACGGCCATCGATAGTGAAGATAGGCATTGGAAGACCCCTTGTTGGACCCCTAGTTGGATTGAGAAGTGGGATATACGAATCCACGAAATTTTCAATTGCTTATTTTTCTTTTATTTTCAGTGTCTTATGCGAAAAATATAGGCTGGAGAGGCGCTCTTGCTCGGTTTGCGGCGGCAATCAACATTTTCAACATAACGTAGCGTCATATTACTAGATTGATCCGATAAATAAAACCTGTGCGCAACCGTCTTATCAATGATGCGCTGAGAGACGCTTTTCAGTGTTTTCGGATAGCGCTAAGCCTCTATGGATAGATCGTCCGCTTGCAAGAGGAATGCGCTCCGATGGGGTTCAACAGAACGAAGGCTCGCAATATCGACCCAGATCGCGCATCCGCAGCCACGCTCTTCAACGATGCTATCTGGACCTCTCTTGCGGCCCCCATCGATTTTGCAACGCTCTTCAGCAAGAGCCCAAGCCATGCCGGTTGGATCGTGTCCCCGTCTTCGCGTGATCTCCCACGCGCGCACAATGAACTGACCTATTCCATGCTCGGTTTTGCCGATGATGGTGGAGTGCCAGGGCTACAAAGCGCAACTGCCACACCATCGGCAACAACGCGCTTTCTTGTACAGTTCGAAAGCGGTATCGCTCCAGCAGATCAGCGCTCCACGCTTGCTGGCTTAGGTGCGGACTTTGTGAAGATAGTAAGGCCAGCCGATAGCAGTTCTGGCGATCTTGTTCTGGTCGATATTGCCAAAAGCGCACAGATACACTTTCTAGACGCTCTTGCACAGAGCAAATCCGTCCGTTTTGCAGAACAGGATTGGACCATCGGCGTGCAAGCCACTGCCAATGATAGCTATTACAGCAATGGGTCCCAATGGGGCGCATATGGCGATAAGTCGACACCTGCCAATGCCTTTGGCTCGCAAGCTGCCGAGGCCTGGAGTGCTGGAAAAATTGGGGCGATGAAAATCGTTATTGGCAATATCGATACAGGCATCGATTACACCCATTCCGATCTCTATCTCAATGTCTGGCTTAATCAGGGCGAAATAAGGAAGGATGTTGCGCTTGTCGACGTAGATGGCGATGGCCTCATCACTTTTCGTGACCTCAACAATCCGAAGAATGGTATTTATGTTTCCGACATAAACACGAATGGCCGTATCGATGCAGGGGACTTGCTGAAAGATGCACGATGGGCCAATGGCCAGGATAATGACAGGAACGGCTACGCAGACGATTTGATCGGTTGGGATTTCGTCAACAATGACAATGATCCTTATGACGACAATAATCATGGAACACATGTAGCAGGAACAATCGGTGCCATTGGCGGCAATGGTACCGGCGTAGCAGGCATGAATTGGAGCGTCTCGTTAATGGCGCTCAAATTTATGAATGCGCAAGGATCAGGTTCACTCTCAGCTGCGATCAATGCACTTGATTATTACACAAATATATCCAAGCTTGATACCACACCAGCTGAATTCATAGGTACCAATAATTCTTGGGGTGGAGCTGGTTTTTCACAATCCTTGCTCGATGCCGTTACACGTGGTGCTAAACAGGATGCCCTCTTTGTTGCTGCAGCTGGAAATGGTGGATCAGACGGGATCGGCGATAACAATGACATTGTCGCCAATTATCCTTCAAATCTTAGCACAATCACCAGTGCCGGTTTCGAGAGCGTCATTGCCGTCGCAGCTCTCACGAGCTCGGGAGGGCTCGCGAACTTTTCAAATTATGGAGCAAAGACAGTCGATCTTGCGGCACCGGGAGCTGGCATATGGTCGACAGTGGCAGGAGGTGGTTACGCATCTTTCAGCGGCACCTCAATGGCAACGCCCCATGTGATGGGGGCTCTCGCACTTCTTGCAGCTGAACGCCCTGATTTTACCGCAGCGCAATTGCGCGATGCTTTGCTCAGCTCATCGTCTGCTACGGCATCCTTGGTAGGAAAGACTGTTACAGGTGGGCGTCTCGATATTGGGACTATGTTAGGCGATACGAGCACGACAAACCCAGCGCCCAGCCCTACGCCTACGCCTTCGCCTACAACATCAATAGGAAGAACGCTTTATGGCACAGCAGGAAATGATGTCATCACCGGCACCAGCGGGAATGATGTGATCTTTGGAATAGCCAATACAAATACGAACAACACTCTCGGTAAGAATTCCGTTGATGTTTTGATGGGTGGATCTGGAAATGATCTCTTCGTGCTCGGCGATGCGCGCGGCGTCTATTACAATAATGGTATCGCGTCAAATGCGGGCTATTCCGATTATGCGCTGATTAGAGATTTTACAGCAAGCGACAAGATCCAACTCAAGGGAGGAACCTATTTCCTCTCGAACCTGAACCTCAATGGCAATTCAGGCCTCGGTCTTTACTGGGACAGCAATGCAAGCGGTCGTTACGAAGCAAGGGACGAATTCGTTTGCCTTATTCAGGGCGTTGCTAGTGTAGCGACGAACCAATTCACCTTCGTGTGAGAGATATCGCTATGGTCGGCCATACAACACTTTATAACTCGTCTCTTCGACGATTTTGCATGCCTATGAAGGGCCTTTTTCTTTTTTTGTTGTGTGTCATACCGATTTTTCCGATCCAAGCTCAGCAAGCCATAGGGAGAAATGGGTCTTGCCCGTCTGGCTATTCAACAAGTGGCAATTATTGCGTTGCGACGAAGAGCTCGCTCCATGCCATTGAAAGGGTCGGATCTTGCCCTTCGGGATATAATACGAGCGGCAATTATTGCGTACGCAATGGTGAGGGTAAGCAAGCCATCCATCGCAATGGATCTTGCCCCAGCGGATATTCGACAAGCGGTAATTACTGCGTTCAAAACAAGTGAATCAATATTCTATCTTGATGGGTGATTGAAAGGCGGGCCGTACCCGGGCCGCCTTTACTCAAGATCATGTTGAAATTGGATGATGCTAGTCTTCTAGCAACCAATATATGAATTTATCAGCGTTTCTCTTTCATTTGCTGAAAGCTGACGAAGCCCACAATCGGATCGCCGATAACGCCACCCTTGGCCCAAGCATCGCGCAGGCTTGGTGAGTGGATCCATGCGCGGCCTGCTTTTTTCGAACCGACATCAAAAATGACGAGAATATCGTTCGGCTTATCGGCACTGCGATAGATCCGTGGGTTCTTCACGTTCGCCGCAACACGCATAGGCTCAGCGGCATCAAAGACAGGGCGCCACGCAGCATAATCACTGACGGAGAATTGCACCGTCATGTAAGGAGGCGCTTTATCCTTCGCCTCGGCCTGTGCAACCAAGCCAAAAGCCAGCACGATCAAAGCCAATAACGCAACACATTGTCTCATGCGCATGATGCAACCTTCCCGTTCATGTCGTGTGCGGCGTGTCGCCACTATATGAAAACTAATGGCACCAAATCGGCAGAGCAATGCCTTAAGTGTGAAGCGACGTAACGGAATTTGCCCTTTGCTCACTTGTTCCTGTCCGATCGGCCGTTGTGTGGCTGACCGAATGGGCCTTGAAGCGGTTTAGGTTGAACCATTCGAGCTTTGGCATTGTGGGCCATCCCCGCGTCATCACATGCCGGCCACTGGCGAAAAGAGGTTAGTAGTTTCTTACAAAATTGATCAAGAGAGCAACAAAAGCTGCCGCATCGCTGAGCTTCGATTGATGTATTGATGAGCGCTGATCGAAGCGCATTTCTCGTAGACGATTGGGATCGCGCGCAAGCGCAACAGCTTTTTTCACATAGGTGCCGGGATCCGTTACTGACCAATCCGCGCGTCCTATCAGATTGACAAAAGCGTGACCCTGCCTCTCGACAGGCGTGAAGCCTGCCAAAGTGACAAGAGGTACGCCCATCCACAAGGCATCTAAACTTGTCTGCCCACCCGTGAAAGGGAATGGATCGAGCGCGATGTCAATATCACGATATTCAGCTAAAGTGTCGCGATAGATCGAGAAGGGGCGCAATTCGATCCGATCAGGATCTACTCCATACCAAGCAAAGCGCATGCGCAAGGCATCACAAAAATCAGGATCTGCAAAGCAGCGCCATTTTAAAATCAAACGTGATCTTTCAACTCTCCTTAATATACATGACCATGCAGAAATCACACCTTCGTTGATTTTTGCAATATTATTAAAAGATCCAAAAGTGATGGCGCCAAAACGGAAATAGGGAACATCCGTAACAGGTGGACAGAAGGATGGAGGAGCGTAAATGAAGCGGCTTGGAACGCGAAGGAGCTTTTCCGTGAAATAAGCATCGATACCCTGCGCAAGATGGCCATCATCCATCACCACAGCATCGATCGTATCAAGACCCGTGGTAGAGAAGTAACCGCCCCATGAAATTTGGAGAGGTGCCAAGCGATTTACGAAAAGAGGCAAGCGTGAGCGGCTTGTATGGCCCGAGCCATCGATGAGGGCATCAAGATGGCAAGAGGCAATCAAGCGCGACGCCTCTTCGTTGCCCAAGCCAGCAATAGCGTACCAATGATCCGGCTTGCAGTGAGCCTTCAATTGCGCCGTCATCCAATCGTTTTGGATACCATTGTCGAAGACGAAGATATCGACCTCATCAGCACGCGCATGGAAGGCGCGCAGCAAAGGCGCAATCAAAAAACCGACGGGATGCGCGCAGAGATCGCCAGACACAAAGCCGATCCTGAGACGGTTCTTGGCTCCCGCTCCCAAGCTGGTCTTTGGAGCCTCTATGGTAGGTACCTGAGCCCGTGCAATGTCAGCCCATTGGCGGCTGGCTTGAAGAAGCGCCAAGGTGTCGATCGGCGTCTCGTAATGCCGCACGAGTAAGGCATTGCTCATCATGCGGAGGTGCTGCAGAGGCAGGCCTTGCTCAAACAGCGTTCTGGCCTCTCCCACATGGCCCCTTTCGAGCGCTAGGGCAGCACGGGCAGCCAACACAGGGGCCGAAGGCTCATCCACTGGGAGGCGCCCCAAGGCCGTCTCAGCCTCTGTGAGAAAACCCAGGGAGAGGAAGCGGTTGGTTACGGCAAGAAGGTCTCCCGGCGACCCTGCTGCCCCATAGGCGGCGACCCAAGCCAAGCGCGCTGCCTCTGCCTGCCCAGACTGGTAGAATTGGTCGCCATCCCTTAGGGCAGAAGCGAAGTCCATGGAGCGCACTTTTAAGAATGATCAGCCAGATAGCTTCTGGCATAAGGAGCCCATCAAGGCTATGGCTTCAACAGCAAAACCCTCTTCGATAATGGACCGCCCCTTAATCAGGATGAGGTCTCACGATAAAATTCTGCTTAATCTCAGCTCCTATTCTTTGGACTGTCGGGAGTTAGGGTTTTTCGGCTCACTCACGTCAAAGGGCTGGTGACGCCTGCGGAGTTTTGCAGGGTTATCGGTGGCTTATTGCCGATCGCACCGTGCCGACGTTCTTCATTGTAGTATCTGAGCCAACCCTGCATCTTCTGGCACGCATCTACAAACGTTATGAACTAATGGGCGTTTAAACATTCGTTTCGGAAACGCCCGTTAAATGCCTCGATGAAAGCGTTGTCAGCCGGCTTGCGTCGACGTGAGCCGTCCAAGGTCACGCCCTTGGCATAAGCCCATAGATCGAGATCTCAAATAACAAACTTAGTTTCTTGATCGACCCGTATCGTCTTCGGATAGCCAATCTTGAAATAAACTCTTTCCAAGGTGGCGACGACATCTTCTGCCCGGTAGCTGAACTCTGGATTGATGGCTGGTGAGAAACGGTAAAAAGCATCAACAACCGCCAAGACCCTGATCTTCGATCCCGTGGATAGCTGGTCATGAACAAAGTCTATCGCCCAGAAATCATTCGGATGAATTTCTAATGGATGGTCGTCTTTAAGCTTCGCACAAAGCCCTCGATTTGGCGGTTCGTAGCGCAGTTCAGCAGAACGCTAAGTCTTTTGAGCTATCCCTTAACCGCAAGCATATCAAAATGAGTGAAGCTTGAAATGAAGTGTAGACCGCATAAAGCTATCCAACATTTGTTTGGACCTTAATATCGAAATCAGCATTTTGATGAAGCGTATCTTAAATAACGTTATAGCTTCTGCAGCGCTCAAGGTGGAATTTGCAGTGGTGATGATAACCTTGGGCACCCCAATTAAGCATGATATTTATGCTACATCCCTATCAAAAGACCTATTGATCAACTTACTTTGGGCTAGGTTTTGGGCAGCAAAAATTCCACAGTGAGGCATTTTTACGCCCACGCTAGAGTTCATATTTTGAATAATATTCTTTCTATTTCTGAAATATATGAATAATCAATGGCAAGCCAAAGCTTAGTGATTAATTTCGTTACAAATCGCTAAATGCATTTAATTACGATATGTAATGACACAGAAATATTTGGAATTTTCAACATAATGGGTCATTACACACGGCCACGATAAAGCTTGTTATATGAATAAGAATATAATTCATGCCTATTAGTTGCCAAGAATATTACTTTCTGGAAATATCTATTGTATCGGCATAAACATGAAACGTTTTAGATTGTGAGTGATTAATTGTGATGCATATGAACTCTCTAGAAGCAGAAGCGATCGAAATCATTCGTGAGGCCTTTTCAATGGCCAGAAATCCAGTGATGATGTATTCGATCGGCAAAGACTCTTCCGTTATGCTACATTTGGCAAGGAAGGCCTTCTATCCTGCACCACCACCATTTCCTCTTCTTCACATTGATACGGGCTGGAAGTTTCAGGCGATGTATGCCCATCGCGCAAGAATGGTGGAAGAGGCCCAGGTAAAGCTGATCACTTACACAAATCCTGATGGTGCTGCTCAGAATGTCGGCCCATTTTCGCATGGTAGCAATTATCATACTGACATAATGAAAACGCAGGCGCTCAAGCAGGCACTAGACTTTCACAAGTTTGATGTTGTGTTTGGTGGCGCGCGTCGTGATGAAGAAGAATCTCGCGCCAAGGAACGTATTTTTAGTTTCCGCTCGGAGGGGCATCGGTGGGATCCCAAGGCACAACGCCCAGAATTGTGGAACCTCTACAACACACATATGAGAGCGAATGAGACGATCCGCGTCTTCCCAATTAGCAATTGGACCGAACTCGACATCTGGCAGTACATATACAAAGAAGATATCCCGATCGTACCACTTTATCTGGCAGATTTGAGGCCCGTTGTACGGCGTGGTGGCCAGTGGATCATGATCGACGACAATCGATTTCCATTTCAGCCCGGTGAGCAGGTCGAAAATCGAAAAGTACGTTTTCGTACACTTGGCTGCTGGCCACTGACGGCTGCTGTCGAGAGCGAAGCAGACACGCTTGAAGCTGTCATTGCTGAAACATTCAACGCTCGTAGTTCTGAGCGGCAGGGCAGACTGATTGACAGCGATACACCTGGCTCGATGGAAAAGAAGAAGCAGGAAGGTTACTTCTGATGGTAAGACCTACGGATGAACTGGCTGCACACAGCATCGTATCATTTCTTGAGTCGCAAGGTACAAAGTCAACCTTGCGTTTCATTACATGTGGCAGCGTTGATGACGGAAAAAGCACTCTCATCGGTCGTCTGCTCTTCGAAAGTAAAGCAATTTTCGATGATCAACTTGCTTCGATCGAGGCCGATTCACGTCAATATGGCACACAGGGTGAAAAAATCGATCTCGCACTTCTAGTCGATGGATTGCAGGCCGAACGCGAGCAGGGGATTACTATCGACGTCGCCTATCGCTTCTTTGCGACTAACAAGCGCCGCTTCATGGTTGCAGACACGCCTGGCCACGAACAATACACCCGCAATATGGCCACAGGTGCTTCAACCGCAGATGTAGCCGTGATACTCATTGATGCCCGAAAGGGCGTCTTGACACAAACACGACGTCATAGTCGGATTGTCTCAATGATGGGAATTCGTGATATTGTTCTCGCAATCAATAAAATGGATTTGATTGGTTTTAATCAAACAGAATTTGATAAAATTGTTGCGGATTTCAGAGCCTTTGTAAGCGACTTTGAATTCTCGACTGTCACGGCCATCCCTCTTTCGGGTCTTGATGGAGACAATGTGCTTCATCGCAGCGCACGTATGCCGTGGTACGATGGTCCGAGCTTGATGGACTTTCTCGACACGGTGCAAGTGAGTGACGATGCTGTCGGAAGACCTTTCCGATTACCGATCCAGTGGGTCAATCGCCCTAATCTAGATTTCCGCGGATTTTGCGGGCGGATTGCGAGCGGTAGGGTTCAGCCCGGCGATGTTATTACCGTGCTTCCATCTGGTGCGCAGAGCCGTGTGAAATCCGTACTTTCTGGCTTCTCCGATGCCGAAGCAGCAGTGGCCGGTGACTCTGTAACATTGACGCTCGACGACGAAGTCGACATCAGCCGTGGCGACGTGATTGTGGCAAATGCCTATCGTCCCGAAGTTGCAGATCAGTTTGAGGCACGGCTTTTGTGGATGAATGAACATCCTATGGCGCCTGGGCGACAATATTTTCTGAAGCTCGGGACGCGAGAAGTTTCAGCGACGATCACTGAAATAAAATATCGGGAAGATGTGAACACGGGTGCAAGATTAGCAGCAAAAACATTAGATCTCAACGCGATCGCAACGGTTAATCTATCGACGAGTGCTCCTTTGGTCTTTGACACCTATCGCGATGACAAAGGCCTTGGCTGTTTCATTCTCATCGATAAGCTCACTTGCAAGACAGTTGGCGCTGGGATGATACAATTCGCGCTTCGGCGTGCTCGTAATATCCATTGGCAAGAACTAGAGATTAGTAAAGAACTTCGTGCTGAACTAAAATATCAGATTCCGAAATGCATCTGGTTTACCGGTCTGTCAGGTTCTGGTAAGTCAACGATTGCTAATCTCTTAGAAAAACGTCTGTACGCACAGGGTAAGCACACTTATTTACTCGATGGCGATAACATTCGACACGGCCTTAATCGCGATCTTGGTTTCATAGAAGCCGACCGTGTCGAAAATATACGACGCGTTGCAGAGGTGGCAAAGCTGATGGTCGATGCGGGGCTGATCGTACTTGTTAGCTTTATTTCGCCTTATCGCAATGAGCGCCAGATGGCTCGTGAATTATTTGGCCCGGATGAATTCGTCGAGGTTTTCGTTGATACTCCGATTGAGGAGTGCGAAAAGCGTGATGTTAAGGGTCTTTATGCGAAGGCAAGGACTGGGCAACTCAAGAATTTTACTGGCATTGATAGCCCTTATGAGGCACCTGCAAAGCCGGAAATTCACCTTAAGACCATTGGATGTTCAGTAAATGAGTGTGTCGAAGACATTGCTCATAAGCTTGGTGTCGAGCCCTTGTCCAGCCCCCTTGTTATGTACCGCTGATTTGGCGGTTTTCTAAGATTGTTTCAGGTACAGGAGGGCGCATTCGTAGCGCCTGATGAGGCCTGATGATGTCTGATCAGGACATGTTACTAGAGCTTTTGATTGATGAGGGCTTTAGCAATGCTTAATGTAAAAAACTCTGACGCGACCTAAGAGCGACAGGGACAATGTTGCCCTCTTTTCCGCCTTCAATGACAGGCAAAAACTGACTGTGAAACTGCGGGAGGCTTTTAAGTGGATTGGGACGAACGGTAAAAGTACCGCTGAAAATTCTGAATATAGGTTGCCGATCGAAAGAATAGTTACATAAATAAAACTAAAACCATAAAACAAACAGATCACCCAATGAGACCAGGTCATATGTGACGGCGATCTCGCTGAATAAGGAGTGCACTTTAATCGCCAATAGCGTTTAAATTAAGAATGACATAAAATTTTATTACTCAGTAATTTAATATTATTTATTCAAAAAAATTATCTTCATTGTTCTCAACATTCAAAACGTTATATTTAAGGAGCCACCCACATTGTTTAGTTCGTAAAGGCGACCGATGGGCGAGTAATTGACCCAGCCATATTGGTAGGTGATGCCTGCACTAACCGCCTTAGTAAGCTGATAATTTGCCGCCAGTGTCCACGCCGTTTCACGTGTTACAATGCCGAAGAAAGCAGATGTGTTAATCGGCATATAGGTCAGTGAAAGATTCAGGTCAGTAATGGGTTGATAGGACAATGTGAATTGGAAGCCATTAATCGCTGTCGGCTGAGCAAGCTGTGATGGGGATTGAGCAGTCACATTTGTGGCTTGCGATGCGTTATACCCAATATTTAATGAAATGGAGGGCTCGGCGGTACCTATCGTTAGGGCTGGTGTTGCCTGAAAAAGATTACCGAATTTGTATTTTGAAACCTGAAACGTGGTACCGATTGAGACATAAAAGGACGATTTAAGATTGTAGTATAGAGTGTATTGAGGTGCAATTTTAGCGATAAATTGTGGATCGAAACGATCGAGTGAAGCACCTCCTAAGCTTGTAGTAACTTTGAGTACAGGAGTGAGATTAGTCTGTATTTGAACCGTAGCTGTGCCATCAAATTGATGAACTTGCTTATCGCGCTCTAAAATGAGGGAATAAAGCGTACCTTCGTCGGTCTTGAAATTGGCTTGCGTAATCCACTGGCTTTGCTGCGGTATCGGATACCGGCCAGTTGTATTGGTCACATTACCCGTAAAATTAAGTGACCACTGGTTCTCATGCATTCCAAGTTGTGAGTGTGTTTGGCTTACTTGCCGCAATGTCTCAACGCGCCCGCCTGCAGCTTGCGATACATTAAATGTATCCCGGATCATTTTACGGCAGTTTTCTCTCTCTTTGTCTGAAACCTCAGTTAATTTTTCACAGGCTTTGATGTCCTGAGCAATGGCGGAATGGATCGGGAACAACCCAATGAGTATCGCTAGGACGAGGAGGCTATATAACTTCATTGCTTTTGTGTTCGAGATCGTAGCAGTTCAAGATTTTCTTTATGCAAGTTTGCCATACCGATGGGTGGAATGAGGCAGGTACTCGAAGCATTCAGGGATAATTGTTCGAGCTTTCCAATAGTGCCAACATCGACTGATGGCTTCATACCTGGCAAGGTTGCTGCGACGTAAGCGATGATGGTGTGATCTTCGGGATAATCTTCGAGCAGACGCTGTTTTAAGATGTCAACATGATCGCTCTGCTGCTTGAGAGCAAACGTAAAGTCGCCGACAACGCCCGCTTGCCAAAGCACCAAAGGAAAGTATGGATCGACCTTTTTCTGAAACAGAATATATTCTGTTGCCTCGATCATTACGCACCCTGACACAGCAGGATCAAATTCGAGATCCGCAATCATGCAGTCGAATGCACTCACACCTGGTAACATCACCGCCTGCTTACCGTGCTTCCGACAGGCAATGATGGCATCATAGGCTGGGCCAACAAAAACACCCGGGTGTCCGTAAAAGACACCAACGGCTTTTTGCCCTTCTTTCACAGCATCGACCATCGCATTCGTCATTTGGTCGTAGCTTTGCTGGCGATCTTTACCGTCTCCATAGAAGCTATAGAGATCGACCGATTTTTTTGAATGATCAATGATCCACTGAACAGCAAGCGGATGGATGCCAACATTGTAGAAAACAATATCTGCGTCCTTAATCGTTTCAGCTGCAGCAAATGTCATTTGGCTTGGGAACATGATCCCCGTACCAACAATAGTTAAACT
>JAIYCE010000050.1 GCA_027488155.1 Hyphomicrobiales bacterium | reverse complement strand
CGCTTTGGCCTTGCCCTTCTTCGGGCTGATCTTTTTGGGGTTCTTCTGCGGCAAGCTGAAGAAACTGCCCGAGGCCGGCCTGCAATGGATGAATTTCTTTATCGTTTATGTCGCCCTCCCGGCTCTGTTCTTCAAACTGATATCGTCGGCCCCATTCGAGCAACTCGCCAATTGGCCCTATGTAATCGGTACCACGCTTGCCACCTACGTTGCCTTTGCGCTCGCCTTTCTGATCGGGATCATCACGATGAAAGGCCGCATCCGCGAAGCCACTGTGCAAGCGGTTGCAGGGGCATATGCCAATATCGGCTATATGGGCCCCGGCCTCACGATCTCGGTCATTGGCCCGGAAGCCATCGTCCCCACCGCGCTGATCTTTGTTTTTGACAACATCTTGCTGTTCACGCTGGTGCCGTTTCTGATGTCGCTTGGCGGCAGTGACAAGATGAAATTAGGCGAGACGGTCTGGTACATCGTCAAACGCGTCGTCACTCACCCTTTCAACGTATCAATCGCGGTTGCTGTTGTAGCCGCCTACTTTAAATTCCAACCACCTGCGGCCATCGACACGATGCTCACATTTTTGAAAAATGCGGCTGCTCCCGTGGCGCTGTTCACGATGGGTGTGACGGTGGCCTTGCGCCCGGTCAAGTCTGTTCCATGGGAAATGCCTGCGCTACTTTTCATCAAACTTGTTCTTCATCCGATAGCGGTCTTCGTGATCTTGTCGTTGCTTGGCCCGTTCAGTCGCGAATGGATGATGACGGCAGTATTGATGGCTGCACTCCCTCCGGCGTTGAACGTGTTTGTGATTGCAAATCAATATCATGTTTATGTCGAGCGTGCGTCCACGGCGATCCTGCTCGGCACAATGCTCTCTGTTGGTACGGTGACGGCGCTTTTGTGGCTCATCACCGAGAATAAACTACCAACGAGCCTTTTTGCCTTCTAGCGCGAACTGCCGAGCCCTTGCCGCATCACGAAGCGGCGCAAGGGACCGATGGAACCTAGCAAAGTGAGACCCATGGAGCGCGCCGCATCGATCGGCAGAAATCCGGCCAGAAGCGAACGATTGAGTGCATCAACGGCATTGGTGCGAAAAGCGATATCGTTCAAACGGCCCTTGCGATAGCGCGCGAAACCCGTTTCAGAAACACCGTTCGAAAAAGCTTCAAGCAGATCCGCGACATCGCGCAGGCCTAGATTTAAACCCTGCGCTCCTATTGGTGGGAAAACATGCGCCGCTTCCCCCGCGAGCGCCACACCGGGAGCGATCACGTCGTGAACGGAAATACCGCCCATTGGTACAGCGCCGCGCGGCCCGTCGAGCCGCATCGCGCCGAGCATGGATTGCGCCTGATCCTCAACAGCACGCGCAAAGTCGATATCGTCAAGCGCCATCAGGCGTGCTGCGCGTGCAGGTTTGCACAACCAGACAAGACTTGAGCGCTTGCCCGGCAATGGTACCAAGGTGAACGGGCCTTCGGACGTGTGGAATTCGGTTGATGTGTCACGATGTGAGCGGTCATGTGCGAAGATTGCCGTGACGGCGGTCTGGTCGTAGGTCCATTCCTTCGTGTCGATTCCAGCAGCTTTGCGAACTAGAGAGTTTCGCCCATCCGCGCCGATCAACAAATCCGCTTTGACGAAGCTCCCATCGGCGAGAACGATACGGCTTTGCTCGATGGCGGCCGCATTGTCGCAGATGCGGACGAGGCCTGCGGTTTTGGCGGCCTCTGCCGCGATCAAATCAACCAAAGCTGCCGATTCGACATTGATACCGAAAGCTGAAAGCCCAATCTCGGCGGAATCGAATGTGACGGGCGGTGCGCGCAGCAACCGCCCGGTATCATCGATGATGCGCAGATAGATCAGTGGCGCGCCATTGTCTTCGACGAGGACGCGCAGATCGATCCGCTCCAAGACTTGCAACGATGTTTCCATGAGCGCCACAGTGCGCCCGTCGCGCCGGGCTCCATCGGTCCCGACGACGGCGACACGCCGGCCCGCGCGCGCAAAACCTACACCCGCCGCGAGCCCGACGGCTCCGGCTCCAACGATGGCAATTTCGTAACGATCCGACATGCTGCGGTTTATAGGGCCGAAAGCCCATCGCATCCATCCGCAAAGGGCCGCATGTGAGGCGGCGCGAAGCCATGCTAAAAAAGCAATCATGAGTGCCGGCTCCGAAACTGAACCTACCGTGTCACCCACCGCTTGGGTCACACTGCTGACCCTTGGCGGTCTGATATTGGCAGGCTGGGGCGCTTTGTATGCCGCGCTTCCTCCCGGCTTGCCCTCTGCATCTGCGCTCTGGGCGGCCATTTGCAGCCCCGTGCCCCACCCATTGGATTGGGCGGAGGGTTACGCGACCGCGCTGACTGTATGGCTGCCGATGGTGCCAGCCATGATGTTGCCCTCTGCAATCCCCATGGCGCTTGCTTTTGCCGCCCGGATCGAACGGCAGGGCAGCACGATCAAGCCCATGCTTCTGATTGCGTCCTATCTTGGCGTTTGGTTGGCTGCGGCGAGCGTTTTTGCTCTTGTCCAGACCGCAGGGTCGCTGGTGCTCGCGCGCCTTAATTTGCCTGCTACGGCTTTGGGAATTCTCGGCGGCTTTGCCATAGGACTGGCGGGGCTTTGGCAATTTGCACCGCTAAAGCGCTTAAGCCTCGCCGTCTGCCGGCATAACTTCACCGATACCCCTAATAATCCGGGTTTTTGGCAGACAATCGAAATCGGAGCCGGGCAGGGCGTCGCCTGCATCCTCTGTTGCTGGGTTATGATGCTGGCGGCAGCAGCCGCAGGTGCCATGAGCCTTGTCTGGATGGCGGTGCTGGCTGCAGTGATGACGGCAGAGAAAATGATAGGCCAGCGGGCAACCACCGCCCTAGGTCTTGTCCTAACCGCACTCGGCACCATGATTGCGGTAGGAGCTGTCGGAACTGATACTCTGATGGCCTATTGGCGCAGCTGAACCTTCTCATTGGATATCTCTTTTGGGCATGGGCTTAGGCGCCGCCCGCAATCCGGAGCCCATTTTGGCGCAGTCACCCATGAATCCCCAGCCCCGGCCGCTGAAAGAACGTTTGCCGGCCTATGCTGTCCACGCCTTGACGGCATCAGGAGCCGCATTCGCACTTTTGTCACTGATTGCGGCTTTTCAAGGCGACCCTGCAGAAGCGTTCTTCTGGCTGGGGGTTGCGCTGATCGCCGACGGCCTCGACGGCCCGCTTGCGCGTAAAATCAACATCGCCGAACGCGTTCCTGCCGTAAATGGCGAGACGCTCGACCTCGTTGTTGATTTTACAACCTATGTTTTTGTGCCTGCTGCAATCCTGATAGCGTCAGGTCTGGCGCCGTTTCCGCTCCTCGTTTTTCTTGGCTGTGTGATCGTGGCGAGTGCGGCGGTCTATTTCGCCGATACGCGCATGAAGACAGAGGACAATTGGTTCGCTGGTTTTCCCGCAGTGTGGAACCTCGTTGTTTTTTATCTGCTTATATTCCCGTTGCCGCCTGTGATTATGGCGGCGCTTGTCATCGTGACGGCGGTTGCACAAGCCTTTCCCGTGGTTTTTGTCC
This sequence comes from Hyphomicrobiales bacterium, assembly GCA_027488155.1. Classification (GTDB taxonomy): domain Bacteria; phylum Pseudomonadota; class Alphaproteobacteria; order Rhizobiales; family Beijerinckiaceae; genus TNE-4. The sequence continues at coordinate 13,542 of JAIYCE010000050.1, read as the reverse complement.
ATCCAATCCGCGTTAAGGCTTTTCGTCCGCTAACGATCGTTATGCTAGTTGTCTGGGCCGTAGCGGCCTGTTTTGCTATCTTCGATGATCTCAATCCTGGTGCCATTACACAGGCGGCACTTCTGGTGGCACTCGTTTATTTTGTTGGACTCGGCATTTTGCGGCGTCCTAAGAGCGCCAAATAGTAAGAGGATCGTTGCCACGCTTCTCGAATGGCTAAACAACCCGGCTAGCTGGGGAGCATGAACAACGTTCACTGCAATAGCTATCTCGGCAGCCATTGAAACGGTCAACTTCCTCGCTGCCAAGACAAAGCAGCAAAAAAGGGTGCTACGCTCTCATTGATCGGAGGATGAACGGGTGGCAGCGGCAGCGTGAGCGGCGAACCTCACTGTCACCCTGTTGAGGCCATGGGCCTCAAGTATCTGCATCACCGCTGGCCGAGCCCCCGCTATGATAATCTCCGCGCCATGATTGCGCATCCTCTCGATCGTACTTTTGAGTGTGCGGACGCCAGAGGTATCGATGAAGGGAACAGCGGAGAGATCCAGCACAAACCGTTTGGGGACCTCGCCAATCCGGTCGAGGACCGCACCTACCTCGGCCGCTGCGCCAAAAAAGAACGGGCCTGAGATCCGATAGATGACGGTATCGGGATCCGCTTGCGCGGCGAGAGGCAAGCCCTGCCTGTTTTCATCGGCCACATCGTCTTCGATCAGCGGCACACCGTTTTCAACCGCCACAACTTCCGCCATGCGATGCATGAAAAAGATTGCGCCGAGCACAACGCCAACAGCGATGGCCTCGGTGAGGTCACGGAAGATGGTAAGAAAGAAAACGGCAAGGAGAATGATAGCTTCGCCGCGCGAGCGTTTGAGAATGGCTGTGAATTCGGCGCGCTCCGCCATGCCCCAACACACAATGGCAAGGATCGCAGCAAGCGATGCCAAGGGGATGTAGGCAGCGAGCGGTGCTGCTACCAACATCAGGAGTAGCAGCACAATCGCGTGGATCATGCCGGCAATGGGTGTTGCTGCGCCGCTTTTCACATTTGTCGCGGTCCGAGCGATCGTGCCTGTCACGCAGATGCCGCCAAACAGGGCCGAGCCTATATTGGCAAAGCCTTGGGCGACGAGCTCGCAGTTCGAGCGGTGTCTGCGGCCCGATAATCCATCCGCGACGACCGCCGATAGGAGGGATTCGATCCCGCCTAAAATCGCTATGGCAAAGGCGTCTGGTAAAAGCGCCAGCATTTTTGCGACAGAAAAGACTGGCAGTTGCGGTGTGGGCAACGCAGCTGGAATACCGCCAAAACGAGAACCGATGGTGGCGACCGGATAACCCGCTTGGTCAAGTGCGACTGCCGCAAATGAGGCGGCAAGAATGGCGATGAGGAAACCCGGCCAATGCGGCTTCACTTTCCGCAGAATGAGGATGATCGCCATCGACAAAGCCGCCACGAAGATTGCAGCAGGATTGATGGTCGGCAGCGCGGCGGAGATAACAGCGAGCTTCGGAATTAGTGCGGCAGGCTCACGGTTCGGCAAGGTGAGACCGAGCAGATCGACGATCTGACTTGCCGCAATGACAACAGCTATCCCCGCGGTAAATCCGACTGTGACGGGGTACGGAATGTACTTGATGTAGGTCCCTAATCTGAGAGCGCCGATCGCAATCAGGATAACGCCGCCCATGGCGGTTGCCATGATCAATCCATCGAGGCCCTGCCGCTCGATGATAGAGGCCACTAAAACGATGAATGCTCCCGCTGGCCCGCCTATTTGAAATCGGCTGCCACCAAGTGCCGAAACGAGGAAACCGCCGACGATAGCCGTGATCAAGCCCCGGTCGGGCGTCGTGCCGGACGCCGTTGCAATTGCCATAGACAAGGGTAGTGCAACCATCGCAACGGTGATCCCGGCAACGAGATCGCGGCGGAGACGTTCAAGATCATAGCCTTCACGCAACGCGGTGATGAGTTTTGGAGTGAACACCCCACTGCTCGATCCGGCTGAAGCCATGCCCATCATGCATACCTTTTTCATCCGCTATACACAGTGACAGAGTCGAAACCGACTTGTCACCTGCGGATCCACCGCTAGATTGCGTCTCAACCAAAAGGGAGGTCTCGCACCATGGCCAAAATGATCCGCGTCCATAAAGTGGGTGGTCCGGAAGCGCTTGTTTACGAGGATGTCGAACTGGCGCCGCCCGGTCCCAACGAGGTCCGGATCAAGCAGAAGGCCATCGGTCTTAATTTCATCGACGTCTATCACCGCACCGGCCTTTATCCGCAGCCCATGCCTTTCACGCCGGGTTCCGAAGGGGCAGGTGATGTGGTTGCAATCGGATCAGGCGTAACGGATTTCAAACCGGGTGACCGTGTGGCCTATGGCACGGCGATCGGCTCTTATGCTGAAGAGCGCAATATCGCTGCGGCCAATCTTGTTCATCTACCAGCCGCAATTTCTTATGAAACGGCGGCGGCGATGATGCTCAAGGGGCTCACCACGCAATATCTCCTGCGCCAGACCTATGTTGTTAAGCCCGGCGACACGATTCTATTCCATGCCGCGGCGGGCGGCGTTGGCCTCATCGCCGGCCAATGGGCGAAACATCTTGGTGCAACGGTCATCGGCACGGTCGGTGGTCCTGATAAGATGCAGCTCGCCAAGGACCATGGCTACGATTATGTCATCGACTATAAGAATGAGGATTTTGCCGCACGCGTGAAAGAAATCACGGGCGGCAAGCTCTGCCCGGTCGTCTATGACGGCGTTGGCAAGGCCACCTTCCCAGCGTCTCTCGATTGCCTTCGCCCTCGTGGCTTGTTCGTAAGCTTCGGTAACGCATCGGGCCCCGTCGACGCGTTCAATATCGGCTTGCTGGCGCAGAAGGGTTCCTTGTATGCAACGCGGCCGACTTTGTTCGGTTATGCCGGTACCCGCGAGTCTCTGGTTGCCATGGCGAAGGACCTATTTGATGTGGTCGCCTCTGGCGCTGTGAAGATCCCCGTCCATCATAGCTTTGCGCTGAAGGATGTCGCGGAAGCACATAAAGCCCTCGAAAGCCGCAAGACGACAGGCGCAACCGTCCTCATACCCTGACCGGCTTTCTCTGTTGAAACGGGGCCATATTCCATCTCGCCGCATTGCGGGAAGGTATGGCCCCGTGTTCCTATAGGGCAGAGAACCGGCGGCAATCTAGCCGCAGTGGATAAGGAATTCACGCGTGGCTGAGGTTGAGGGCGCAAACGCTCCCCTGTGCGTGCTCGATGGCATCGTCAAGCGCTTCGGCGATTTGACGGCCAACGATCATATCAGCCTGTCATTGCGAGCAGGCGAGATCCATGCGTTGCTCGGCGAGAATGGGGCTGGCAAGTCGACGCTCGTCAAAATTCTGGACGGGCTGCTCGCACCCGATGAAGGCCGGATTCTTTGGCAGGGACGGCCAATCACGCTCGCCAGTCCCGAGGATGCCGCCACGCTCGGCATCGGCATGGTGTTTCAGCATTTTTCTTTATTCGACAATTTAACCGTGGCCGAGAATATCGCCGTCGCAATGCCTGCCGGCGTAGGTCTGCGCGTGCTGAACAAGCGGATCATGGAACTGGGCGAGCGCTATGGGCTTGCACTTGATCCCAAACGGGAGGTCTGGACACTTTCGGCTGGCGAACGCCAGCGTATCGAAATCGTTCGTGCGCTGTTACGCGAACCCAAATTGCTGATCCTCGACGAACCGACCTCCGTACTCACACCGCAAGAGGCAGACACACTTTTTGCGACGCTCGAAGAACTGGCACGTCAGGGCTGCGCGCTTCTCTATATCTCGCACAAACTCGAAGAAGTGACGCGGTTATGCGACCGCGCCACAATCTTGCGCGGCGGCCGAGTTGTCGCGATGTGCAACCCGCGCGAAGAAACGCCGCAGAAAATCGCAAGTCTGATGGTCGGGACTGCGATTCCACCGCTGCACGATCGCGATAATAGGCCGGCCGATGTGCGTCTGTCGCTGCGCCGGTTGAATGCGGCACCCGCTGACTTGCACGGCATTGCATTGAAAGATGTTTCGCTTGATGTGCGTGGCGGCGAAATCCTCGGGCTTGCCGGTGTTGCGGGAAACGGTCAAAGCGAATTGTTCGAAATTCTTTCCGGCGAACGGGCGGCTCCCCAACGCGGCATGGTTCTCATCGACGGCGAAGAATGCGGCCTTGACGGGATCGATACACGCCGGCGTAAGGGCGCGGCCTTTCTTCCCGAAGAGCGCAATGGTCATGCCGCTGTCGGTGCCTTGTCTCTCCCGAACAATGTGGTGTTGTCGCGCCATGCGACGAGTGACATCGCGCCGCGCAACGTGATTGCGTTTGATCGCGCGCGCGCACTCTCTGATGCCATCATCGCAAAGTTCGACGTTCGAACCCCTTCGCCCCTCGCCGAAGCGGGAAAGTTATCAGGCGGCAATTTGCAAAAATTCGTCGTCGGCCGTGAAATCATCGGCAATCCGCGTGTGCTTGTCATCGACAATCCGACATGGGGTGTCGATGCCGGGGCGGCCGTACTGATCCGCCAAGCGTTGATCGATCTCGCCGCCGCGGGCACGGCGGTTTTGATGATATCGCAGGACCTTGATGAAATCTTCGCCATCGCGGACCGCATCGCCGTTATTCATCATGGGGCGGTAACCGCTCCCCGCAATGTTCGCACGGTAGCGCGCGAAGAGATCGGCTTGATGATGACGGGCGGGCAGGGTGCATCCCATGCGGCTTGAACTCATCCCTCGCAGCGACGTCTCGTCGCTTCAGCGGACGTTGGCGCCGCTTTGGGCCATTCTCATTGCGCTCTTGATGGGCGGACTCATTGTCGCGTTTCTCGGTCGTTCGCCGCTCGCCGCTTTCAAGGTTTACTTCCTCGAGCCGCTGACCGATCCATGGGCCTTACAAGAGTTGGCCGTGAAAGCGACGCCGCTCATCATCATCGCGACGGGTCTCGTCTATTGCTTCCGAGCAAATCTTTGGAACATTGGTGCTGAGGGTCAATTAATCGTCGGGGCGATCTTCGGTTCGATCGTGCCGCTTGCTACTGTTGGCATGGAATCCACACCTTGGGTCTTGCCGGTGGCGTTGTTATTAGGTGCGCTGGGTGGCGCGCTTTACGGTTCCATCCCGGCGTTTTTGCGTGTGCGTTTTGGCGTCTCTGAAATTCTCGTCTCTCTGATGCTTGTCTATGTCGCTGAACTGACGCTCGATTATCTCGTGCGCGGCCCATGGCGTGATCCGAAGGGATTTAACTTCCCGACGACGCCGAATTTCGAAAGCTTCGCGCTCCTCCCCAATCTTGCGAGCGAGGGGCGCTTGCATGCCGGCATTATCATCGCACTGTTGTGTGCCGCCGTGACTTGGTTTGTGCTCAATCGTACGCTTTTTGGTTTTGGGATCAGGGTCGCAGGCGAAGCGCCGCGTGCCGCCCGTTTCTCGGGCTTCAACGCCAATCGCATGACGATTGCCGCTTTTATGATTTCCGGCGGTCTCGCCGGTCTCGCCGGAATTGTCGAAGTTACGGGCCAGATCGGCCAGTTGAAGCCGGCCATTTCGGGCGGACTAGGTTTCACCGCCATTATCGTCGCCTATCTGGGGCGGTTGCATCCGGTCGGGATTGTGTTTGGTGCGTTTGTCATAGCGCTCACTGTCTATGGTGGCGAAGCGGCTCAAATCACATTGAAACTACCGCTCGACCTCACGCGCACCTTTCAGGGGATTTTGCTGTTTTGCGTGTTGGCAGCCGACGCCTTGACAACCTATAAGCTGCGCATCGTGCGGGGGTTACACGCATGATCGGCTTTTGGGAATCCATTCTGTTGACGGTGATCACGGCGGCGACGCCTTTGTTGATCGCAGCGCTTGGCGAGTTGATCGTCGAGAAATCGGGTGTGCTCAATCTTGGCGTCGAAGGCATGATGGCAGTCGGTGCATCGACCGGCTTTGCCGTTGCCACGCTCACCGATTCATCCTCTATCGGCGTTCTCGCTGGGATTGCGGCGGGCATGGCGCTTTCGCTCATCTTCGCGCTGGTGACGTTGGGCTTCGCGGCCAATCAAGTTGCTGCCGGTTTGGCTTTGACCATTCTTGGCCTTGGCCTCGCTGGATTGATCGGTGCCAAATTCGTCGGCACAAGCCGCATCGCGATCCCGCCCATTCATATCCCTGGCCTCAGCGATCTGCCCGGCATTGGTAAGCTCGTCTTCGGCCAGAGCCCCTTCTTCTATCTTTCAGTCGTGCTTGCGGTTGGCGTGGCTTGGTTTCTGCGTAGAACGCGGGCGGGCCTTTCGTTGCGTTCGATTGGCGAAAACCATGCATCGGCCCACGCGCTCGGCCTCAAAGTATTGCGCACACGCCTGCTGGCGATCCTGTTCGGTGGCGCTTGCGCCGGGCTCGCCGGGGCCTATCTCTCCCTCGTCTATACACCCTTCTGGTCGCCCGGCATGACGGCCGGAAGGGGCTGGATCGCATTGGCGCTTGTTGTGTTTGCAAGCTGGCTGCCGCTGCGGGTGTTCCTTGGTGCCTATTTATTCGGCGCTGCGACTATTCTGCAGATGCATGCGCAGGCAGCCTCTATGGGTTTGCCCTCGCAAGCGCTGTCCGCCTTCCCCTATATCGCAACTATTGTGGCGCTTGTTCTCATCTCGATGCGCCGTGTGGGTGCGACACCGGCGCCCGGTTCACTTGGCACGGCTTTCGTACCGCCGCGCTAGACGATAGATTTCCGGCAAAGGCTGGCGCGGGTTCCAGCCGAATGCCCCTTTTTGGAAGACCCGAACGGAGAGGACGATGAACATTATGGTGAAGGTGGCAGGAGCCGCCGCCCTCGCGCTGGGATTGGCAGGTGCTGCCAGCGCGCAAGAAAAGCTGAAGATCGGCTTCATTTACGTCGGCCCTGTCGGCGATCACGGCTGGACCTATCAACATGATCAGGGACGCAAGGCGATTGAAGCGGCGTTCCCCGGCAAGGTGGAGACAACCTTCATTGAGAGCGTGCCGGAAGCCGATTCCGAGCGTTCCATCGAACAGCTCGCCCGCACCGGCCACAAGCTGATTTTCACGACCTCTTTCGGCTTTATGGAGCCGACGCTGAAAGTCGCTGCGAAATACCCCAATATCAATTTCGAACATGCGACAGGATACAAGCGCGCAAAGAACGTCGCTACCTATTCAGGAAAATTTCATGAAGGTCGTTACGTCCAAGGCGTTATCGCAGGAAAGATGACGAAGACAAACACGATCGGCTATGTCGCGTCCTTCCCGATCCCGGAAGTTGTCGCCGGCATCAACGCCTTTATGCTCGGCGCGCAAAGCGTGAACCCGAATGTGAAAGTGAAGATCGTTTGGGCGGCGACATGGTTCGACCCGGGCAAGGAAGCCGACGCCGCCAAGGCGCTGCTCGATCAGGGTGCCGACATCATCACCCAGCACACGGACAGCCCGGCTCCGCTACAGCAGGCGGAAGCGCGCGGTAAGTTCGCGTTCGGCCAGGCATCGGACATGATCCGTTTCGCGCCGAAGGGTCAGCTCACCGCCATCATCGACGATTGGGCGCCTTACTATGTTGAGCGCGCACGCGTGCAACTCGAAGGTAAGTGGCAGAGCCAAGATGTGTGGGACGGTTTTGCCAAGGGCAAAGTCAAGATGGCGCCCTACACCAACATGCCTGACGACGTGAAGAAGCTCGCGCAGGACACGGAAGAGGCCATCAAGTCGGGCAAATTCAACCCGTTCAAATGCCCTGTGTTCGACCAGTCGGGCAAGGAAGTGAAGTGCGAAGGCAATGGCGCGCTCTCTGACGGCCAGATCCTCAGCATGAACTATTACGTCAAGGGCATCGACGACAAGCTGCCGAAGTAAAAAGAATTATTTCAGCTTTTAATTCTTATCCGCCGCGGCTCGCTCAGCCGCGGCGGAATTATTTTGTGATTACAAAACTCAATCTCGTCATTGCAAAACGAGCGCTTAATTTGCAGGCTATTTTTATGCACGCACTATCAAGCTCATGGTAAGTAGAGACGAAGCCGCATTTCGATCCACGAAGGTAAGATAACGCGCATGACCGCTGATCGCGTCCTTCGAAACGCAGTTCGCTGCATCGCTCCTCAGCTTGAGGAGGTGAGTTTGAAATACCCTTGGATTGTTTTATCGCTTCGCTACGAGCAATGAAAAACTAAACGAAACTAAACCGCCGTTCCGTGCAAATCATAAGCATCCGCGCGTTCGATCTTCACGCTGACGATATCGCCTTGGCGTAACGGGCGGCGCGACGCGACATAGACATGCCCGTCGATTTCCGGTGCATCCCATTGCGAACGGCCCTTGGCCACCGTGGCGCCCGGCTCATCGATGATGACCTTGATGCGACGACCGACACGTGAGGCGAGTCGCTTTGCGCTGATGGCTTGCTGCTTCTTCATGAACCGATCGTAACGATCCTGCTTTACATCGTCTGGCACGATGTCCAAGCCGAGATCATTCGCAGGCGCACCCTTGACCGGTTCGTATTTGAAGCAGCCGACGCGCTCGAGTTTCGCTTCATAAAGAAAATTGAGCAGTTCTTGGAAATTCTCTTCCGTCTCGCCGGGAAAGCCGACGATGAAAGTTGAGCGAATAGCAAGATCGGGACAAATCTCGCGCCATTTTTTGATCCGCTCCAACACCTTGTCTTGCGAGGCCGGGCGCTTCATGGCCTTCAACACGCTTTTTGAAGCGTGCTGAAACGGAATGTCGAGATAAGGCAGCACCAAGCCTTCCGCCATGAGCGGGATCACATCGTCGACATGCGGATAGGGATAGACATAGTGCAATCGTACCCATGCGCCGAGCGAACTCAATTCGCGCGATAGATCGAGGAATTTCGCGCGGATGGTACGGTCCTTCCACTGGCTCTCCGCATATTTCACATCGACACCATAGGCCGACGTATCTTGCGAGACGACGAGTAATTCCTTCACACCGGCGGCGACCAGCTTTTCAGCTTCGCGTAAGACATCGCCGGCAGGGCGTGAAACGAGATCGCCGCGCAGTTTCGGAATGATGCAGAATGTGCAGCGATTATTGCAACCTTCGGAAATTTTCAGATAGGCGTAATGGCGTGGCGTGAGCTTGATGCCTTGTTCTGGCACGAGATCGAGGAACGGATCGTGCTTCGGCGGCACCGCCTGATGCACGGCGTTCATCACGCTCTCATAGGCTTGAGGTCCCGTGATCGCGAGCACGCCGGGATAGGCTGCTGTGATGGCTTCGGGTTCCGCACCCATGCAGCCGGTAACGATAACCTTGCCATTTTCGCTGAGCGCTTCGCCGATGGCGGCCAGCGATTCCGCTTTCGCGCTGTCGAGAAAACCGCAGGTGTTGACGATGACGGCGTCTGCCCCGTCATGCGTCTTGGTCAGCTCGTAACCTTCGGCGCGCAGCCGCGTGATGATGCGCTCGCTGTCGACCAGCGCTTTAGGGCAACCGAGGGAGACGAACGAGATTTTCGGCGCAGGCGCGGTCATGGTCGGGTCCGGGAACGGAGAAGGAGCGCGTTAGGCTCTAGCCGAGCGCTGCTTCCGGGGCAATCGTTGGGCGAGCGCTTTCGCCGATTGGAGCCTTGTTGCAACGCAAAATCGGTTTAAAATAAAGAGCATCGCAGGAAGGCCCCCGAACCGGCATGGCATCACCGCTCTATATTGGAACGCTCGCGCTCGACGGACGCGCCTTTCTCGCGCCCATGTCCGGCATCACCGATCATGGCTTCCGCAAGATCGCGCGCCGCTTCGGCGCGTCGGTCGTCGTTTCGGAAATGGTCGCCTCCGATGAGTTCGTGAAGGGCGATGCCGAGTATGCGCTTCGGGCCGAAGGTGACGGGATCACCCCCCATATCGTCCAGCTGGCCGGATGCGATCCGCATTGGATGGGGGAGGCCGCTCGTTTGGCCGAGGCGAATGGCGCGGATGTGATCGATATCAACATGGGCTGCCCGGCCAAGCGCGTGACGGGAGGCTATGCCGGCTCTGCCCTGATGCGCGACCTTGATCATGCCTTGTCACTCATCGAGGCGACGGTCGCCGCGGCGACCATACCCGTCACGGTCAAGATGAGGCTCGGCTGGGACGACACGTCTGTCAACGCGCCCGAATTGGCCCATCGGGCTGAACAGGCTGGTGTTGCACTTGTCACCGTACATGGCCGCACGCGCTGCCAATTTTACAAGGGCAGCGCCAATCACGCCGCCATCGCACCGGTAAAGGCGGCGGTCTCGATCCCTGTCGTCTGCAATGGCGATGTCGAGGCGATCGAGCAGGCCCGCGCAGTGCAAAGCCTGTCGGGTGCCGACGCTGTCATGATTGGACGCGCCGCGCTTGGCCGCCCATGGCTGGTCGGGCGTATCGCGCGGGGTTTGGAGGCAAGCGATCCCGGCGACCCGCCGCGAGAGGTGCAAGCCGACGCGGTGATCGAGCATTATGAAAGCCTTCTTTCGGCACTCGGGGAACGGGCCGGCTTGCGCCATGCGCGAAAGCATCTGGCTGCCAGCCTCGATCATCTTATAGCCGAAGGGACCTGCGTCGATGCCGTCGAAAGGGCAGCGATCCTGACCGGCGAGACACCGCGTGCGATCATCGCGACCCTTGCGGCCATCTATGCCCGCGCGCCGGAGCGGCTGGCAGCATGAGTGAGAGCCCGACCCAGTTCGGCCATGCCGATGCCGTCATCAACCTCCTGCCGCTGCCGGTCATCCTCGTCGGCAAGGACGGTCGTCTGACCGAGGCTAATAGCGCCGCCGAGGACTTTCTGGAGATGAGCCGGTCTATGCTTCGCCGGACGCGGATCGAAGATATCTTGCCGTTCGGATCGCCGATCCTTGGCCTCGTCGCCGCCGCGCGCCGTGAAGGCGGGACATTCAACGAGTATCGGGTCGATATTGGCGGACCTCGGCTTGGCCCAGAGCGGATCGTGGATGTTTTTGTAGCACCGGCTGAGGAAGGCGAGGTGCTCATTCTGCTTCAAGAAAAGACAATTGCTGAAAAAATAGACAGACAATTGACCCATAGGGGTGCGGCGCGATCCATTTCTGCCATGGGTTCGATGCTGGCGCATGAAATCAAGAACCCACTGTCCGGCATACGCGGCGCTGCGCAGTTATTGGAAACATCTGTTTCGGAGGAAGATCGCGCGCTGACCCGATTAATCTGCGACGAAGCCGACCGGATTGTGAGCCTTGTCGATCGTTTCGAGACATTTTCTGACGGCAGGCCGATCCCGATGGCGCCAGTGAACATCCATGAAGTGCTTGAGCACGTCAAAAGGCTCGCACTTTCAGGATTCGCACGCCACATCCGGATCGTCGAAACCTACGATCCCTCTTTGCCTCCCGTTTTTGCCAATCGCGATCAACTCGTGCAAGTTTTCCTAAACTTAGTGAAGAATGCGGCAGAAGCTGTTGGAATCGATCAGAATGATGCCGAAATCGAACTGACGACCGCCTTCCGTCCGGGGGTCCGAATGGCTGTGCCGGGAACGCAGGCGCGTGTCGCTCTTCCGCTCGAATTCTGTGTCAAGGATAATGGGCCGGGCGTGCCAAGCGATCTGATGCGCAATCTGTTCGACCCCTTCGTGACAACGAAAGCGAGCGGGACTGGCCTCGGTCTTGCTTTGGTTGCAAAGATCGTTGGGGATCACGGTGGCATTGTCGAATGCGATAGTCTCCCACGGCGTACAATTTTTAGGATCCTCATGCCTATGCATGGGGGCCGGTCCCCAGATAGGGACGTTGGAATGCAAAGGTGAAGAATGCCGCTAGGCACGATCCTGATCGCCGATGACGATACCGCCATCAGGACGGTGCTCACCCAAGCTCTGAACCGCGCAGGTTATGAGGTCCGGGCGACAGGGCAGGCGGGCACGCTGTGGCGTTGGATTCAGGCTGGTGATGGCGATCTGGTGATCACCGACGTCGTCATGCCGGACGAGAATGCGTTCGACGTACTCCCGCGCATCAAAAACATCCGGCCCGATCTGCCGATCATCGTTATGAGTGCGCAGAACACCTTCATGACAGCCATCCGCGCGTCTGAGCGCGGCGCTTATGAGTATCTGCCAAAGCCCTTCGACCTGAAGGAGCTGTTGTCAATTGTCACCCGCGCCATGGACCGTCCGCGAGAGACAAGCCCTGAGCCGGTCAATGCGCCTGACGATATCCCCCTTGTTGGCCGTTCAACGGCGATGCAGGAAATCTACCGGGCGCTCGCGCGGCTGATGCAGACCGATCTGACAGTCATGATCAACGGCGAATCCGGCACTGGCAAGGAACTCGTCGCCCGCGCTCTGCACGATTATGGCAAGCGCCGCAAAGGTCCGTTCGTGGCTGTCAACATGGCGGCGATCCCACGAGACCTGATTGAGAGCGAACTCTTCGGCCATGAGAAGGGTGCGTTCACAGGCGCGCTCCAGCGTGCCACGGGTCGCTTCGAGCAGGCGGAAGGCGGCACGCTCTTCCTCGACGAAATCGGCGACATGCCGATGGAGGCGCAGACGCGGCTTTTGCGCGTTCTCCAGCAGGGCGAGTACACAACTGTTGGCGGTCGGTTGCCCATCCGGACCAATGTCCGCATCGTTGCAGCGACGAACAAAGATTTGCGTCACCTTATTCAACAGGGCCTATTCCGCGAGGATTTATTCTTCCGTCTCAATGTTGTTCCGCTACGCCTGCCACCATTACGCGAACGTTCTGAGGATATACCCGATCTCGTGCGGCACTTCTTTACGCTCGTCGAAAAGGAAGGTTTGCAACGCAAGCAGATCGATATTGGGGCGCTTGAGCGGTTGAAGCGCTATGCGTGGCCCGGCAACGTCCGCGAACTCGAGAACATGGTTCGGCGCCTCGCGGCACTCTATCCGCAGGACACAATCACTGAGGCGCTCATCGAGTCGGAATTGACAACATCTGCGCCCCAGCAAAGCTTCAGCGAGCCGGTTAAAACAGTGATGGCGGAAGAAAGCCTTTCGGAGGCTGTCGACCGGCATTTGGCGTCTTACTTCTCTGATTTTAAAGGCGATTTGCCGCCGCCGGGGCTGTATCACCGCATTTTACGTGAAATTGAAGAACCTTTGATTGGAGCCGCGCTTTCAGCGACGCGGGGCAATCAGATCAAGGCGGCCGAACTCTTAGGCCTCAATCGCAATACGCTCCGCAAAAAGATCCGCGATCTCGACTTGAGGGTCATCCGTACGCCACGGTAAGGGATCGTTTTCGCACGGTCAGCAGTCTAAATGGCCCCCGATTTGGTTCAAACATTGGCGCACACGCGAAAAGCCTAACGGCCGCCGCAGGCTTCTCGGCGTTCAAACTTAGCCACCTGTGAAGACCGCAAGCGCGACTGCGCGCCCGAGCCTTCGCGAGGTCCTCACATCACCATGGGCGAAGCCCGTAAGCGCGACCGCGCGCCCGAGCCTTCGCGAGGTTCTCACATCACCATGGGCGAAGCCCGTAAGCGCGACCGCGCGCCCGAGCCTTCGCGAGG
>JAIYCE010000048.1 GCA_027488155.1 Hyphomicrobiales bacterium | reverse complement strand
GGCGCTCGCGAAAGAAATGCATGCCCCCAAATTAACGATTCTTCTTGCTGGTTGGAGCCACAATCCTGACTTAAGCCAGCTCTCCGCTATCCCCGACTCAGAATTTAGCGCTTCCCTACGCGATCTCCCGTGTGAGGCGCAACAAGTAGATTATCCAGGTCAATACTCGTTAAAACGCGGTGATGTTTCATTTGGATTCAGTTCAGGCGCGCAAATTGATGTTCATGGTAACTTGAACAGCGTATGCATAGGCGACTATTCTAAGCCAAAAGTTCGGCTGGTTGGACCCATTCTACAGCCAGAGCACATGACACTTTTTGGTCGAGAATACATAATGATGCCACGGCATGACAAAAAAACATTTGTCAGTAGGGTTGATTTTATTTCTGGAGTAGGTTGGCCAGGAGGCATTAATGGACGTCGAGCTTTGGGCCTTAAAAAAGGTGGCCCTGAAGCTGTATTCACGCCGAAGTGCGTTTTTGATTTCGATAAAGAAAATGGGAAAATGCGGTTAAAGTCTATACATCCGAATGTTAACGTTCAGGAGGTAGTAGAAAATACCGCGTTTGATCTTGGCGATGTGCAGTCAATCCCCAAAACAGTTATGCCCTCAAAAGACGAGATAAAGCTGCTTCGAGAAAAAATAGACCCTAAAGGAATACTGCTTCCGCGGTCCAACGATTGACTCGGTTTTGATTATTCCCGCAAAAATTCCATAAATCGACCCGTTTCTGCTTCCCTTCGTAACAATATAAAGATATAGCAATACAACTAATTGATATAGCAGTCTGGGCAGACACGTAGATCACAGTGGGTTGCATTTGCACTTATGGTCGTTTGTTGGTGCATCACTTGGACGTTTTGATTACCGCACTTTTTGGGCCTTAGAATTCATGGCCTAGTTTGAAATTTTCGTTACTTACAGAACTGTCGTAAATGTTAATGTCTTAGGCTTCATTTTTTGAGTATCTGAGCGTGTGAAAACTTTTGGTGTTACCAAATAGCCGTAAGAGTGCTATATGATGTCTGATTAGTACTAGTATGGAAGAGCTGTACTTAAATAATTGGGATCGCACTATGCCTATGCGGGTTCGATCACGGCGGCTGCAGGTCGGCGCTAATAAAATTGTTGAGCATCAAACCAAGCACTTAAGGGACGTGTCGGTGGTTTCGAGCCCAGCAACCATTTAGGTCGAGCTTTCACAGCGCGTTCTCATGCTTGCCTCTGATACTGCCACCATCTACTTAATCGTTGTTACTATCCAATAAATGAATGTGTCTTGCCTGCTTCTTACGGCTTCGTAGTTCAGTCAGCTTTACCTGCTTCCTCTAATTTAGGCTACTTAGAGCTGGAATTATTTGATTATGCTCCCCTTTCGGGGACGAGGAGAGTTCCATGAAGGCATAGAAGTTTACCGAGGCGCAAATTGCGTTTGTTCTGAAGAAAGCGGATGAGGGGACTGCGGTTGCGGAAGTCTGCCGCAAGGCAGGCATATCGGAAGCGACCTTTTATTTTTGGCGCAAGAAGTATGGGAACCTGCTGCCGACGGAGATGAAGCGTCTACGGCAATTGGACGACGAGAACGCGAAGTTGAAGCGGATCGTGGCCGAGCTATCTTTGGATAAAGCGATGCTGTGGGACGTACTCAAAAAAAAAACTTTAAGGACTGCTCGCAAACGTCAGCTTGTTGATCAATTGCGGAAGGATTGGAAAGTGTGAGCTCGACAGGCTTGCGCCACTCTTTAAGTTGCTAGGTCGCTTTTTTTTACAAGTCCAGACGGAACGATCAGGCCGACCTTAAAATTAAAATCAGGGATATCTGTGAGACGCGGGCCCGTTTCGGCTGTGCAGCCCCCTTGTTATGTACCGGTGATCTGACGGTTCTCTAAGATTGTTTCAGGTGAAGGCGGACGCATGGCAGGGCCTGATGAGGCCTGATTTGATTGTATTGTTTGAGCCATTGATTGATGACGGTTTGAGCCTGGCGGGTAGTGCTAAACCATTCAGCGTTGAGAAGCTCTCGGCGGAGCGTTCCATTGAAGCGCTCATTGTAACCATTCTCCCAAGGTGACCCGGGATAGATGCGGATGGGCTTGATGCCCACCTTGGTTAGCCATCCTTTGAAGGGCTCTGACGAGAACTCAGGGCCATTGTCAGAGCGGAGGTATTCGGGCTTTCCCCGTTTTAGCAGAAGTGGATAAAGCGCTTCCAAGACCTCTGATGAGCCCATGGTGTTGGCGACCGTCACGCTCAGAGCTTCACGCGTGTATTCATCAATCACCGTGAGCATCTTGTATGGCCGATGATTGCTCAGCTTGTCGTGAACAAAGTCGATCGACCCGATGTGGTTTGGGGAATGTGGCCGGAGGTGGATGAGAGAGGCATCGTGGTGGTGAAGCCGCTTGCGGCGTTTATGGCATTGACGAGGAGGCTGTAGCCCTTCTTCCCGCCAGATCCGCTCAAACTTCTTTTGGTTGGCGCACCTGTATTGACCCAGAGAATTTCTGCTCAGGTATTATGATGAGGATTGATACCGATGAGCATGGTTATGGACGAAGATGTGAAGCGATGGACGGCGCGTCGGAAGAGTGCGCTGGTACTTGCGATTATCCAGGGCAAGACGACGATTGCTGAGGCCTCGCGGCACTATGACTTGACCCCGTCTGAGGTCGAGGAATGGGTCGAGCAGGGAAAGGCGGGGATGGAAAATGCTCGGCGGGCCAAACCTGAAGATATTCGCGAGCAATATGAGCGCCAGCTGAAGGACCTCCAGGAAGCCTATGGGGAGGCCATGCTGGAGTTACGTGCCCGAAAAAAATTGCAGTCCCTGCTGGGCAAGGAAGAGCCATAATTGATGGCATCCGGCAGGGACTGAAAGACGATGGTTTTGAGGTTCCGCTGACCAAACTCTGCCGCTGGTTTGGCGTTGCGCGGCGCAGCGTCTACTACAAGCCAAGCCGCGCGACGCCCAAAGTGAACCCGGCCTTTGTGGAACCGATTAAGGCCCTGATCGAGGAAGAGCCTTCGTTCGGCTACCGGACGGTGGCGCATTTGCTGGGGTTTAATAAGAACACGGTCCAAAGGATCTTCCAGCTCAAGGGCTGGCAGGTCCGAAAGAGGGCTATTGGACATAGGCCCCGCATCAAAGTCCTTCCCTCAGTGGCAAAAGCCCCTGATCAGCGTTGGGCGACAGACCTCTGCAGGGTGTGGGGCGGCCGTGACGGGTGGCTCACTCTGGCCCTGGTGATTGATTGCTACACGCGGGAGCTTTTAGGCTGGCAGCTCTCCCGCTCGGGTAAAGCCACAACGGCGGGAGCCGCTCTTGAGCAGGCTCTCATTGCGCGGAACGGATCGCTCGGAAAGGTCAAAAGCCCTTTCCTCCTGAGGTCCGACAACGGTTTGGTTTTTAACAGTCTGACATTCCGACAGCTCGTCAGAAGTTACGGCCTGCATCAGGAGTTCATTACGCCGCACTGTCCGCAGCAAAGCGGGATGGTCGAGCGGGTCATTCGGACGCTGAAGGAGCAATGCATCCACCGGCATCGCTTCGAAAGCCTTCAGCATGCAACACGAATAATTGGAGATTGGATCCACTTCTACAATAACCGCAGACCTCACCAAGCGCTTGGCATGAAAACGCCAGCACAAGCCTTCAAATTAGCAGCCTAACTTGTGCAGAAACCGCTGGGTCAATACACACCAGCCTTCTATCCGCAGGAGCTGCCCAACCTTCCGATAGCCATACCGGCCGTATTGCTTGGCCAGACGGATCAGGGCGAGGCGCAGTTCATCCTCGTTCTTCTCCTTTACCTCATAGCGCAGGGTGCTGCGCGCTATCCCAAGAACCTGACAGGTCCGTCGCTCTGATGTTCCGAGCTTCTGACGGGCCTGGATAACCGCACCCCGCAGGTCATCCGCCGTTAGATCTCGGGTTTTAAAAAATCGAGGCTTTCCTGCAGGATCAGCTTATCCAGCTAAAGATCAGCAACGATCTTTTTGAGCCGCTGGTTCTCCTTCTCCAGCGACTTCAGCTCCGAGAGCTGCGAGCGTGCCATGCTGCCGAACTTCTTGCGCCATGTGTAATAGGTCGCATCGCTGATCCCCGCAGACCGACAGGCCTTGGCCACATCCGCTCCGCCTGCCAGATCAAGTTCCACTTGCCGCAAGATCTTCAGGCATTCCTCATCCGAATGCCGCTTTCGAGCCATTCCAAACTCCCCCTTTGGAGCCACAATAATGACTCAACTTTAAGGGGGCAGGACAGGCGGGCAGGGCATTTCTCCTAGCCATTTGCGCCGGCAAGTATGGCCAGGCAGCCTTCGAGAATGATGTTAATGCCTTTATGCTCGCCGTGGCAGAAGGCCATGAGACCATTCTGGCAGTTATACTGGGGGTGAGGCAGGTTAACCATTGCTTTAATGCGGTGTGCCGCCTCGCGAACGCAGTCAATAGGCTCTGACGGGGTACGGTCAGACCCTGTGAAACTCGGCAATTACGCGGGTTCGGTAAAGCTGGTTGCAGGCCCCCGCAACCAAACACACCAAGCCCTTCACTGTCCGTGAGGGGCTTTTTGTTTGCAAAAGCCAAGAGGCCCTCTTCCCTTCGCTCGCGCTCAGGGCTTTCGCCTTTTAAAATGCTCCACTGGAGCGTTTTGGTTTCTTGATGCTTCTGTCAGGATTCAACTGATCGCATCAGCAATGGCTTTGCCGCAAGTTTCTGTATTGGCTGTGCCGCCGAGATCGCGCGTACGAAGCGAGGGATTTACCAGAACAAATTCGATCGCACGAACGATTGAGGCTGCGGCCTCCGTCTCGCCGAGATGGTCGAGCATCATGGCAGCAGACCATATCTGTCCTATCGGATTGGCGATGCCTTGACCTGCAATATCAGGGGCCGAGCCATGCACGGGCTCAAACAAAGACGGGTATTTCCGATCAGGACTGATGTTGCCCGAAGGTGCAATGCCGATAGTCCCGGTGCAGGCCGGGCCGAGGTCGGACAGGATGTCGCCGAACAGGTTTGACGCAACGACCACATCGAAGCGATCGGGATTCAGTACGAAATGGGCTGTAAGAATATCGATGTGATATTGATCGACTGTGACGCTGGGGAACGATCGAGCCATTTCTGCAACGCGCTCGTCCCAATAGGGCATGGAGATTGAGATGCCGTTTGATTTCGTCGCTGAGGTCAGTCTTCTACGCGGACGCTTCTGGGCAAGTTCGAATGCGTATTTGAGAATTCGATCGACGCCAATCCGCGTCATGACTGTTTCTTGAAGGACGAATTCCCGCTCGGTGCCCGCAAACATGCGCCCACCCACCGATGAATATTCGCCTTCCGTATTCTCACGCACGACGAAGAAATCAATGTCACCCGGTTTTCGATTGGCGAGCGGAGAAGGGACGCCGGGCATCAATTTTACGGGTCTCAGATTGACGTATTGATCGAACTCCCGACGCATCATCAAAAGCGAGCCCCACAGCGAGATGTGGTCTGGAACCTTTGATGGCATTCCAACGGCGCCGAAGAAAATGGCATCGTGTTCGCCGATCTGCGCCTTCCAATCCTCTGGCATCATACGGCCATGCTTTTCGTAATAATCGCAATTAGCGAAATCGAAATGATCGAGATTGACTGAAAACTTGAATTTGCGCGCGGCAGCTTCGAGCGCGCGGATACCCTCTGGCATAACTTCCTGACCGATGCCGTCCCCCGGAATGACGGCGAGGCGATATGTATTGGAGCGGGCCATTTTCTGTCTCACTTCTGCGTATGCGGGGGCGGATCATGTCGGGCTGCATGGGACTTGTCGAGCCCTATCGGGTGCGCGAGCTGAAGCCCTGTTGCAATCGGAATGATCGTGGCGATGATGGTCTAATCGAGGAGATGGGGTGTTCCGTCGCTCGTTGCTTTTCGGAGGGTCAATTGGTTCAGAATTTCGATATCGGCATCATCGGTCTCGGCCAGATGGGGCTGGCCATGGCACAGACATTGGCTCGCGCTGGGCAAACTGTGCTCGGTACCGATGTTGATGCTGACCGACGAGCCCTCTTCATGCCCCATGTCGAGCAGGCTTCGGATGTTGCGTCACATTGCGCCGTAATCATTCTCTCGCTGCCTAACAGCGCCATTGTAGAGCATGTTGTAGGCTCCATACTGCCGCATTGCCGACCCGGTACGCTGATCATCGACACGTCGACATCCGACCCTGATTCGACACGAAAGCTTGCGCAGACAGCTCGCGAAAGCGGCGTGATGTTTGTCGATGCACCGGTTTCGGGGGGTGCAGCGGGTGCCGCTGCCGGCACACTTTTTATCATGGCGGGTGGGGATGCCCCAGCGCTTCAACAAGCGAAACGCTATTTCGACATTCTGGGTCGTGAAACAGTTATATGTGGCGGCCCCGGTTGCGGCAACGTGGTCAAAATTCTCAATAATGCCCTGTGTGCCGCTCATCTCGCTTTAGCCGGTGAAGCCCTGGCTGCAGGTGAGAAGGCCGGTCTCAATCGAGAGACGCTCGCCGCCGCCCTCGCCAAGGGCTCTGGGCGCAGTGCGGTATTCGAAGTCAATATACCAAGATGGGTCATGCCGGAAACATTCGATTCAGGCTTCACCATGGGCTTAATGCGCAAGGACGTGCGCCTGTTCGATGATTTTGCCAAAGCGCAAAATGTCTCACCAAGAGTGCTTCAGGCGGCTTCGGATTTGTGGAGTGAGAGCTATGCAAAGCTCGCCGACGCGGAAGATTTCAACCAGATGATTCTCTTTTCAGGACAGCGCTCATGAGCGAGAGGTTGCGTATCGAAAGTTTCATTGGCGGAGCCCACATTAATGGCGCGGGCGATGTCTTCACTTTGATCAACCCAGCTGATGAAACGGAAATTGCCTCCTATCGCGAAGCCGGCGAGGCATTGGCGCGCGACGCACATCAAGCTGCGCTCAAAGGCGGTGCCGTCTGGCGGCACATGAATGCGTCTGCGCGTGGTGTCATTCTGATCGAGATCAGCCGGCTCGTCCGTCGTGATTTAGAGATCTTGGCACAGGCAGAAGCGCGCGTTGCGGGTAAGCCCATTCGTGATTGTCGCGGCGAGGTCGCAAAAGTTGCCGACATGTTCGCGTATTATGCTGGATGGGCGGATAAAATCGAAGGGCGTGTCATCCCTGTTCCGACATCGCATCTGAATGTCGTCGAGCGTGAGCCTCTCGGAACGATCGTCCAGATGACGCCTTGGAATGCGCCCATCTTCACGGCAGGTTGGCAAATTGCGCCCGCACTCGCGGCAGGCAATGCTGTCATTCTGAAGCCGTCCGAGTGGACGCCTGTGACGTCGCTTATGCTGGCCAAACTCGCACAAGAAGCGGGTTTGCCCGATGGTGCTTTGAACATTGTCGTGGGTGGCCCACGCACTGGCGCCGCGCTCGTCAATACGCCCTTGTGCGGCAAAGCGGTCTTCATCGGTTCGGTTGGCACAGGCCGGAAAGTTGCTGCGTTGGCAGGCAGTGCAGGGCGGCCTGCACTGCTCGAACTTGGAGGCAAATCGGCAAATGTAATTTTTGCGGATTGCGACTTAGCCCGCGCCGTTAAAGCTGCGCAGGGTGCCATCTTTGCCGCGGCTGGGCAAAGCTGCACTGCCGGCTCGCGCCTTCTTGTCGAACGATCTATCCATGACAAGGTGGTAGCAGCTCTCGTGGGTGCTGCACGTCAGTTGCGTGTTGGCGACCCGCTCGATGATGCGACAGAGGTTGGACCGTTGCACAGTCTGCGCCAATGGGATCGCATCTCCGGTATGATCGCGCGTTCAAAAGACCAAGGTGCAACTCTAGCTGCAGGTGGTGGCAAGCCAGCAGCTGCAACATCAGGTTATTTTTTGGCACCCACCATTCTCGCCGACGCAAAGCCCGGGATGGAAATCTTCGATGAAGAAATCTTCGGGCCTGTTCTGGCTGTAACGCCTTTCGATTCGGAAGAGGAAGCAATTAGCCTGGCCAATGCAGGCGAATTCGATCTTGCTGGTGCGGTGTGGAGCGGGCAGGGGACACGCGCGATCCGCGTCGCACGGGCGTTGCGTGCTGGATCGGTCTGGGTCAATGGTTATCGGACTTTATCCGTGCAATCGCCTTTCGGTGGCATGCGTGGATCTGGTTTTGGTCGGTCGTCAGGTTACGAGGTTTTGCTAGAATACACGCAGCCAAAAAGTATCTGGATCGAAACGGACGATCACGCACCGATCGCCTTCGGTTACGATGTGTTGAAATGACTAGTTGGCTAGCGCGGGGCGGCTGTTGTCCCACGGATGATCAGATCGACGTTGATGAGGACGCGCTCGACCGGTTTTGACGGGCGCGCGATTCTTGCCAGCAACATTTCCGCTGCACGTTGACCGATTCTGTCCTCGTGATTGCGGATGGTGGTGAGGCCGGGAAACCATTGTTCCGCTTCGCTGATATCATCGCAGCCGATGATTGAGAGATCGCGTCCGGCCTCGAGCCCCTTGTGCCGCATACCCATCAGCGCCCCGAATGCCGTCAGATCGTTGAAGCAGAGTACAGCTGTCGGTGGATGCTGCCGGTCTAGGAGGGTTTGAATCCCGCGAAAGCCTGTCTCGCGCGTACCGAAGCCATCAATGATGAGGTCCTCATCAACGGACAGTCCGAGCGAGGCCATGGTTCGGCGGTAGGTGCCGTGTCGCGTTCGGCCAGTCGATACTGTCTTTGCACCACCAACCATCGCGATCCGGCGATGCCCCAATTCATAGAGGTGACGTAAGGCGAGCTCCACTCCCATAACATCATGCGCACCGACATAATCGAGCTCAGCATCTACTTCGCGCATGACCTGAACGATCGGGATCCCGCCGAGCTTCAAATTCTGAAGGTGGTACGAATCGGACCCGCCAGCCGCGCAGATAAGCATGCCATCGGGCCGATACTCCCGCAGCGTCTCGAAAGCACGCTGTTGGCGTTCGATGCTCTCACTGTAACGGCGCCCATTGCCACGCGTGTTTTCGGCATAGGTCCCAAGGACAATCGAAAGACCTGCATTACGGATCGTATCCTCGACCGAGGCCATTAACCCCATGAAAAACGGATTGGTGAAGTCATGGAAGACAACGCCGAGCATATGCGTGCGGGATGTGCGCAGGCTGGCTGCAGAGCGGTTGTAAACATAGCCTAACTCGCGTGCGAGGGTCTGAACCTTCTCACGTGTCGCTTGGGCAACCAGTGCCGAGCCACGCAAGGCAAGTGATACCGTCGCAGTCGACACTGAAAGTCGATCTGCCAAGACCTGTAAGGTAACGCGACCCTGCTCAACAGTGGAGCCGGCTGCGGTTCCGGCAAGCGACATTGAATTTCACCCTCAGAAGCAACCAACGATAAATGTCAGGAAAACTTGTCACATGGCAACCCTCTGTATCCAGCTTTTTCTAACCGAATTTGGACCAAACGCGTAGTGACGAAAAGCGCCTCGCCTGCATGTTGCAATGCAAAAACGGGAGAGACTTTGACAATCATTCTTCTTGTGCTTTGCTGCAAGCTAACAGCCGTTAGAGCTGTCAACTGTCGGGAGAGGAATTTTGAAATGCTAAGACGTGATATCTTGAAGATGATTGGCGGATCGATGGCCGTTGTTGCTGCTCCGTCAGTTCTTCGGGCGCAAACGGCAATCACTTTGAACGGTGCGTCGCAATTCAACGATGACCACGCTTTCACGCGCGCTCTGACGCGATTCGGCGAGCTTGTTAACAAGTATTATGGCAAGCAGCCCGTTAACTTCGTGATTCATAAGAATTCAAGCTTGGGCCTCGAAAAGCAGTATTTCGAGTATATGTCCCAGGGCAAGGCTGTTGATTTCGCGATTGTGTCGCCAGCCCACATGTCAACTTTTGCAAAATCCGCGCCCTTTATCGATGCGCCTTTTGTGTTCCGCGATGTCGCACACATGAACAAGGTCATCGAGCTTGATCTGCTCAAGCCTATCAACGATGAAGTCACGGCTAAAGCCGGCGTGATGATGATCGGTCAGGCTGGCGGCGGAACGCGCAATATTTTTGCTAACAAGCCCATCAAGAATCTTGATGAAATCAAGGGACTGAAAGTTCGTGTGCAGGGTGCGCCGATCTGGTCGCGTACTTTCGCGGCTGTTGGTATGTCGCCGACCGTGATCGCCTATAATGAAGTCTATAATGGCATTCAGAATGGCGTCATTCAGGCTGGCGAAAACGAAGCGGCCGGTGTCGAGGCTATGAAGTTCTACGAAGTGGCACCCAATCTCAGCATGACGCAGCATGCCGTTTCGATCCGTCCGATCTGCTTCTCCGTTAAGACATTGCAGGCCTTACCTAAGGATCTGCAGGACGCGGTGATGAAGGCTGGTAAAGAAGCCGGTGATTATGGTCGCCAGCTCGAATCGAGCGAAGACAGTCAGAAGCTCGACAAGCTTCAGAGCGAAGGTAGGCTTAAGAAGATCACCTTCGAAGACCGGCCGCAGATGAAAAAATTGGTCGACCCCGTGATGGAAGCGTATGCCAAGGAAATTGGCGCCGAAGAGATCTACAAAAAGATCAACGCAGCCTAACGGTCATTCCAAAATGCCTTCGAGCCGCAGCCTTATGGCTGCGGTTCTTTCATAGCAGGACTGTCTCAATGCCAAGCAACACTACGTCCCCGCGCTCAGCCCTCGGCGCGTTTTCGTTTTATTATGGGAAGTTATTGGATGCTCTTTTAGCGCTTTCTGTTCTCGTTCTTGTTTTTCCAGTTTCTCTGCAAATCTTTTCCCGCTTCACGAGCATCATTCCGCATTATATCTGGACTGAAGAGATGGCGCGGTTCCTCTTCATCTGGACGATCATGATCGGTGCCATGGTTGGTGTGCGCGATAATGTCCATTTCGATGTCGATCTTTGGCCGGATATGGGCCGCCGCGGCAATGCATTGCTCAATCTCAGTGGCCGCATTGGTGTTCTGGTTCTCGCCTACATTTTCGTCTATGCCGGGATCGAATTTACCCGCTTTGCTTGGCATCGCACTTCGGAATTGGCGGAATTGCCGTTGTGGCTCATCCATATAGCATGGCCACTCACTGGGCTGACATGGATGCTTTATGCCGGCCAACAAGCCTATGCCGATCTCCGTATCATTCTCGGTGCCAAGTCATGATGTCTACCGTCCTGTCGCCGGGCCAAGCGGCGATTATTCTCTTTGGCCTGTTCTTCCTCTTCATGTTCCTGCGCGTACCTGTCGCCTTTGCCTTGGCACTCGCATGCGTTCCCATTCTGATCATCGAGCCGCGTCTCGATACGATGACGTTGATGTCAGAAACCTTCAACGCCTATAACTCGTTCATTCTGTTGGCGGTTCCGTTCTTTCTTTTGACTGCCAATTTGATGAATGTCGGTGGCATCACCGACCGCCTGATGACATTGTCGCGAACGATGGTCGGGCATTGGCCCGGCGGCCTTGCGCAAATCAATGTCGTGCTTTCGATCTTTTTTGCCGGTATCTCTGGGTCTTCCACAGCCGATGCGGCAAGCCAATCGAAGCTTTTTATCGATGCGCAGCGCAAAGAAGGCTATGACGATTCTTTTTCCGTTGCGATTACAGCGGTGTCTGCCGTTCTTGCCGTGATTATTCCCCCATCGATTCTCATGATCGTTTGGGGCGGCATTCTCAACGTGTCGATCGGCGCGCTTTTCTTGGCAGGTGTTGTACCCGGTCTTCTGATCGGCGTGGCACAAATGGGCACGGTCCACGCCTATGCTAAGATGCGCAACTACCCCACCTATCCACGCGCGAGCTGGATGGAATTGTTTGTTTCGCTCGCCAAATCGATTCCCGCATTGATGACGCCCGGCATCATCATTGGTGGAAAAGTTTTTGGGTGGTTTACGGCGACTGAATCGGCTGCCATTGCCGTTCTCTATGCCGGCTTCCTGTCTATTTTCTACTATAAGGAGATGACAAAGCGTCAATTCTACGACGCTTTGCTCGATACCGGAAAACTGGCCGGCGTGGCCTTGTTCTGTGTTGGAACGGCAAGCTGCTTCGGTTGGTTGCTGGCCTATTACCAGATCCCGAAGGTCATCCTCTCCAGCGTCTCTTCATGGCATATGGGCTTTGCGGCGACAGGTTTTTTCATCGCCTTCGTCTTCCTTGTGGTCGGCTGCTTCCTCGACGCGATTCCGGCGATCATCATCGTGGCAACCATTCTCGAGCCCCTGTCGAAATCGGTTGGAATGGATCCTGTCCATTTCGCCATGATCGGCATCGTGTCTCTCGCGTTCGGCCTTGTAACGCCGCCTTATGGCATGTGTCTAATGATAGCGTGCTCGGTTGCAGGTATCCGAATAAAAGATGCCATCAAGGATACGCTGATCATGCTGATCCCGATGTTGCTCGTTTTGGCGCTCGTGATCGTCTGGCCTTCCGTATCTCTTTGGCTGCCATCCATCATCTCACCCGAGTTTCTCAAGTGATCGATACTTCGCGCGATCTTCTCGGATAAAAAAACAAGAAAGGATTTCCCCATGATCGAAGATCTTAAAGGTAAAGTTGTCCTGATTACGGGCGGCTCAACCGGGATCGGTGCCGCGACGGCAGAAGCGTTTGCTGCCAATGGTGCCAAGGTGGTGGTGCATTACAATGCCAGCGAAGCCGAAGCCAAAGCACTCGCCGACACCATCAAAGCGAAGGGTGGCGACGTGGCTCTGGTTCATGGCGACGTGATGGATCGCTCCCAGCCCAAGCAGATTGTCGCCAAGGCGTTGGCGGCTTTCGGGCGTATCGATGTGCTGGTCAACAATGCTGGTGGCATGTTGGGGCGCAAGCCTCTGCCGGAGATCACCGATGAGCAGTATGACCGCGTGATGGATCTCAATGCGTGGTCGGTGGTTGCCTTCATGCGCGAAGTCCATCCAATTATGAAAAAACAGGGTGGTGGCAACATCATCAACACCACATCGATCGCAGCGCGCAATGGCGGCGGCGGCGGTGCCGTGCTCTACGCAGCGTCGAAGGGATTCGTTTCGACATTCACGCGTGGCATGGCGAAGGAATTGTGGGCTGATAAAATTCGCGTCAATGCCGTGGCACCGGGTGTCATCACCACGCCATTCCACGAGCGTTACTCCAATGCGCAGCAATTGGAAGCCATGCGTCTTACGGTTCCGATGGGCTATTTGGCCGAAGCAAAAGAATGCGCCGGCGCTTTCCTGTTCCTCGCTTCTGATCAATTGTCCGGCTATATGATTGGGCAAGTGATCGAGGTGAATGGCGGCCAGTTGATGCCGTAATCGAGCGATGAAAGTTAAAACGGCGGCCTTGTGCCGCCGTTTCTTTTTTGGGGATGGGCCATCGTGACCTTAACTGAATTTGTCTTGCGCGCCGTTCTGATTGGCGTGGGAACAACACTCATCTTCGATCTTTGGGTTCGCTTTGCGGCGCGCTTTCTCGGCGGGCCGCAGGTGAATTGGGCCATGCCGGGCCGCTGGTTCGCCTATGTCTTGCGGGGACGTTTCATGCACAAAACCATCGCGCAATCGCAAGCCATTCAGCGTGAATTGGCAATCGGTTGGGCGTTCCATTATGCCGTCGGGATTGTGTTTGCTGCGGCAGCCATGGTGCTCGGTGGACCGGGTTGGGTCCAAGCGCCGACCCTAGCCCCTGCCATGTTCGTCGGTGTCGTAACCGTTTTATGCGGCTGGCTCATTCTGGCTCCCGGCATGGGCTTCGGCATTGCAGGCAGCGCTTTCGCCGATGCCAATCGGCGGCGTGTGTTTCAACTGCTCTCGCACATAGTGTTCGGCTTTGGACTTTATGCGTGTGCCATGCTGTTTCGCGGCTTCAAATTCTAAAAACTTTCCGCCGGTCTCATAAGGAATCGTCGTCATGGATTATCGTTCGTTGGGCCGTTCCGGTCTCAAAGTCTCTCCCATTTGCCTCGGTACCATGATGTTTGGTGGACAAACTGACGTCGCCACATCCACGCGTATCATCGGCAAGGCTGCGGAGGCTGGTATCAACTTTATCGATACGGCCGATGTCTATAATGAGGGCCGCTCGGAGGAGATCGTCGGGGAGGCCATTCGCACCAAGCGGGCGCACTGGATTCTGGCAACCAAGGTCGCCAATCCGATGGGCCCGGGGCCGAATGAACGTGGTCTCTCGCGTCGCTGGATCATGGAAGAAGTCGAACACAGCCTGAGGCGGCTCGGAACGGACTTCATCGACATTTATTATCTGCATAAAGAAGATTATACGACGCCGCTTGAGGAAACTGTGCATGCGATGGGCGATCTCGTGCGTGCCGGAAAGATCCGATATTTTGGCGTCTCAAACCATCGTGCATGGCGCGTGGCTGAAATCTGCCGCATCTGCGATAATCTTGGTATCGATCGTCCGGTGGTTAGTCAGCCTTATTACAACGCGCTTAACCGTATGCCGGAAGTTGAACATCTTCCGGCATGCGGTTACTTCGGGCTTGGGGTTGTGCCTTATAGCCCGATCGCGCGCGGGGTGCTGACAGGAAAATACGATCCCAGCCTGCCGCCGCCAGCGGGCACGCGTGCCGGCCGGCAGGATGCGCGTATGATGCAAAGCGAGTGGCGGCCTGAATCTCTTGAGATTGCGCAGGAGGTGAAACGTTACGCAGCGGCCAAGGGTACCAAGGCGCAGACACTGGCTGTGAACTGGGTGCTCAACAATCGCTTCATCACAAGTGTCATTGCTGGGCCGCGTACGGAAGAGCAATGGGACGATTATATCGAAGCGCTTGGCTACACCTTCACTGCGGAAGACGAAAAGCTGTTCGATCATTTGGTCGCGCCGGGTCATCCTTCGACGCCGGGTTACAACGATCCCGCTTATCCGCTCGAAGGGCGCCCCGTTCGCACCTGATTATTTTGTGCGTGGATCAAGCGCGTCACGCAGGCCATCGCCAAACAGGTTGAAGCTGAGGACTGTGACGAAAATCGCCAGTCCCGGCCACACGGCCATCCAAGGCGCATTGGTGAGAAAACGCTGCGCTGCATTGAGCATAGAACCCCATGAGGGGGCGGGCGGCTGTTGGCCGAGGCCAAGGAAAGAAAGGCTCGCTTCAGCGATGATTGCCGTCGCTATTGTGAGCGTCGCCTGAACCAGAAGGGCGGGCATGACATTCGGCAGGATATGGCGCAGCGCGATGCGCCAGCCCGGATTGCCGACCGCGCGCGCTGCCTCGATATAATCTTCCTTGACCACCGACAGAGTCTGTCCGCGCGTGAGGCGAATGAAGAGCGGCGTCGCGGTCACACCAATTGCGATCATCGCATTGCCGAGGCTTGGTCCAAGGAATGCTGCGAGCGCAATCGCAAGTATGAGAAAAGGAACGGCTAGCATCGCATCGGTGATGCGGCCGAGAATGGCATCGACCTTGCCGCCCAGATAGCCTGCCAGCAGGCCCAGAGGCACGCCAATCGTAATGGCGATGCCGACTGAAATCACACCCGCCGAAAGCGAGGCGCGCGTTCCAAAGATGATGCGCGATAAGATATCGCGTCCCACTTCGTCTGTGCCAAACCAATGCGCGAGCGATGGCGCCTTACGCACTGCGCTCCAGCTTTGTTTGGTTGGGTCATAAGGCGCAATCAAAGGAGCGAAGATCGCGATCAGGATTAGCGCGACGATCACAAACAGAGCAAGAAGCGCACTCTTGCGTTGCTTCAAGCGGCGCCATGCGCGACGGGCCGGACTTTCAATCGCAAGCGGAGCCGGCGTTTCCATTGAGACGGCACTCATCCGCGCAACCTCGGATTCACGAGGACATAGCCAATATCGGCAAGAAGATTCAGCAACACATAGGTCGTCGCCGTAACCAGCACCACGCCCTGAACGACGGCGTAATCGCGATTGAAAACGGAATCGACGATCAATTTGCCAAAGCCCGGAATGGTAAAGATCTGTTCGGTCAGAACGGCTCCTGAAAGCAGCGTGCCAAACTCAAGTGCGCCGAGTGTAATGACAGGTGTCAGCGCATTGCGCATGGCATGCTTGATGACAACTTTTGTTTCAAGAAGGCCCTTGGCGCGCGCTGTGCGGACATAATCGGAATCAAGCGCCTGCAGCATAGCGCTGCGCGTATGGCGCATCAGTACACCAGCGATTGCATTGCCAAGTACGAAGGCGGGGAGGATAGTGGTTTTCATCGAACCCCAGAAATCCTCGAACGGGCTGACATAGCCGGACGCAGGCAACCAGCCGAGATTCACGGCGAAAAGAAAGATCAGCATGATGCCGAGCCAGAAATTCGGCGTCGAGATACCGATCAGGCCGATCACATTCACAATGTAATCAAGTTTAGTGCCGCGCTTAACGGCAGAGACAACCCCGGCTGTCACGCCGATCAGAAGCGCGATGATCATGGCCATCGAAGCGAGCTGTAATGTGACGGGCAGTTTGGCGAGCACAAGATCGGATACCGATGCCTTGAGGCGCATGGATTCGCCTAAGTTCCCAGTGAGCACGCCCTTTAGCCAATAAACATATTGAACAGGGATCGGTTGGTCGAGGCGATATTGCTTGCGGATCTGTTCGATTACTTCAGGATCTTTTTCTTCACCCGCCATCACAAGC
Organism: Hyphomicrobiales bacterium; assembly: GCA_027488155.1. Lineage (GTDB taxonomy): Bacteria > Pseudomonadota > Alphaproteobacteria > Rhizobiales > Beijerinckiaceae > TNE-4. The sequence continues at coordinate 40,318 of JAIYCE010000048.1, read as the reverse complement.
GCAGGGTCTCCCGGCAGTAATTGCTGCAGCGAGAAGATCAGCACCGACACCACGAAAAGTGTCGGGATCAATTGCAATATGCGTTTGGCGATCAGCGAAAACATCGATCCGTCCGTTGGGAGGATGGGAGGCGGACGCGCCGCCTCCCTATTGGCTTATTTATATTTGAGGCCCACAACACGGACGAGGCCATCCGGACGTTGTGTAAAGCCTTCGAGGCGGTCCGTATGCGCGATCAGCACTTTGCGGTGATAGAGATAGAGGATACCGCCACGGCCATCGAGCAGTTTGGCCGCTGCCTTCTCATAAACCGGCTTGCGCTTCTCCATGCCGGACAACGCGCGCGTTTCGCTCAACAACGCGTCCACATCCGCTTCGCAGAAGCCCGAATAGTTGAGCGGCTGCTTGCAGGCGGCAAAGGAATAGATGTTACCGTCAGGATCGGTGCGGCCAGACCACGAAATTAGATAAGCCTGATAATTGCCCTGTTCAGCCTGTTGCAGCGACGTGGCGAATTCGGTGATGCGGATCTTCATGTCGAAGCCCGCTTCGGCCGCCATCGATTGAATGACTTCCGCCACCTGACGCGTTTCAGGATTGTTAGGCACCATGAAGTCGATAGTGAGTGGCGTTTTCACGCCAGCATCGGCCATCAACTTTTTCGCCTTGGCCACATCGCGTCCCTTGACCGGGAAATTCTTCATGTACCAAGGATTCTCAGGGTTGACCCATTGATTGCCAGGCACGAATTCGCCGTTGAAGACAACATCGTTGAGAGCCTTGCGATCAATAGACAGGTCCAATGCTTCACGCACGCGCGGATCGAGGCCCAATCCCACTTTGCCTGCATCGCTCTTGGCAATGTTCATCGTCAGGCCTTGGTAGCCAAGTTCAAGGGCCGTCGCGAGCTTGATGTTCCTAGTGGCCTTGATGTCCTTGATGTCCGTTGCCAGAGCGCGCTCGATGAGATCGAGCTGACCAGATTTCAGGTTGGCAAGGCGTACGGTTGAATCCGTGATCGGCAGATAGACGATCCGATCGATGAACACATTCGCCTTGTCCCAATAATCAGCGAACTTTTCGACGACGATGCGATCTTGCTGCACGCGTTCGACGAATTTATACGGGCCCGCACAAACCGGCTTCAGGCCAAACTTGTCACCGCCTTCCTTGGCTGCTTTGGGGGAGACCATCATGCCGGCGCGATCGGTGAGCTGTGCGATCAACGGCGAGAAGGGATTTTTCAGAACGAGCTTCACCGTCAGCGGGTCGATGATTTCAACCCTGTCAACGGCGCTCAGTTCCGGCTTGCGGAACGAGCCTTGAAAATTCATGTGACGCTCGAGCGAGAATTTGACCGCTTCAGCATCCATCGCTTCGCCATCGTGGAACTTCACACCGGGGCGGAGCTTGATCGTCACTTCTTTGCCGTCAGCTGAAGCCTCTTGGGATAGAGCAAGCTGCGGAATGATGTTCAGCTTATCGTCAATGTCGAAAAGCTTGTCGCAAATCGACGAGAAGACGATACGGCCAACATAGGTCCGTCCGAGTGTGGGATCGAGCACGTCCGGATCTTCAGCCAAGCCAATGCGGAGCGTCGACGGTGTTTGGGCAAAAGCAGTTCCGCTCATCAGAGCGGCTGCAAAGAGCCCCGCCATCAGTTTAAAACGCATGATGTGTCCCCTTGTTCGTGATGTTTAGTTTGTAGTTTCTGATCTTGATGGACGCACGAAAGCGGCCATCAGCTTCTTCAAAACCGGTGCAGTTGTATGCTCCCGCATCGGTGAATCGTATTCAGGTAGCTCGATGTGGCGGATACAGGCGCTGCGATGGCCTTCGCCGCCGCATGCTTCTAGTGGCGGTCGACCCGTGCGGCAGGCGTCCATCGCAAGCGGGCATCGTGTCTGAAAATGGCAGCCGGGAGGTGGCGAGATCGGGCTTGGCACATCGCCTTGCAGAAGCGGGCGGCTCTCTCGCCTGGATACTGGCAATGGCACCGCATTGATTAGCGCACGCGTATAGGGATGACGCGGATTTGTAAAAATCGCTTCCGCAGGGCCTTCCTCAACCACACGGCCCAAATACATCACCGCCACACGATCCGCGACCGAGCGCACAACCGAAAGATCATGGCTGATGAACAAAAGTGATAGGCCGAGCTTTGCTTTAAGATCGGCTAGCAGGTTTAGAATTTGCGCACGGATCGACACATCCAACGCTGAAACGGGCTCATCGCAAATAATCAGATCCGGCTCAACGGCAAGTGCGCGCGCAATTGCGATGCGTTGGCGTTGCCCGCCTGAAAATTCGTGTGGGAAACGTTTTGCGTCCTGCGGCTTCAACCCCACTTGGGTGAGCAGTGCACCAACCCGCGCATCGCGTTCGCGCGCAGGTACGACATCATGCAGCATTAAGGGTTCGTCTAAAATGTCGCCGACCGTCATGCGTGGGTTGAGTGAGGCAAATGGATCCTGAAAGATCAATTGTGCCTTACGGCGAAACGAACGCAGTGCACTGGGTGACAGCGCAGTAATTTCTTCGCCATCAAATCGAATCTCGCCTTCGCTCGGGTCGATCAGGCGCAGCACAACACGCGCAAGTGTCGATTTTCCGCACCCCGACTCGCCGACGATGGCAAGCGTTTCGCCCCGCTTCAGCGTGAGGTCGACGCCATCTAATGCACGCAATGTCTGTTGCGGCGTACCCAAAAGAGAGCGTTTTACGACGAAGCTCTTACCGATGTGCCGCAGATCGAGAAGCGTGGCGCTCATGCGACAAGCCTTTCAAGCGGCGCGCGGCGGCAGCGCGTAAAATGACCTGGCGCCACTTCGGCGAGAGGCGGTACAGCCTCAAGGCAAGCCTGCTCGGCGAAGGGACAACGCGAGGCAAAGCGGCATCCTTTTGGCGGGCGCGTCATATCCGGCACCAAGCCCTCTACGGCGGCCAAGCGCTCGCGGCTACCATCGAGGCGGGGAAGCGAACCAAGCAATCCGATCGTGTAGGGGTGTTGCGGCTGTTCAAACAATTGTGTGCAAGGTGCACGTTCCACGACTTGGCCGGCATACATCACGGCCACGTCGTCGCACATTTCTGCAACTACACCGAGATCATGCGTTATGAGAATGATCGCGGTGCCGGATTCGTCCTTGAGGCGGCGCATCAATTCGAGAATTTGTGCTTGAATGGTGACGTCGAGCGCGGTCGTCGGTTCATCTGCGATCAAGAGATCCGGCGTGCAGGCCAGTGCCATGGCGATCATCACGCGCTGGCGCATCCCGCCCGACAATTTGTGCGGATATTCGTCATACCGCTCTTCGGCACTGGGAATGCGCACGCGCTTCAACATATCGATGGTCTGGCGGCGGGCTTCTTCCTTTGTGACGTTTCGGTGCCGCAGGATTGCTTCAGCGATTTGATCCCCAATCGTGTATGATGGGTTGAGTGACGTCATCGGTTCTTGAAAGATCATCGCGATACGATCGCCACGCAAATCGCGCAAGGTGCGATCCGGAATTGTGGCGAGGTCGTTTCCTTCAAAACGGATATGGCCGGTGATGTCAGCGGCGCCCTTCGGCAAGAGGCCCATAATGGCGAGCGATGTTACACTCTTGCCGCAACCGGACTCGCCGACAATGCCTAGCGTTCGGCCCCGTTGTACCTTCAGATCGATACCGTCGACCGCATGCATCGCCATCCCATCGGGACGATGGAATGCAACACGCAAATCCTCAATCGTGAGGAGCGGCTCGGACATCAGCCTTTCTTCTCCTCAGCGGCAATGGACTCAGCGATGCGCCGCTCGATCTCAGCGCGGTCGGTGATACCGAACGGGTTTGCGCGCGATGGCATGAATTTTCGATAATGCATGTAACGTCCGCGCGAGACCTCTTCGAGCCGTACGAGTTCAGCGAGAGGATCGGTGTGGTCATCCACACGGATGTCGATGAGCGGATACTCTTCTTCATCGTGGATCAAGAGCGCAGCGGATTGCTTGCCGCGTTTATCGCCGCCCGCTTTTTCGCCCGCTTTTAGCGCCGTCAATAGACGTTGAGCGAAGGGTAGATCTTTGTTTTCGCCGAATACACGCGCTGTGTCGTCGATAACGGCAGGGCCGGCAAGCATGTTGCCCGCGACGGAGAAGGTCTTGTGGATTGTGTGACCACACCATTCAACGCAACCATCGCCCGTATAGGCGGCAATGTTGCCCCAGCGGTCCTGCACATGCACCTGGCGTTGCGAGCGGCCTTCGTCACCCTCGGTGATGATCCGTACAACGTCTGCCGCTTTAGCGCCTGCACGCAGCAATTCGAGACCGCGATAGCCGTAATAGGGATTGACGAAACTCTGCGTCGCGATAGCGCCAATGCCCGTCGCGATGAAGGGTACGCGCGCACCAACGGCAAAAGCGCATGTTGAAACGGCGACGCCAAAATGGCCTGTCTTCTCGTCGCGCGCGACAATCGACCAAGTCATGACATGTTCTCCTTAGCGGCCAATCGCATAGCCTTGCATGCCGCGGGGATTGGCGGCTGCCTTGCGATGCACCCCTTCGCGCTTGGCGGCGACGAGGCGGCCTTCTGACCAATCCTCGCCAATTTCAACGATATGGCCGCGGCGGCGCAGTTCTTCGATTGTTTCCTTCGGCATCCGGCCTTCCACAACGAGAACACCGGGGCGGGAATTGCGCGGCCAGAACGAACCGGGGAAATGTTCGGAATGCCATGCCGGCGCATCGATCGATTCCTGCATGTTCATGTTGCAATGGACATGACGTAGCAAAAATTGTGGAATCCACTGATCCTGTTGGTCGCCGCCGGGCGTACCCCAAGCAAGCCACGGAATGCCATCGCGATCCGCCATCGTCGGTGACAATGTCGAGCGTGGCCGCTTGCCGGGCGCAAGGGCCGCGGGATGAGTGTCGTCGAGCCAGAACATCTGCATGCGACTGCCGAGGCAGAAGCCGAGTTCTGGAATAATCGGTGAGGATTGTAACCAACCGCCGGATGGCGTTGCCGCGATCATGTTGCCGTCGCGATCCACGACATCGATATGGACCGTGTCGCCGCGCGATTCACCCATGCGGCCGACAGTCGGTTCGCCTGCTCCCGTTGCGCCGACAGCGGTACGTTGACCCGATGCCACTCGTGCATCGACCTTTCCGCCCGCGCCTGGAATCGTCCCGGGCCGCAATTCAAGCGAAGCGCTTTCGCCGATCAATCTGCGCCGGTCGGCGTTGTAGGCGTCCGATAGCAATGTTTCGATGGGAACATTGACGAAATCGGGATCGCCATAAAACGCTTCACGGTCGGCGAAGGCCAGTTTCGATGCTTCAACGACAAGATGAATGAAATCGGGACCCGCGGGGTCGAGACCGTCGAGCTGAAAGCCCTTCAACAGAGCAAATTGTTGGAGCGCTGCGAGACCTTGGCCCCATGGGCCGGTCTTATAGATGCGATAGCGGCCATAATCATAATGGATCGGCGCTTCGACATGGGCCTGCCATGTTGCCATGTCATGCCCAGTTAGAACGCCACGATGTTTCCGGCCGGAGACGTCCATCAATTCCTGTGTACGGCAGAATTTGTCGATCGCCTCAGCAACAAAACCTTGCGACCAAATCTTCCGTGCCCTTTCGATCTCGGCTTCGCGACCGCCGCCGCCTGCCTCCGCCTCGCGCAGAATGCGATCATACATGTCTGCCATGGCCGGGTTACGAAAGAGCGTTCCGGGTTCAGGCACTTGGCCGTTTGGTAGATAGACTGCGGCTGAGGTCGGCCATTCATCTTCGAAGAGTTTTTGGACCGTTTTGATCGTTGCGCAAATCCGCTCAACGAGCGGATAGCCATGGCGTGCATAATGGATGGCAGCCTCCATCACATCGCGCGGGCGCATGGTGCCATAATCACGCAAAAGCAGCATGTAGGCATCGAAGGTGCCCGGAATGCAGCCCGCCAACAAACCAGTCCCTGGGATGAGATCGAGCCCCAGCGATTTGAAATGAGCGATGGTGGCATCCGCCGGAGCGGGACCCTGACCACAGATCACGTCCGTCTTGCCACGTTTCACATCGTGAACAAGGATTGGAACATCACCGCCCGGGCCGTTCAGATGCGGTTCAACCACCTGCAGTGTGAAGGCTGCGGCCGCACCGGCATCAAAGGCGTTGCCACCCCTTTCGAGAATGCCCATCGCAACGGCCGATGCAATCCAATGTGTGGTTGCGACGGCGCCAAAGGTGCCATCGATTTCCGGACGCGTGGTGAAACGATTGGGCGAAATGAAACTCATCTAGTCGGCACTCCCTTGGAGAAGGGAGATTAGGACTCCTGCTGCGGAAATCTAGAGATTGGGTATGCCAGTTCAGGCTATTTTTGAAGCGGTTGATGCATGTTCTTGAGGCTCTGTGCCTGCTTGAGTGCTGTCAATTGCGGATGACACCTGCAAAGGCTCAGGCAATTGTGGTGCCTGCAATACTAAGTTTGGTGCAGATGCGAATTTCAGACCTAACGCTGGGAATTCCAAGAGCATGCGTTTGATTGCGAGGCGCTGAATAAAGGTTGGATTCACCGGCTTCACGGTGAATTTAAACCGCATGATGATTGCATTGTCTTCAATATCGGCCACTCCCTGCAATTTGAGAGGAGCGATGAACTGATCCTTTAATTCTGGATCTTCCACCAATTCCTGACCGAGCTTCTTCGTGGCCTTACGTAATGTATCGACATCAATGTCGCGGGCGAAGCGCAGATTGAATTTAACGGTCGACCAGTCGCGGCTAAAATTGGTGATTTGGCCGAGCTGGCCAAATGGGATCGTATGGATCTGGCCGTTTTGGTGGCGCAGCTTGAGCGAGCGTAAGGTGAAGCCCTCGACTGTTCCCTTGACTGATTTGCAATCGATATACTCGCCTACGCGGAAGGCATCATCGGCAAGAAAGAAAATGCCCGATACGATGTCTTTCACCAAAGTCTGGCTGCCGAAAGAAATGGCAAGACCAATCACAGATGCGCCCGCGATCAATGGCGTCGTATTGATTCCAAGACTCGACAGCACCATCAGAAGGCTTGTGACAATAATGCCTACTGCCATGGCCACGCGGAAGGGTGGCATAAGCGTTTGCAATCGTGTTGCTCCCGTCGATGCTGCGAGCGAGTCCTCCTGCGAGCTGTCAGCGACGTTGTGCGTGCTATAACGAGAGCTCACAAATGAAACGATCTCCCATGCGAAGAAGGACCCGATCAGAATAAAAGCGACGGTACTCCATGAATCGATTATGTTGTTCCATTCGTCGGCCTTCAGAAGGCTTAGCCCACTTACCGCCCAAATATTGGCGATGGCAAAAATGGCTGCAATGATCGCGAAGACCTGAATGGCGCGGAGGATGAAAGGGCGCATTTGGCTCGCAAGCGATTGTTCATCCAAGGGTCGGCGTGCAATGAACACCATAACCGTTTCGAAAAAAATGAACGCTATCACAACGTTGACAGTAATCGCGCTGGCCGTTGCAATTCCTGCGTTCGCAGTTACAGCACCAAATAACCGCATCAGAGCTGAAAATAATAAGAGCGGGATAGCCAGTGCAAACCAATGGCGAGCCAATATCCGATTGAACGGGGCGCTGCCGCGTTCGGTGTTTACGAGGCCCGAAAACCATTGCGAAAGCGGCGTATAAAGCTGATAGAGGAAGCCTATGTAAGTTGCGGTTACGATTGCTGTCGTGACCATCAAGGCCGCTGCTAGTACGGCTGGTGCAGCAAACAGGCTTGCGTAAAATTTTGTTCCTGAGACAATCGCGCTGGTAAGCACGATCCAATATGCGATTTTCGTCGCTGCTGCATCATCGACCGGCGCTAGGCGTGCAGAAGCCAACTTGGGGCGAAAGATGATTTCTGTCAGGACAGCAAAGATACGCCAGCGTATCCATGCATCAAGCGCTGCGCCCATGACTGTCGATTGAAAACTTCCATTGCTGAACCAGACAGCAATAATCACATGCGTGACGCCGATGACGGCGGCTAAGCGCAATGCTTCGATCAAAGTTAATCCAAGTAGCGCACGCAAACCATGTTTATCTGGAATTCTGACGGCGAGTTCATGTCTTTTGCGTGCTGACACCTTGCGGACCAGCCATTCCAAAAGCGCAGTGATCAATAAGGCAGCGATCAGCGCCAACATGAATTCTACGAAGTTCAATCCGCCTTGCGCCGACCGATCGAGGCGTGCGGGCATGCGTTCAAGTGCGAAGACCATGCCTGGAATTCCGGCGACCACGGCTGGGGCGCGTTCGACAATACTTGCTAAGGCGCGGCCTAGAGAATTGTGTTCGTTCGGCGAAAACGCTGCGTGATGCGTCTCGGCTGTGGGCGTCGTTTGTTCCTGTATCGCCTTCGTCACGGCATCGGTGACGGATTTCACCAGCGTGTCGAATTGCTCCTGCGTCATACCGACGGGGGCCGTCGTCTTTGGCTGTGCTTTGAGATCGTCAACCTCGGCGCGCACGGAAAAGGCACCGAGAAATATGAAGAGCAGGGCCAGCCAAAAGCGACGCATGAGCTAAGTGTCCGCATTTCAGAAAAACGTGATCAAAACTAGCACAAGCATTCAGGTACAGCCTATGCCCCGGGCTTGATCCGTATCGTCCAACAGGTGCTCTCGCCAGGCGCAAGGCGGGTTATGCTCGGTTTTGAGGCCAAATCGCCGGTGAAGCCAGCTGGGTCGGGCAGTCCTGCCCATGGTTCGATGCAGAGATAATCGGCCTCGTTAGGGCCGGGCCATCGCCACAAGACGAGGCTTGGCGTATCGAAATCGATCTGAAGGCCTGGGCGACCGGGTACGCCGAACCAGATGGAGCGGCTAATGATCCGGTCGAAAATGACTGATCCGGCGCGAAACAGGTTGTCATCAAGCGTCAATATGCGGTCGTGCACAGGGGAGGGCATGGTTTCTCCTCCCATCAGTCCATCCGCATCGGGTAAGGCGATTGGATGGGGTTCGTCTGTTTCGAAACGCAGGCAGTGGGTAGCCTTAGGCCCTGCGCTGGGGAGAGGCCAGACAAAGCCTGGATGGAAACCCGCTGCCACGGGCATAGGCCTCTTTCCGCCGTTGTGGCATTTGATGACCTGCTCCAGAACGCCCGACTGTATTGAAAAACAAACATCAAGCTCGAACGCGAATGGGTATAGCGCCCGCGTCGCAGGGCTGTCCGAAAGGGTGAAAATCGCGCTTTCGCTGCTGTGTGCTTTCAGAGCGAATAGACTCGTCGGCGCGAAGCCATGGATGGGCTGGTCGGGATAAGCGGTTCCGTCCACCCTGATCGTTCGGCCTGCCGTTCGGCCGCAATGGGGGAAGAGGACAGGCGCTTGGCGCGGCCAGGACGTCGCATCGCCCTGCCAGAGCCATTCTTCTCCCATGTAGCGCAAAGATATGAGCTCCGCGCCGATTGGGCTGATGGTCGCACTCAGATCCCCTGATCCGAGTGTGATGTTGTGCGTAAAAGCCAAGGAATCCATTCCCGATCAACAACATGGAGCGGGCACGCTGCAAGTCCTGTCTCCGGCATCGGTGCCCTTTTGGGGAATCTGGTGCAAAAAAACCCAAAATGAGCTTGATAAATGAACGTTCATTCACTATAAAAGGCCAATGCGCAAACATAATGAAACACTGCATGTGGACAGGCGGCATCAGATCCTGGATGCGGCGCAGATTTGCTTTGCTCGGTCTGGCTTCCACCAGACCACGATGCAGGATGTCGCCGCCGAAGCTGGGATGAGCCCAGCCAATATCTATCGCTATTTCACCTCCAAGGACGCGATGATCGCCGGCATGACTGAGCGGGACCGTGCGCGCATCCTGCAAGACTTCGCCGGTATCCACGATGCGCCAGACATGTTGTCGGCGCTTGAAGGTCTAGCACGCAAACATCTGATCGATGAGCCGTGCGGCGGTGCCGTTATGGCACTCGAAATCTGGTCTGAAGCGGCGCGTAACCCAGACGTTGGCGCGATGATCCGCGGCATCGAGTGTGCCGTGCATGAAGGGCTTTGCGACGTGCTGTTGAAATTGAAGCAGCAGGGAGGCGTCGCAGCCGGTGTCGATCTCGATACGGTTGCGCGGCTCATTGGCACATTGGTCGACGGATTGTTCAAGCGCCGTGCGCTCGAACCTGATTTCGACGGCGAATGGGCCGTGCAGACCGTCCTCGCCACAACACGCGCCGCACTCGCCGGCCAAATCACCATCAACTTCACCAAGGCTACGGCGCGCGACGGGGCCGTCCGCGCGGTGCATGCCTGAGGAGCCGTATTATGTTTTCAAGCCGCATCATCGCGCTCATTCTCATTCTCGGCGCTGGGCTCTGGATCGGCTCAGGCCATTTCGGTTCCAAAACCGATGCCAATGCTGCTGCACAAAAGGCGCCGCCCGAGCAGAAGCTATTTCGTGTGGCTGTCGCGAAAGCGGAAACGGTTGAGCGTTCACGCAAACTCAATGTCTCAGGCCGCACGGAAGCGGATCGCCGCACCACAGCCGTTGCGCGCACAAACGGCATTCTGACCGATCTCAAGGTCCGACGTGGCTCGGACGTGAAAGAGGGCGATGTGCTCGCTATTCTTTCGGATGAAGCGCGCGAAGCCAATGTTTTGCAAGCACAGGCGCGGGTCGAACAACGCAAGCGCGAATTCGAAGCGCGCCGCTCGTTGATTGAAACCGGCAATTTGCCGAAGCTGAATGCTGCGCAGCTTGAAGCCGATTTGAAAGGCGCGGAAGCCGCTCTCGCCGCAGCCGTCGCCGAACGCGACCGCGGCGTCGTGACAGCACCGATCTCGGGCGTCGTCAATGAAGTTCCTGTCGTTGTCGGCCAAGCGCTACAGCCCGGCGCAGCCGTGGCCGAAGTGCTCGCACTTGATCCCATGCTGGCCGTCGTCGAGATTTCCGAAAGGCGGCTTGGCAGCGTGCATGATGGCGACCGTGCCGAAGTAAAACTTGTCACAGGTCAATCCTACAAAGGCTATGTACGCTTCGTCTCGAACCGCGCCAGCCCGCAGACGCGCACCTATCGCGTCGATGTCGGATTGCCGAACCCCGATCGCAAGATTCCCGATGGCGTGACAGCGGAAGTTTCATTGTGGCTTGCTGCTGTTCCGGCAACGCGTGTGCCGCGCTCCGTGCTCACATTCTCTGCCGAAGGCAAGCTTGGCGTACGCGCAGTCAATGAAAATGATGTGGTCATCTTCATTCCTGTCGAACTCGTCGAGGATGAAACGCAATATCTTTGGGTCTCTGGAATTCCCAATGGTACGCGCTTGATCGTTCAGGGTCAGGATTTCGTGAAAGAAGGCCAGAAGGTCGAACCCGTTCCGGCGACACAATCCTGAGGCGTGTCATGAACCCCGTCGATTACGCTGTCTCTCACGCACGCCTCACGCTTGCACTTCTCTTGTTCCTGCTTGTGGCAGGCTTCTCTGCCTATCTGACGATCCCGAAAGAATCGGAACCCGATGTGAAGGTTCCGATCGTCTATGTTCAAATGAGCCAGCGCGGCATCAGCCCGGAAGATTCCGAGCGCCTCTTGCTGCGCCCGATGGAGACGCAACTTAAGAGCGTTAACAACGTCAAGGAAATGCGTTCAACGGCATTTGAAGGCGGCGGCTATGTGCTGCTTGAGTTCGAAGCCGGTTTCGATGCAGCCAAAGCAATCGCCGATGTGCGTGCCAAGGTCGACGATGCCAAACGCGACCTACCGCGCGATGCCGACCAACCGACGGTTCGCGAAGTCAACCTGTCGCTTTATCCGGTTCTCGTTGTCGGGTTGCGCGGCAATGTGCCTGAGCGCACGCTATTGCGTGTCGCGCGCTCGGCGAAGAATGCGCTTGAGCAGGTACCGGGCGTGCTCTCAGCCGAATTGCGCGGTACGCGCGATGAAGTGGTCGAAATCATTGCTGAGCCAAGCCAATTGCGCGCCTATGGTGTCTCATTGGCCGAGCTTGCGGCTGGCACATCGGCCGGCAACAGTCTTGTGACGGCGGGTGCGATGGAAGGCGGATCGGGCCGTTTTGCCGTCAAGGTGCCGGCGCTAATCGAAAAACCGGAAGACGTATTGAAACTGCCGCTGACGGCTTCTTCTGGTGCAAGTGTGCAACTCGGCGACGTTGCCGAAGTGCGGCCTACATTCAAGGATGCGACCTCGATCACACGCTTCAACGGGCAACCGGGCGTCGCTATCGAAGTGTCGAAGCGCACCGGTGCCAACCTCATCGAGACGGTCGATGCGGTTAAATACGTCATTGCCGAATTGCAGAAAACATGGCCATCGAGCATCGAAGTCTCGTTCACGCAGGACAAGTCGAAGACGATCCGTGACATGCTGCATGAATTGCAGAACAGCGTGATTACGGCGGTCCTGCTTGTCTTCGTCATCATGTTGGTGACGCTTGGCGGTCGCGCATCCATCTTTATCGGCATCGCGATTCCTGCATCTTTTCTGACCGGCATTCTAGCGCTGCAACTTGCCGGCCTGACCGTCAATATCGTTGTTTTGTTCTCGCTGATCCTTGCAGTCGGGATGCTCGTCGACGACGCAATCATCGTCTCAGAATATGCCGAGCGACGGATGGCCGAAGGTATGCCAGCGCGCGAAGCCTATACGCTCGCGGCCAAGCGCATGGCAGGCCCCGTGATCTCGTCCACGTTGACGCGCATTGCGGCCTTCTCGCCGCTTTTGTTCTGGCCGGGCATTGTCGGTCAGTTCATGAAATATATGCCGTTGACGCTGATCGCGACGCTCTCAGCATCCTTGGTCGTCGCACTGTTCTTCACGCCGACGCTCGGTGCGCTTCTCGGTCGTGCGCCAGACGTGCATGATGATCGCGCCAAGATGAACGGGCCTTACATGAGGCTGGTTATGTTGTCGCTGAAGCGGCCGCTTGCGACAATCGGGGCAACTATTGCGCTGCTCTTCGTCGTCATTTTTGGTTATGGCAAGCTCGGTAACGGTGTCGAATTCTTCCCCAATGTTGAGCCCGATTTTGGCGTCGTACAAATCCGTGCGCGTGGCAATCTTTCGCTCGTTGAAAAGGACGCACTCGTCCGCAAGGTCGAGGAGCGCATTTTGCCGATGACTGAATTGCGCACGGTCTATGCGCGATCTGGTGAGGGCCAAAAGGGATCCGATGAAGTCACCGAAGATAATATCGGGACTATCCAGTTCGAATTCATTGATTGGCAGCAGCGGCGTCCGGCCCACGAAATCATGGACGATATCCGCCGCCGGACAGCTGACATTGCAGGTGTCAATATCGAGGTGACCGCACCACGCGCGGGGCCACCGACTGGCAAGCCAATCCAAGTACAGTTAACTGCGCTCGATCCTGACTTGCTCGATCCAGCGGCGCGCAAAGTCGCAGCCTATCTCGAAAAGAAACCAGAAATCCGCGATCTGGATGACGGTCAGCAATTACCGGGCATCGACTGGACCATACGCGTCGATAAGGCAGAAGCCGCAAAGTATGGCGCCAGCGCGCTCACTGTTGGTAATGCGGTGCAGCTTATCACGAATGGTCTAAAGATTACGGAATATCGCCCGAACGATACCGACAAGTCGGTCGACATTATTCTGCGCTTTCCTGAAAATCGCCGCACACTCGATGAAATCGAAGAGTTGCGGATGAATACGCCCGCAGGCTATGTGCCGGTTGGCAATTTCGTCACCCGCGAGGCGACGCGCCGCGTCGGCACGATCAATCGTGCTGGTGGGCAGCGCATCGTGACCGTCTCCTCCAATCTGGCCGAAGGCGTGCAATCGGCGGCGGTGCAGCAAGACATTATGCGGGATCTGCGCGCGATGGATCTGGGTCCTGGCGTCACCTTCCGCATGAAGGGTGAGGATGAGGAGCGCGCCAAGGCGGGGGCTTTCCTTTCGAAGGCGTTCGGCACCGCAATCTTCCTGATCTTCGCGATCCTTCTTGCGCAGTTCAACAAATTCACCTCCGTCCTGCTCGTGCTTTCGGCGGTGATCTTGTCAACGATCGGTGTTTTGCTCGGCCTCATAATCATGGGACAAGCGTTTGGTGTCGTGATGACCGGTATCGGCATCATCGCCAATGCTGGCGTGATCGTGAACAATAACATCGTACTGATCGATACTTACGATAGACTTCGGCGCGAAGGCTGGAAGGCTTACGATGCGGTGATCGAAACTTGCCGCGAGCGCGCAAGGCCCGTGGCGCTGACTGCGGTCACAGCCATTCTCGGCGTGCTCGCAATTGCCTTTGGCGTGAACATCGACTTTGTCAACCGCTCTGTGGCGGTGGGTGCTCCGTCAACGCAATGGTGGGTCCATCTGTCAACGGCGATCGTGTTCGGCCTCGGTTTCGCAACGCTGCTGACATTGATCGTGACACCGGCGGCACTTCTGGTCATTGCCCGAATTGGCGAATGGCGTCCGGGTTGGCTTAAAGTCGCGCGACGGAAATGGCCTTTCGGTTCACGCGCTGCGACCCATCCGGCAGAATGAAGTCAGGGCGGCGATTGACTTCGCCGTCCGCTTTCTATTCCCTCCCGCTTCGCAGCGGGGAGTAAATGAGATGACGATGCGCGAGCGGGATGCCCAATTGGAACGCGTGATGCGGGCAGGGCCCGTCATTCCGGTGCTCACGATCGAGGATGCTGCGCAAGCGGTGCCTTTAGCGCGCGCGCTTGTTGAGGGCGGGCTACCTGCCATTGAAATAACTTTGCGAACAAAGCCTGCCTTAGCTGCGATCGAGGCCGTCGCACGCGACGTGCCAGGCGCATTGGTGGGGGCTGGTACCGTTCTCAATCGAGAACAATTACGCGATGCACAGCGCGCGGGCGCAATCTTCGCTGTGAGTCCGGGTGCAACGCCGGCGCTTCTTGAGGCCGCCGATGTCGCGGGTATGAGTCTTCTACCCGGGATCGCTACGGCGAGCGAGGCGATGGTCGCACAAGAAGCCGGTTACAAGATGCTCAAATTTTTTCCAGCGGAAGCATCAGGTGGCGTTGCCTTCCTGAAGTCGGTTTACGGACCGCTGCCCGATCTGCGTTTTTGTCCAACAGGCGGCATCGATGCAGCGAAGGCGAAGGATTATCTCGCCCTGCCAAATGTGCTGTGCGTTGGCGGCTCATGGGTCGTGCCGAATGCCGCGTTGAAGGCAGATGATTTCGCCACGATCACGAAACTTGCACGTGAAGCCTGCGCGGCGGCAGGCCGCTAATCATTTCAAGAACGGGCCAGCAAACATATCAGGCGCGCTCGTATTGTGGCGCGAGGGCACGACGCGCCCGAGACGGAAGCTCGTGGCCTCGCCGCTCTTGAATCGCATCACGGGTGCTTCGCGCCAGCCTTTTGCGCCGGGAGATTTCCATTCCACGCGAGCGGAATCAGCGTTGCTCTCCGTCACATACATCGAACGGAAGGTGAGGAAGGGCTTGCCCTGCACAGCGCTCGCGAGTGACACATCGATTTTCGCGGCCTGCTCAGTCGGTGTCGCAACGGTCAGCGTGGCGCTGCCGCCTTTCTCGAATTGCAACGTGAAGCGGCGCAACTGCGGATCGTAAGCGATCTCCTTCAGCGGCACGAAAGGCCGTTCCGTCTGCTCAATGGGGCCGACGAGGAAGGATGTCCCATAAGCAACCTGATCAAGCCGTGCAGGCGGTAAGGGGCGGGCGCGCCAATAGCCGTCAAGGGGGTAGAGCACGAGATATTCGTAAGGACCTTTTGGGGTTTTGATGAAGAGTTGTACGAGTTGTAATTGATGTGTGACCGTGTCGCGCACTTTGAGCGGCACTTCAGCGCGACGCCAAAAACCGGTGACGCGATAGCCGACGAGGATCGATTGCTCATCCTCATGTAGGGTAACCCGCAGGCGCTCGCTGCCCGGTTGCGGT
Organism: Hyphomicrobiales bacterium; assembly: GCA_027488155.1. Classification (GTDB taxonomy): domain Bacteria; phylum Pseudomonadota; class Alphaproteobacteria; order Rhizobiales; family Beijerinckiaceae; genus TNE-4. The sequence goes on along the minus strand of JAIYCE010000048.1, from coordinate 24,418 downwards.
GGTTCATCCTTGGTGATGCAATCGGTGAAGTCGGGCGCGGTTGAATCAACGACAATGGTGCCGATGGCGGCAGGTTGCCTCGCTTCCAAAGTGAACCGTTTCGCTGCACCACGGACGTCGATCTGAACATTATCGTCTTCGGCGCATAGCGTCGGATGCGATTTGTTGCTGAGCTTCACCGCCAACGGTTCGGCCAATGCCGGACCGTTGGCAATGATAACGAGAGCGGCGGCAGCGGCGAAGCGTTTCATTGTTGCGGCTTCACCGTCGTCAGGAATTCGTCCATGCGCTTCAAAGCGCGGCGGATGTTTTCAGCCGAATTGGCATAAGAGAGGCGGATATAGCCTTCGCCATAGACGCCGAAATCGGGGCCTCCGATTGTTGCGACGCCGGTTTCTTCCAAAAGTGCGGCGGCAAGTTTCTTAGCTTTCCAGCCTGTCTTACTGACATTCGGAAAGGCATAGAACGCTCCTTTCGGTACGGCGCAGCTCACATTCGGCAGCGCATTCAGGCCTTCGACAACAATCTTCCGGCGCGCGTCGAATTCCGCGACCATTGTGTGCACCTCATCCTGCGGACCGGTGAGTGCCGCCAGCCCGGCATATTGCGCCGATGCGTTAACGCAGGAGAATGAGTTGACGGCCAGTTTGCGTGCGGCGTCGTACAGCATTTTCGGCCACACCGAGTAGCCCATACGCCAGCCGGTCATGGCGTAGGTCTTCGACCAACCATCGAGCAGGATCAACCGGTCGCGAATGTCTGGATAGGCAAGCAATGTTTGATGGGCGAGGCCGTCATAGGTCATCTGCGCATAGATTTCGTCCGACATGATGGCCACATCGGGGAATTTCGCGAGGCCTGCGACGAGCTTGTCGATCTCGGCTTTTGGCGTGACGCCGCCCGTTGGATTGGCGGGCGAATTCACAATGAGAAGGCGAGTTTTCGGCGTGATGAGCGCCAGCGTTTCATCCGCTGAAAAAGCAAAGCCATTTGCTTCGCGGATCGGTACCGGCACTGGCGTTGCGCCAGTGAACTCGATCATGGAACGGTAAATGGGGAATCCCGGATCGGGATACATGATTTCGACGCCCGGCTCGCCGAACATCAAAATCGCCATGAACATGGTGACCTTGCCGCCCGGCATGATCATCACGAGTTCAGGGTCGACATTGACGTTGAAGCGCTTGTGCAGATCGGCAGCAACAGCCTCCCGCAAGGGAAGGATGCCAGTGGCGGGCGTATAGCCATGATGGCCGTCGCGCAGCGCCTTGATGGCGGCTTCCACAATGTGCTCAGGGGTCCGGAAATCGGGCTGTCCGATGCCCAGATTGATGATGTCCTTGCCCTGACGCTGCAATTCTGTGGCACGCGCAAGCACGGCGAAGGCGTTTTCCTCACCGATGCGGTTGAAAGACTGAACAAGATGCAACGTCATCGGCGGCTCCCCGGTGGGCGCCCCTCAGTCGGGACGCCTCGTGTTCCATTAATCTCGAATTGCGTTTGAACAGCAAAGCAGCCGGGACGGCAAGAGCGTGGTCGGTCCGGGCTCGATCGGCCCCTATGCCTGCCGCGCGCGGCTCCCTTGCAGGTAGCCCTTTTTGGTTTGGCCTTATTGATTTGGCCGCGCTTTGCGGCAATGCTCCACTCAATCAAATCGGTTCAGGTTACTGAACTGCACAAAACGTCGAGGGAGAATGACATGGCGGGTAATGGGAAAAAGCCGGCTTCGGCCGGGCGGAAGGCCAATGGCGTTTCGGCTAAGGCGGCTCCGGCTAAACGCAAGCGGATCACGCCGGCGCAGCTGCGCTCCAAGCTTTGGTTCGACAATCCCGAAAATCCCGGCATGACGGCACTTTATCTTGAGCGCTATCTCAATTTCGGTCTGACGCGCGAAGAGTTAATGTCGGGCAAGCCGATCATCGGGATTGCGCAGACAGGCTCGGACCTCTCGCCTTGCAATCGTCACCATCTCGAACTCGCCAAGCGCGTGCGCGAAGGCATTACGGCCGCGGGCGGCGTCTGCTTTGAATTCCCAGTCCATCCTATTCAGGAAACAGGCAAGCGCCCCACGGCCTCGCTCGACCGCAATCTCGCTTATCTCGGTCTCGTAGAAATTCTCTATGGCTATCCGCTCGACGGCGTGGTGCTGACGACCGGTTGCGATAAGACGACACCGGCCGTGATCATGGCGGCGGCAACTGTCAACATCCCGTCGATCGTGCTTTCGGGCGGGCCGATGCTCAATGGCTATTGGCATGGCGAGCGCACCGGCTCGGGGACGATCGTGTGGAAGAGCCGCGAGAAGCTGGCAGCCGGCGACATCGATTATGACGAGTTCATCGACATCGTTGCGTCGTCGGCACCATCGGTCGGCCATTGCAACACGATGGGCACCGCCTCGACGATGAATTCGCTCGCCGAAGCGCTCGGCATGTCTTTGCCCGGTTGTGCGGCCATTCCAGCCCCTTATCGCGAGCGCGGCCAGATCGCGTATGAAACTGGCAAGCGTATCGTCGAGATGGTGTGGGAAGATCTGAAGCCGTCGGACATTCTGACGCGCGAAGCTTTTGAAAACTGCATCGTCGTCAATTCGGCGATCGGCGGATCGACTAATGCACCGATCCATATTAACGCGATTGCACGCCATATCGGCGTGCCGCTCGTGGTGGAAGATTGGCAGAAGGTTGGGCACAAAGTGCCGTTGATCGTCAATCTGCAGCCAGCAGGCGAATATCTTGGTGAGGATTATCACCATGCGGGTGGTGTACCCGCTGTTGTCCATGAACTCATGAAGAAGAAGCTCATTCATGAGAATGCTCTGACGGTAAACGGCAAATCCATCGGTCAGAACTGCAAGACCTCGAAATCGATCGATCCGAAAGTCATTTTGCCCATCGACAAGCCGATGAAGAAGGATGCTGGCTTCCTCGTGCTGAAGGGTAACCTGTTCGACAATGCGGTGATGAAGACGAGTGTTATCTCGGATGATTTCCGCAACCGCTATCTCTCGAACCCGAAAGATCCGGAAGCGTTCGAGGGGCGTGCGGTGGTGTTCGATGGGCCGGAAGATTATCACGCGCGCATCGACGATCCGAAGTTGAAGATCGATGAAAACACGATGCTGTTCATGCGTGGCACGGGCCCTATCGGCTATCCGGGCGCTGCAGAAGTCGTCAACATGCAGCCCCCGGCCGCGCTGATCAAAAAAGGCATTCTCGCTTTGCCTTGCATCGGCGACGGTCGCCAATCGGGCACGTCCGGATCGCCCTCCATTCTCAACGCGTCGCCTGAGGCGGCAGCCGGTGGCGGGCTTGCTATTCTGAAAACGGGCGACCGCGTGCGCATCGACCTCAAGAAAGGCACAGCAGACATCCTCATTTCGAAGGATGAATATGCCAAGCGCATGGCCGCCCTCGAGAAGGCAGGCGGCTATAAATATCCGGCTAGCCAAACGCCGTGGCAGGAAATCCAGCGCAGCATGGTCGATCAGCTGGGCAGCGGCATGGTTCTGAAACCGGCGGTGAAGTATCAGCGCGTCGCTCAGACCAAGGGCGTTCCGCGCGACAATCACTGATGCCGCTCACCTCCGCGATACATCCCGATTCCGGCCTACCGGTCGGAATCATTCTCGATCCGGTTCAAGCCCAACGTCCCTCGCGCATCACGCTCGAGGGACGCTTTGCGCGTCTTGAGCCGCTCGATCCGATGCGGCACGGACGTGAACTTTACGACGCGACGCACGGTCCGGAGCGCGAAGCGATTTGGGCCTATATTGGTGATGGACCGTTTTCGGATTTCGAGAGCTTCCGCGTTTCGCTTGAAGCCAAAGCGAAATCAGAGGATCCGCTTTTCTTCGCCATTGTTGACAAGTCGGATGGCAAAGCGAAAGGATATTCGACGCTGATGCGGATCGATGTGCCCAACCGCGTGATTGAAGTCGGCAATATCGTTTATGGCAGCGCGATGCAGAAAACGCCGCTTGCCACAGAAGTGCAATATCTACTCATGCGATATGCCTTCGACACGTTGGGCTTTCGCCGGTACGAGTGGAAATGCAATGCGCTGAACGCGCCCTCGCGCAAGGCAGCTGACCGGTATGGGTTTACTTATGAGGGCCTGTTCCGGCAGCACATGATCATCAAGGGGCGCAATCGCGATACGACTTGGTATTCCATCGTCGATGGCGAATGGCCGCGCATCAAGGCTGGTTTCGAAGCTTGGCTTGCGCCCGATAATTTCACGCCCGATGGGCAGCAGAAAAAAAGCCTCGCCTCCTTGCGCGGCTAAACCACAGTAGAGAGGATCCAATGGCCAAGAGATTGCAAGGAAAAGTCGCTGTCGTGACAGCGGCAGGGCAGGGAATCGGGCGTGCGATTGCAGAAGCTTTCGTGGCCGAAGGCGCGACGGTCTATGCGACCGATCTCGACGTGTCCAAACTCGAAGGCATCGCTAAAGCGAAGAAGCGCAAGCTCGATGTTCTGTCCGAGAAGCAGGTTGCGAATTTCGTCGAGAAAGTCGGTCCCATCGACATTCTCGTAAATGCCGCAGGCTTCGTGCATCACGGCACAATTCTCGATTGTGACGACAAGGCGTGGGAATTCTCCTTCGACCTCAATGTGAAGTCGATGCACCGCATGACCAAAGCGTTCCTGCCCGGCATGCTGGCTAAGGGTCATGGGACGATCGTGAACATTGCATCTGGTGCAGGCTCGGTGCGCGGCATTCCGAACCGTTATGTCTATGGCGCGACGAAGGCGGCTGTGATCGGTCTCACGAAGGCGGTGGCGGCGGATTTCATCAAGAAGGGGATTCGCGCCAACGCCATCTGCCCCGGCACGGTCCAATCGCCTTCGCTTGATGAGCGTATCAAGGAATTGGCCAAAAATCAGGGCATTACCGAGCAGGCTGCGCGTCAGGCATTCATTGATCGTCAGCCTATGGGGCGCCTTGGTACGCCTGAGGAAGTGGCCGCGTTGGCCGTCTATCTCGCCTCCGACGAAGCGAGCTATACGACCGGCCACATCTTCATGGTCGATGGTGGTTTCGCGTTGTAATCAAACGGTTGGGAGATAGCACCGTGAACATTCTCATCATCGGGGCGGCCGGCATGGTCGGCCGCAAGCTTATCGAAAAGCTCGCCAAAGAAGGTACACTTGGCGGAAAAAAGATTGATCATGCCATCCTGCATGACGTGATCATGCCGGAAGCACCTGCCCATGCACCGTTCAAGACGGAATGCCTCGCATCGGATTTCTCGCAACCGGGGGAAGCCGAAAAGCTCGTCGTGTCGAAGCCAGATGTGATTTTTCATCTGGCTGCGATTGTGTCGGGTGAAGCCGAGCAGGATTTCGATAAGGGCTATCGCATCAATCTCGATGGCACGCGTTATCTGTTCGAAGCCGTGCGCCAGATCGGCGGTGGCTACAAGCCGCGCCTCGTCTTTACATCATCAATCGCCGTGTTTGGGGCGCCTTTCCCCGATGCGATCTACGACGAATTCTTTACCACGCCGCTGACATCCTATGGCACGCAGAAGGCCATCGGCGAATTGCTGCTGAACGATTATTCGCGCCGCGGCTTTTTTGATGGTGTTGCGCTTCGCTTCCCGACTATTTGCGTGCGTCCGGGCAAGCCGAACAAGGCCTCGTCAGGCTTCTTCTCGAACATCATTCGCGAGCCGCTTGCGGGCCATGAAGCAGTTCTGCCGGTGCCGGAAGATGTCATGCATTGGCACGCTTCGCCGCGCGCGGCGGTCGGTTTTCTCATTCATGCCGCGACGATGGATACGGCCAAACTTGGCAATCGCCGCACGGTGACTTTGCCGGGCCTTGCCTGCACCATCGCCGAACAGATCGATGCGTTGCGCCGTGTTGCGGGTGACAAGGTGGTGGCCCGTATCAAGCGCGAGCCCGACGCCACGATCATGAAGATTGTCGAAGGTTGGCCGCGTAACTTCAATGCCAAACGCGCGCAGGATCTCGGCTTTCAAGCGGAGAAAACGTTCGACGATATCATCCGTGTTCACATCGAGGATGAGCTTGGCGGCAAGATCGCCTGAGTATCTGCGATCGGATACAAGAAAAGGGCCGCATCGCAGCGGCCCTTTTTGTTGGTGGTGTGCGCGGCCTTACTTTTTGAAAGGCGTTTCTGCAACCGGGGTGATCGGGCCTTTGCCCGAGAACCATGAGCGCAGATTGTCGACGACGAGTTGGCCCATCAGATTGCGGGTGTGATGCGAGGCCGAGCCGACATGCGGCAGAAGCACCACGCGATCAAGTGGTAAGAATTCGGCCGGGACATGCGGCTCGTTCTCGAACACGTCGAGACCGGCGGCGTAGATCGTGCCGTCCTGTAAGGCTTTGATGAGTGCGTTTTCATCCACCGCGCTACCGCGGCCGATATTGATGAAGGTGCCCTGCGGGCCGAGCGCCTTAAACACATCGGCGTTGATGAGGTGGAGCGTATCCGGTCCGCCGGGTGCTACGGAGATCAGGATGTCGACCGCTTGGGCAAGCCCGACCAGCGTTGCGTGATAGGTGTAAGAAACGTCCTTCGTCTGGCTGCGATTGTGATACGCAATCTCGACGCCGAAACCTTCGAGCCGCTTCGCAATCGCCTTGCCGATCCGGCCAAGGCCAACAATGCCGATCTTCTTGCCGCGCAGGGTGTTGTGCGTCAGCGGGTAGGGGCCTTTGCCGGTCCAATGGCCCGCGCGTAGCCATTGCTCGGATTGTGGCAATTCGCGCACCGTCATCAGCAACAGGCCGAGGCAGGTATCGGCAACTTCGTCTGTCAACACGTCGGGCGTGTTGGTGACGATGATGTTGTGCTGGCCGGCCCATTTAGCATCGATCGAATCATAGCCGACGCCGAAATTCGCGACGATCTCGAGCTTCGGGAAACGGGCGAGCATGGCTGCATCGCAGGCCAGGTGCCCAGCAACAGCGATCCCGCGCACGTCGGGGGCCCATTCGGCGAGAGCCTTGTCGCGGTCTGGGCCAGGCGCGGGCAGCTTCAACAGCGTGAATGTTTCTGCCAATTGGTCTGCCACCAGCGGCATCATGGATGCTGGCGTTAGGATTTTGATGGATTTCACCGGTTTCCTCCGCCCATACCGTAAGGGCATGGGTCAATAAAAGCTTTTCAATCGGTTTAAGCGGCCAAAACCATGAGGGTCCTTGATTTCCACCGCTGGGATGCAATGATGCATATGGAAAGAAGCCGGGCAATGGCCATAGGCGCATGCCTGTGTTTTTGCTCGGCCAACAAGTCCCTGATGGGGTCCAACGAAGAATAGGCCGTTCGAGCGGCTTTGGGAGGAGAGAGAATGGCGTCCGTCGAGATCCGCGACGTGCGGAAAGCCTATGGCGCAACCCCGGTCATCCATGGGGTGAACATCGAAATCGAAGACGGTGAATTCGTCATTCTGGTCGGTCCATCCGGCTGCGGAAAATCGACTTTGCTGCGCATGATCGCTGGGCTGGAAAACATTACGGCCGGCCAAATTCTGATTGGCGAAAGGGTCGTCAACGACATGCCGCCGAAAGAGCGCGACATCGCGATGGTGTTCCAGAACTATGCGCTCTATCCCCACATGACCGTTGCAGACAACATGTCCTTCTCGCTCAAGCTGCGCAAAGCACCGCAATCGGAAATCGATTCGCGTGTGAAGAAAGCGGCGGGCATTCTCGGCCTCGAAAAGTTGCTTGATCGTTATCCGCGTCAGCTCTCGGGTGGTCAGCGTCAGCGCGTTGCCATGGGCCGCGCCATCGTGCGCGATCCGCAAGTGTTCCTGTTCGACGAGCCTTTGTCGAACCTTGACGCGAAACTGCGCGTGCAGATGCGCACCGAAATCAAGGAATTGCATCAGCGACTGAAGACGACGACCGTTTACGTCACGCACGATCAGATCGAAGCGATGACGATGGCCGATAAAATCGTCGTCATGCATGACGGTATTGTCGAACAGATGGGCGCGCCGCTTGATCTCTACGATCGTCCGAACAATCTGTTCGTTGCGGGCTTCATCGGTTCGCCAGCGATGAACTTCATCAAGGGCACGGTGACCGGAAATAGTGTGAAAACCGACGCCGGTCTCACGCTGCCGCTTGCCTCGGCTCCGGCTGGTTCCGAAGGGCGCCGCGTCGTTTATGGCATTCGCCCCGAGCACATCCATCTGACGAATGACAGCTTGAAGGCAGAAGTCGTCGTCGTGGAGCCGACCGGTTCGGAAACGCAGGTCGTCGTGAAAGTGGGCGGGCAGGAACTCGTCTGCGTGTTCCGCGAGCGCGTGACTTCGAAGCCCGGCGAAATGATCGGCATTGCGCCGGATCTTGGCCTCGTCCATCTCTTCGATGAGGCGTCCGGCCAGCGGATCTGACGCTTACGATTTTGCTTCCCAGCAAGATGAACGCCGCCCACAGGTCAGCCCCGGGCGGCGTTTTTCATAGCAGCCATCTCTAACCGCAAATTGCCTCGCGGCCTTTTGTGGGCGAAGACATTAGCAGAAGGGCCGCAGAGCCCAGTGAGAAGGAGGAGAGACAATGAGCACGGAAACAATCGGCTTTATTGGCGTGGGGCTCATGGGCCATGGCATGGCCAAGAACATTGTTGAGAAGGGCTATCCGCTCACAGTGATGGGGCATCGCAATCGCGCACCCGTCGAAGATCTTCTCAAGCGCGGCGCAAAAGAAGCCAAGTCGGCCAAGGAAATAGGTGCTGCGTCCAGCATCGTTTTTCTGTGCGTCACGGGTTCGCGCGAAGTTGAAGCGGTGGTGCGCGGTGCTGACGGTCTTGTTGCTGGGCTGAAACCCGGTTCGATCATCGTCGATTGCTCTACATCCGATCCGACCAGCACGATGGCTTTGGCGGAAGAATTGAATGGGCACGGCATTACGCTTGTCGATGCACCGCTCTCGCGCACGCCGAAAGAAGCGTGGGAAGGCATGCTCGACACAATGGTCGGAGCCACTCCTGAAGTCTTCGCGCGTCTCAAGCCGGTGCTCGAGACATGGGCGGGCCGCGTCATCCATATCGGCAATGCGGGCGACGGCCATCGGATGAAGCTTCTCAATAACTTCATCTCGATGGGATATGCGGCGCTTTATGCCGAGGCGCTGACGTTGGCTGAGAAGGTCGGTATCACGCCGGCACGGTTCGACAGTGTCGTGCGCGGAGGCCGGATGGATTCGCCCTTCTATCAGACCTTTATGCGCTACACGCTGGAGGGCGATCGTGACGCGCATAAATTCACGCTGCAAAACGCCTATAAGGATATGCGCTATCTCGAAAGCATGGCCGATGCCGCTGGCGTTGCCAATCCGATGGGCAATGCCGTGAAGAACGCCTTCGGCCTCGCGGTGGCGGCTGGCAAGGGGTAGGATTATGTTCCGATGCTGGCGGAGAATGTGGCGGCGGCCAATGGAGTCAAGCTAACCCGGAAATGATCCTGGCTTGATTTACGTCAAAGAAGCTGAGGTTCGGCTGGCCGACAAAGGCGCATGAACCGAACCTCAGCCCTGATCCTCGCCGAACGCGCCGTGCCGCGCTATACGAGCTACCCGACCGCTCCGCATTTCGTCGATACGGTCAATGGTGAGGTCGTCCGCCATTGGATGGCAGCCCTCAACCCCGATGCCTCTCTCTCGGTCTATCTGCATATCCCCTATTGCCGGGAGATGTGTGCCTATTGCGGCTGCGCAACCAAGGCGACGAAAAGGGATACGCCAGTAGAAGGCTATGTTACCACGCTCATTCAGGAGATTAGGCAAGCGGGCGCTAGGACGCTTGCGAAATCGGTGCGCGCCATCCATTGGGGCGGCGGCACACCGAGCCTTGTCGGGCCGGAGCGCTTCGCGCGCATCATGGCGGCACTTGGTGACGCCTTCGATCTTTCCAACGTCGCGGAACATGCGGTCGAGCTTGATCCGCGCGTTGTCACCGAAGAATTCATTGCTGCTATGGCGGCGCATGGCGTTAATCGTGCGAGCCTTGGCGTGCAGGATCTCAACGATCATGTGCAGCTGGCGATGGGGCGTGTGCAGCCCTTCGCGATGGTGGCCGATTGCGTCGCCCATCTTCGCGCACATGGTATCGCGGCGATCAATTTCGACCTGATGTATGGATTGCCGCAACAGCGTGTCGCCGATGTCGAAAAAAGCGCGAAGCTTTCATTGTCGTTGAAGCCGTCACGGATTGCGAGCTTCGGCTATGCGCATGTGCCGTGGATGCGGCCACACCAAAAGATGATCGACGCCGCATCTCTGCCCGGAGCCGCTGAGCGTCTCGCACAAGCTGAGACGGCCAAGCGTGTTTTTATCGCTGCCGGTTATTGGCCAATCGGGCTCGATCATTTCGCATTGCCTGACGATCCGCTTGCAATCGCCGCGAGCAAACGCACGATGCGACGCAATTTTCAGGGCTATGTCACCGATGATGCCGATGCGCTAATCGGTTTTGGCGCGACGTCCATCGGGCGGCTGCCGGGCGGTTATGTTCAGAATTATCCCGATGTGGGCCATTGGCGTCGTGCGGTGGAGAAGGGTGAGTTGCCGGTTGCGCGCGGGCTCGCGTTTTCCGCCGACGATCATGCCCGTGGGGCTGTCATCGAGCGGCTGATGTGCGATTTCTCGATCGATTTTGGTGCACTGGCATTCGCATATTTTGGGTATGAAAGTTATTTCGATGATGCCATCAACGCGCTCGACGCGCTTGCCGCGCAAGGCGTGCTCACGCGCAAGGACCGTGTGGTTACGATGGCACCCAATGGACGGAGCTTCGTTCGGCTCGCAGCAGCGTGCTTCGATGCTTATCTTGCGCAGGATAAGGCGCGTCATTCGATGGCGGTCTGATCAAATTGCGCGGCGCTGCTCTTGCCAGAGCAAATAAAGGCCCGATGCAATCACGACGGCGCTGCCCACGAGCGTAATTTTATCCGGCATGTCACCGAAGGCGAAATAGCCAATCAGGATCATCCAGATGAGCTGCGTATACATGAAGGGGATCAGCGTGGATGCAGGCGCGCGCTGATGCGCCAGTATCAAAAGAAAATGTCCGACCGAGGCAAAGGCGCCAACCGCCGCCATACCGACAATGATCGTCCAATCTGGCGGCGCGACCCATACAAAGGGCATCATCAGGCTGACAAGACCGAAACCGACAAGGCCGGAGAAGACGAGCGTTGTCTCAGTTGGGTCATGCGCCGCGAGAAGGCGTGTCAGGATCGTGTAAAGTGCATAACCGACACAGCCAATCAGAGTGAGCAAGGCGGCAGGATTGAAGCCGCTCATGCCGGGACGCACCACGACGAGTACGCCGCCAAACCCCACCAGAATGGCAATAAGCCGCGCCGCGCCGACACGTTCGCCCAGAATCGGCACGGCCAACAAGGCAACCATCAATGGGACGACGAAGCTGATCGAGATCGTCTCAGCAAGCTGTAGATAGCGCAGCGCAATGAAGTTCATTGCGGTTGAGAAAAAGAGCAGGAACGAGCGGAGTAATTGCAGTTTGAGCCTTGACGTCCTGTAGGCGCGCGGATGCGTCACTGGATTGAGAATGGCGCAGACGATTAAAACATTTGACGCATAGCGCGCCCATACAGTCTGCAGACTAGGCATGGATTGGTTGAGCCATTTCGCTGTGCCATCGAGAAAAGAAAAGCACAGCACGGCCCCGCACATCAGCAAGATGCCAATGAGGCGGTTGCGGCGCGTATCGTCTTTGAAACGAGGCAGAGGACGGTCGTTCATTGTTGTTATGCTAGGGGTGGAAGAGATTTCATGGAATCCTGCTTTCCGCGGAGCACCTGTGCATAGAGGGAAGGGGTGAACCCGACTTGGCGCTCAGTCGGCCATCGCCCTTTGCTCGCTCCACCGTGCCAAGACAATGCGCGAGGCAAGACCCGTTAGCGCGTAGATAATCACGCCGGTGAGCGCGATTAGCGCCAGTGCTGCAAACAGGCGTGGCATATTGAGCCGATAACTGGCTTCTACAATGCGATAGGCCAATCCAGCTTGATCGCCCACGGTGCCTGCCACAAATTCGGCGACAACGGCGCCGATCAGGGCGAGACCGCCGGCTGTCCGCAGACCGGCCATCATGAATGGCAAAGCGGAGGGCGCTTCCAACCGCCAGAGACGTTGGGTGGCATTGGCACCATAGACGGCAAAGAGATCGCTGAGCGCCGGATCGACAGCACGCAGTCCTGCCAGTGTTCCCGTCAACATCGGAAAAAACGCGACGAGAAAAGCAGCGACATAAAGTGTCGCTTGCGCGCCAATATAAATAATTAGCAAGGGAGCGATGGCAACGAGCGGCGTCACCTGCAAAATCACGGCGATAGGCGAAATGGCATTTTCAAGAAGTCGCGAACGGCTGGCGATTAGGCCAATACCAACGCCGCCGATGATCGCGAGTGCGAGGCCTGCAAGTGTCACCTGTAGGGTTGCAGCAAAAGCCGGTCCGAGCACAGACCAATCATTCACCAGCGTATCGAACACGAGCGATGGTGCCGGCAGCTTCCACTCAGGAATAGCAAGGTCGCGCACCGCAGCTTCCCATGCCGCAACCAGCATGATCACGATCGCAATCGAAACACGTGCGTTTCTCATGCTGCGCCCACCAGATTGCCGTCGTCCATTGCGCGCCCGAGGGCAGCGGAAATCCGCGCCGTTTCCTCCGTGAAGCGCTTTTCATATCGCAAGGCAGGTGTCTGCTCGCATGACCATGGCATTTTGAACTCTGCCATCACATGGCCGGGGCGGTGCGATAGGACCGCGACGCGATCGGACAGATAGGCTGCTTCGGCGACGGAATGAGTGACGAACACAAGCGATGTACCGCGTGCGCGAACAAGTTTCAGCATTTCGTCATTGAGCGCATGGCGTGTCATCTCATCGAGTGCGGCAAAGGGTTCGTCCAACAGGATCAAGGACGGGTTGGTGATGAGGGCGCGCGCCAGAGCAACTCGCATCTTCATGCCGCCGGATAATTCATGCGGTGCGGCGCACGCAAAATCGCCGAGTTCGAGCTTGGCGAGCATGGCGTTGGCGTGTTGGTGTGCCTCTTTGCTTGGCAACCCTTGCAAGATCAGCGGGAGTGCCACATTGGCTTCGGCGCTTGCCCAAGGCATCAAGGTCGCATCTTGGAAAACATAACCGATGCGACCTTTTTCGTTCAGCGCATGGTTGCGTTCGATGGTCCCCGTATCAGGGTTCGCGAGTCCCGCAATCATCCGCAAGATCGTCGTCTTGCCGCAACCGGACGGGCCGATCAGCGATAGGATTTCGCCCTGTTGCATGCGGAAGGAAATGTCGCGCAAGACGACACGTTCGGCAAAGGACTTGCCGACCCTGACAAGGCGAAGAAGCGCGCGTTCCGCCATGTCATCGCGCCTTGAGCGCAACGCCCCGGTTGACATAGTCGAAGGAGAACACTGTCCGCCAATCGGTACTGGGCTTGACGAGGCCGGCTTTCACCATCGCGTCGAAAAACTTCTGCACGCGTTCAGGGTTCATCGCGCCGATCCCTTTGATGCGTGTGTCATCATTCTCGACAAGGCCATAGGCTTTCATCGCGCGGATGGCGTGCTCGATCAACTCGGGTGTGATGTCGGGATTGAGTTTCCTAATCAGAGCATTGGCCGCTTTGTTGTCGCCGTGGAGATAATTCGCCCAACCTTCGATTGAGGCATTGACGAAGCGCGAAACAAGGTCGGATTGCTTGCCGATCATGTCGCGTCGCGTCTCAATTGTTGTCGCGTAGCTGTCGAACCCATAATCCGCTAGCAAGAAAATGCGTGGCTTGAAACCGCCTGCGCGTTCAATCGTGAAGGGCTCGGATGTGACATAGCCTTGTTGCGCTGAGTTTTTATCGGCAAGGAAGGGGGCGGGCGAAAATGCATAGGGCTTTACCTGTGCGTCGCGAAAGCCCCACTCGCTTTTCATCCATTGGAAGGAGGATGCGACGGTCTGCTGCGACAGAAACAGCGTCGCGCGTTTTAAATCCGGGAAGGTTTGAAAAGGCGAATCCGGATGCGCCATCAGGATTTGCGGATCTTTCTGGAACAAGGCCGCAACCACCATCAGGGGTTGGCCGCGTTCTGCCGCTGCAAAGGGCTGAATGAGATTGCCGCCCATGTAGAAATCGAGCTGGCCATTCAGCAGCAACAGGCGGTTGTTCACCTGCGGTCCGCCTTGAACGATCGTCACGTCGAGGCCGTAACGGGCATAGGTACCATCCGTGACGGCTTGGTAGAAACCGCCATGTTCGGGCTGGGCGAGCCAATTGGTGCCGAAGCGCACTTTGTCGAGCGCGGCGGCAGGCAGGGTCGCAAGGCAGGCCATCAAGACGGCGGCAAGGCGAATAAACATCATCGGTGGTACCCTTATGGGAGGGGTTTCTCATAGCGCAGCGCCGCTTTCCCGTCCTCATAATAGTCGTCGATCTGGGCGAGGCGGACATAGCCGGATCGTGTATAGAGGCGGATGGCAGCCTGATTGTCGGCGCGGACTTCAAGCCGGAGGCGGTCGGCACCCCGATTGCGGGCAAACCGCTCGGCGGCTCCCAGAAGCTTCCCGCCGAGCCCGCGCCCCATTGCCTCGGGCTGCACGGCGAGGGAATAGAGCCGTGCTAGCGCCGAGCCTTTCCGGAAGGCGATCAGCGCGTGGCCTTTCAGTTGTCCGGCCTCACGCGCCACGAGAAAGCCGAGGCTAGGGCTTGCGATGTTGCGGGAGAGCGCACGGCGGCTCATTCGGTCGCCGGGAAAGGCCGCTTCTTCAAGCGCCATGAGGGCGTCGAGGTCTTGCGGTTTGGCAGGTGCGATCCGGAGAACCATGAGGACGCAGACGCTAATCTTCCGATCTAGAGGGTGCAAGGTTGCCCGGGCCGTGGCTAAACTTCGCAGGATCCGAATCGGGAGCGTTGTCCATGACTGATGCCTACCCGCGTGACATGAGAGGTTATGGCCGCACCCCGCCCGATCCGCATTGGCCCGGTGGGGCACGGATCGCTGTGCAATTTGTCCTCAATTACGAGGAGGGTGGCGAGAATAACATCCTCCATGGCGATGCCGCGTCGGAGGCTTTTCTGTCCGAGATCGTCGGGGCTCAGCCTTGGCCGGGCCAGCGGCACTGGAATATGGAATCGATCTATGAATATGGCGCGCGCGCCGGGTTCTGGCGGCTTTGGCGCATGTTCACAAAACGACAGCTTCCTCTCACTGTCTATGGCGTGGCAACCGCCTTGGAGCGCTCGCCCGATCAGGTGGCCGCTATGCTGGAAGCGGGCTGGGAGATTGCCAGCCATGGCTATAAATGGATCGAGCATAAGGACATGAGTCTCGAGGAGGAGCGGGCGCAGATCCGCGCCGCCATCCGTACTCATGAGGCGCTGACCGGGGCGAAGCCCGAGGGTTGGTATACAGGCCGCTGCTCGATGAATACGCGGGCGCTCGTCATGGAGGAGCTGGATCTTCTCTATTCATCCGACGATTACGCCGACGATCTGCCTTATTATGTGGCGGGTCCAAAAGGGCCACATCTCGTCATTCCCTATACGCTCGATGCGAACGATATGCGTTTCGCCACGCCGCAGGGGTTCAACACCGGCGAGCAGTTTTTTACGTATCTGAAGGACAGCTTCGATGTCCTTTATCAGGAAGGCCTTGAGGGCGCGCCGAAAATGATGTCCGTAGGGCTGCATTGCCGCCTCGTGGGGCGTCCTGGACGAGCGGCCGGCCTTGCGCGGTTTCTCGATTACATTGTCGGGCTTGACCGGGTCTGGGTGGCGCGCCGCGCCGATATAGCGCGCCATTGGCGCGCCCAATTCCCGCCCGCTTGAGTTGGCAAAAGCGCCCGCCCTGCCTATCTGCCTTGCAGATCTTTTGTGAAGGAAGTCGGAATGAGCCTCGACCGTCGCCAATTCGTGAAGCTCGGACTTGCGCTTCAAGCCGCAGCCGCCTTGGGCGTTGATGGTGCTGCCGCACAATCGGCTTCGCCCGATCTTAAATTCGGCCCGGCCGAATCCTTCTCTCGCGAAGCGCTGAAGGCGAAAGTACGCGAATTGGCGAAGACGGCTTACGTCTCTCCGCCACGGCCCGATCCTGCCATCGTCAAGCAGATCGATTACGACGCGCATGGCAAATTGAAGTATCGGCAGGACAGTGCGCTATTTGCCAAAGGCGGCAGCCTTTATCCCGTCACCTTCCAGCATGTCGGCATGTTTTTCCCCAAGACGGTGGCGATGCATGTCGTCGAAGGCGGCAAGGCGCGCGAGATTCTCTACGATCCGAAATTATTCATGGGCGGGCCCGATCACGTTGCGGCAAAACTGCCGGCGCAACCGTCGGCTTTCGCCGGGTTCTGGGTGCAGGAGCCGGGGCCGGATTGGAAAAAGCTAGAGCCTTGGGCGACCTTTCTCGGCGCGTCCTATTTCCGCGCGATTGGCGAACTCGGCCAAGTCGGTTTATCGGCACGCGGCCTTGCGATGGGGCCGGGCACCGCGAACCCCGAGGAATTTCCTGACTTCACCAATTTCTGGTTTGAGCCGGTCACTAAAGAGGGCGAGCCCTTCGTTGTGCATGCGCTGCTCGATGGGCCTTCCGTCGTGGGTGCATATCGCTTCGCCATGAGCCGCACCAAAGGCGTCATCATGGATATCGACGCTTATGTGATCTTGCGCAAGCCAGTTGAGCGCATTGGCATTGCGCCGCTGACTTCGATGTTCTGGTATTCCGAAACAGTAAAACCGACGGCGGTCGATTGGCGGCCTGAGATTCACGATTCCGACGGGCTGGCGGTGTGGACAGGCGCAGGCGAACATTTCTGGCGCCCTCTCAACAATCCTTCGCGCGTGATGGTGTCGAGCTTCGTCGATGACAATCCGCGCGGTTTCGGCCTGTCGCAGCGCGATCGTAGTTTTGATCATTATCTCGATGGTGTGCGCTATCATTTGCGTCCATCGGCGTGGGTGGAGCCGAAAGGTAAATGGGGCAAGGGCGCGATCCAGCTCACCGAAATTCCGACCGATGACGAGATCCACGACAACATCGTCGCCATGTGGGTACCGCAAGAGCCGGCGCGTGCGGGTTCAACTTACGATCTCTCCTATCGTCTGCATTGGTTTGCCGATGAGCCGTTTCCCTCGCCGCTTGGCCGCGTTGTCGCGACGCGTATGGGCAATGGTGGTCAACCCGGCCAGCCGCGTCCGCAAGGCGTGCGCAAATTCATGGTTGAATTCGTGGGGCCGCCGCTCGTCAATCTGCCGTTCGGCACCAAGCCCGAGCCTGTGCTCTGGGCCTCGCGCGGCAAATTCTCTTACATTATGACAGAAGCTGTACCGAACGATGTGAAAGGCCATTGGCGCGCGCAATTCGATCTCACGGTCGAAGGCAAGGAGCCGGTCGAAATGCGCGCCTTCCTCAAGAATGGCGACAAGGTCCTCACCGAGACGTGGTTGTATCAGTATCATCCGTTTTGAGAGGGATGATCGGAGATCATGGGATTGGTTGGAGACGATTCTACGGCCGGATTTTGAAATCAACTGCATCTGGGCAGTAGTCATAGCGATTGATTTGGAGCGGTTCGCGCACAAACTTTGTTGTTAACATAAGACTCAGTTCAAGTGTCAGCGGTCCGACATTAGGAATCAGCAGAATTGCCAGAGCCATTCCGCTAAGGCCCGTTAAGAAGCCGATTCTGAAGCTCATGGAGACACGCTAGTACGGGAGGTGACGGCGATACCGCACCAGATTCCTGATGCGCGCTCTTGGTCGTCCTCATCAATTTTGAGAGTGATAAGATGGTTGTTTTGCCATAAAATATCAGCAGGGTTCGGGCTTTTTCGCGCCAAGTAGTAAATTTGGCTCGTTCGCGATAAGCGCGTCGCTGTCACGAACACATAATTGTAATTCCATAAGTGGGTTTGCTCGTCGTCCTCGCAAGCAATCATGATCGATGTCGCAACGTAACGACCATTCGGTGACGCCGCCATTTTGCGCGCGCCGCTATAGCATTGCGGACCCGCTGCCCACGCACCGGGGCCTTTAAGAATCAATGAACCGATTATAAATAGAGAAAAAATTGCAAGTGCAGGCGTAATTGTTCCGAGGACTAATCCGTACCAGAATTTGCTATTGGGGAATCGCATGCTTTTCACCTTGTCAGAAAAGTCATTTCCAAGAGTTATCGTCATTACCAAAGAGCGCTAATCGTGATTGAAAAAGTTAAGCGTATTTGGGCAGGGATCGCGACGCTTTTCGTACAGGCGCGGACAATCTATTTTTTCTAAGAAGTAAAAGGTTGGATAGAGCGGAATAAATTTTTGTTCGTCGGTTCCCGAAAATAAAATTGTGAGGAGTGTAAGGCCCGTTAAGCAGCCGAGAGAAAAGCTTTTCATCACAATTAATCTGACTTTAAGTCTATACTAATATCACACCACGGTCGCGAATAGATTACAACATTCGCATGATTTTTTTGTAACTCGATCGTTCTATTGTCCGTCCATCTTATCGTTGATGGAAAAGATTTATCATGGGTCATTGAAAAAATGTGAGCGGCATGCATCCATCGTGTTGTTTTCACATAGATTTGATTGATGCTTTCTCGCTTATTGTAATCTTCGTCTTCGCACAAAACCTGCACTGAAATTGCAATGAATCGACCATTTGGCGATGCGGCTTCTTGGCGCTCTCGTAGTTCACAAATCGGTCCTCGGCCTCCAAGAAAGGAGGGGTTGGGGTCGGCTGATTTCATCAGGCCAATGACACCCAAGCCCAGAAGAGAAGGTAACATGAGTACAAGAAAAAGCCCCGATAGATAGTTTCCGATTGTGCTAACGCTTATCACTGATGCGTCCGCCAAGCTCATAGCCGATATAAGTGTTTTCCGCATTGCGTTGCGGCAAGTAATTCAGCGGCCCTTTCGGTTCGGCTTTATCGTACTGGTTGCCGTTGATGTAAGCATAGCTTGCTTCCAAATAGTTCATGAGCTAAGAATGAATTCCTGCCCCGTAAGCATACAAGCCGATTGCAATCGTCGAATAATCTCGGAGCGAGTGATCCATAGGGCCGCTCGTTTCATTGAAACGCCTTTGGATATCCCATTTTCCGTTAACTCCAAATTTTGTGATTTCGTTGATGAGTGTGAAGCCCGCAAGGTCCGCGGTTGGCTTTGTTCTTACTAAGCGCCAGATATTGTTTTTTTCACCTTCATTGATGAAAAAGCTTGGCGGATACTCCTTTGGAAACTTCACCAATTCACCTGTCGGGCCATAGACAAAGTTGCCGTCCGGGTTTTTCAAGACGTCGTACTTTGAGCCGGGTCGACTTACTTCTCGGAGAAGTGCTTTGTTGCGTGCTTCAAGGCGCGCCTCGCGCCCGCCTTCGCTTGTATTGGCCGCACGCGCTTTTGGTCTGGCTGCTTCACGCGCCACGCGCCCGCCTTCGCTTGAATTTGGGTCGCGCGTCCATTCCCCACCCTCCGAGCTGCCTGCAGGCACGCGGGGCTGATCGGGGCGGTATTTGCGCGTGATGTCGTCCGCGGAATCGAGGCCGCGCTGCCACAATTGGACGGCGGGCGGAATACGGCCCCATTTGAGACGGGCGCGGTAGGTAAGCGCCTGCACAATCTCCTTGTGCGTGGCGTCAGGCTTTCGAGAGAGAATGTCGCGAATTTCGCGACTGAGATAGTCGTCCGTGTACATCGCAATGTCCTTAAAAAGGTCGTCGATGAAAGAACGCGGTCGGCAAAAGAACTTATACCTAGAATAGGAATATAATAAGGATTTGTCAAGATGCTGCCGCCCCGTAGCTGGGGCTTTTCTGCCCCTTTGACTCTTCGCCTCAACCGCCCCATCTTTTGAGAATGTTCAAGAGACTGCCTATCCGCCGGAAAAGACGGGCTTCGGTTTTCATCGCCGGGGCGGTGCTTCTGTGCGCGGGTTCAGCGGCATGGGCGCAGGCGCAGGCGCAGCCTAGCCAAAAGCCCAAGGCCGAGGCTCCCAAGGCCGAGGCTCCAAAATCCGAGTCTCCCAAGGTGGAGACGCCGCAGGTGCGCGGCACGCTCGACGATCTCTTTCGTCGCTTGAAGGAGGCCAAGAACCCGCAAGAGGCGAAACCGCTTGCCACGCAGATTGAGCGGCGTTTCGCACGGTCGGGGTCGGATACGGCGGACCTGCTCGCCGCGCGCGCCAATGAGGTGTTTGCCGAGGGCGAACCTTCTGTCGGCATCGAGATCATCGATCGTGTGATCGTGATCAGGCCGAATTGGGCTGAGGCCTATCATCGGCGCGCTTTGATGTTCTTCGCCATGGGCGATCTCACCCGCGCCATGGCCGATCTCAATGCCACGCTACAACGCGAACCGCGCCATTTCGGTGCCTTAGCTGGGCTTGGTCTCGTCTTCCAACGGCTCGGCGACCAGAAGCGCGCCTTCGCGGCTTATGCGAAAGCTTATGAGATCAATCCCGCGCTCGAAAGCGTGAAAACGATCCTCGATCGGATGCGGCCGGACGTCGAGGGACGCGATATTTAATCTGCGCCGCGCGGCGCAAAACCGCCCCATCATTTCTGCACGAAGGCGATACGGACCATGTTGGTCGCGCCAGGTGTCCCGAAGGGAACCCCTGCCACGATGATGACGCGTTGGCCGGCGCGGGCGAAGCCCTCGCTATTGGCGATCTTACAAGCGCGGTCGGCCATGTCGTCCACGTCGCGCGCATCTTCCGTGATCACGGCATGCACACCCCAGACAAGGGCGAGCCGGCGCGCGGTTTCTACTTTCGGTGTCAGCGCGAGAATGGGCGGTTGCGGCCGTTCGCGTGCAATGCGCAAGCCTGTCGAACCGGACGATGTCCAAGCGACGATCGCTTTGAGATCAAGAGTTTCCGCGACATCGCGTGCGGCTACTGCAATTGCATCTGCGCCTGTGGCTTCAGGCGCAGCGCGCTGGCCATTGATGACGGCGCGATAGACTTGGTCGCGTTCCACTTCTTCGGCAATGCGGTTCATCGTCGAGACGGCTTCGATCGGATATTGGCCCGCCGCACTTTCTGCCGATAGCATCACCGCATCCGCACCTTCGAACACGGCGGTGGCAACGTCGGACACCTCTGCACGCGTCGGCACGGGCGAAGCAATCATCGATTCAAGCATTTGCGTGGCCACCACCACAGGCTTGCCGAGGCGGCGCGCTGTGCGTGTAATGCGCTTTTGCAGGCCCGGTACTTTCTCAAGTGGCATTTCAACGCCGAGATCGCCGCGCGCCACCATCAGCGCATCGGAGATTTCCATGATCTCGTCGAGACGGACAATCGCTTGAGGCTTTTCGATCTTCGCCATCACCAAGGCACGGCCGGCGCAGGTCTTCTTCACTTCGGCAACATCTTCGGGGCGCTGCACGAAGGATAAAGCGACCCAATCAATGCCGGCGGCGAGCGCGGCTTCGAGGTCGGAGCGGTCCTTCGGTGTCATCGCCGAGACGGGGATGGTTGTATCGGGCAGACTCACACCTTTGCGGTTTGATACGCGGCCTGCCACGATCACTTCGGTCACCGCCTTGGTCTTCGTCGCCTCGATCACTTTCAGGCGCACCTTGCCATCGTCGATGAGAACGGCGTGTCCCGGCTCAAGCGCGGAAAGAATTTCGGGATGCGGCAGATGCACGCGCGTGGCATCGCCTGGCGTTGGGTCTGCATCGAGAATGAAGCGCGCGCCGCGTGCCAGATTTTCTGCGCCATCTTTAAACTCGCCGAGACGAAGCTTCGGTCCCTGCAAATCAGCGAGAATTCCGATCGGACGACCGACCTTCTTTTCCACCGCACGGATTTGCGCAATACGTTCACGCATCACATCATGAGATGAATGACTCATATTGATACGAAAGACATCTGCGCCCGCGCGAAATAGTTTTTCAATGCTCGCCTGATCCGGATTGGCCGGGCCGAGTGTTGCTAAGATTTTGACGCGCCGATTTCTGCGCATAGTAACATTCCTCCTTTAAGGACGCGGCGGTATTCCCGTGCGGCCTTGATCCGTCAGTTGGACGGTCCAATTTTTTTGTTCGCCCGTATCGACTTCGAAAAATCCAGCGCGTTCATAGCCACGCGCAAGACAATTCTCGGCACCGCGTATGGTGAATTCCTTGTCGCGCGTGCACATAGCATGTGCGCCAGCCCATTCGCCGCCGCGTTCGTAATCCTGTGCATAGACATAATAAAATCGTGCGGCGAGTGGGCCACGCAGCACCGTCTCGCACTCATTTGCTTTGAGATTCCACCAGCCTTCGGAAATCCAGCCCTGTGCATCGCGAAAGCCAAGCGCAATGCCGATCCGGCTCTGTGTCATATTGCACAGGCGCAGGTCGGCACGCGCATCTGTCATCGCGACGAGCGAAAACAGGAAAACCATCAGGGTCGACTTGTGAAGCATGCTTCGCAGAAAGCCTTATTCGTGCTCAGGGATCAACCAGAATGGCACGCAGATCGTTGACATTCGTGCCGGTGGGTCCCGGATCGAGGAGGTCGCCTGCCGCCCGGAAAAAGGCAGTCGAGTCATTATTGTCCAGATCGGTGACGGGATTACGACCGGCGGCGCGTGCGCGTGCCAAAGTCCCCTCATCGACGAAGGCGCCAGCCGGATCGTCGGCATGGCCGCCGCCGCCATCGGTGCCATCGGTATCGCCTGCAAGCGCAACGATGCCCGGTGTTTCTTCAAGCGCCAAACCAAGCGCTAGTGCGTATTCCTGATTGGGGCCGCCGATGCCATGTCCCTTCATCGTCACGGTCAGTTCGCCGCCCGACAAGATCGCCACTTTTTGGCCCTTGCGGTGCGCCTCGCGTGCGAGCTCTGCATGCGCGCGCGCCACTTCGCGCGCTTCGCCTGCCACTTCGGCGCCGAGATCGATGACGTCATAGCCCGATGCGCGGGCTTTCTCCGCCGCTGCCGCGAGCGACAGAGCGGGCGAGGCGACGACTGTGTAGCGCATGTCGGCGAAAGCCGGGTTACCGGGCTTTGGGCTTTCATTCGCCGGATCGGCCAGGATGCGCGCTGCCGTCTCGGGCAGCGCGATGCGGTATTTCTGTACGATCGCCAGCGCATCGGCCTGTGTCGAGGGGTCCGGGACGGTTGGGCCCGAGCCGATGACTGACGGGTCGTCGAAGGGGACGTCCGAGATGCCGAGGGTCACGAGGGGTGCGGGGGCTGCCGCCAGTGCCAGTCGACCGCCCTTGATGGCCGAGAGGTGTTTGCGCAGCGTGTTCATCTCGCCGATGCCGGCGCCCGAGCGCAGCAAGGCACGCGTGATGGCTTGCTTGTCGGCCAGCGTGAGGTCCGCCAAGGGGGCGATCCAATTGGCCGAGGCGCCACCGGAGAAAAGCACCAGCACGAGATCGTCGGGTCCGGCCTGCTCGGCCAGTCCGATGATCCGACGTGTCGCGTCGACGCCCGTCTGGTCCGGCACGGGATGGGCGGCTTCGACCACTTCGATCCGCTCGGTCGGCACGGCATAACCAATACGGGTCACAGCGAGGCCGTCGAACCGGTCGGGTCCGAGGCCGAGGGTGCCGATGTAATGGGTCTCGGCGGCGGCGGCCATGCGGGCTGCGGCTTTGCCGCCTGCCAACAGCACAATCCGGCCCCTTGGTGGACTTGGCCAATGGGGCGGAAGGCAAAGCGCGGGTTGGGCTGCCGCAACGGCGGTCTCATAGAGACTTCTCAGAAGCGCGCGGTGCGGGCGAGGGGAGGTCATGCAAGCTTTCAATCGTTTCGTAGGTCGATCTTAGGTGAGTGCGGTACGTGCGTCATCCCGTCGGTTTGGATCCGATCCACCACACCTCTGCCGCGCCGTCCCCACCTTCCACAGGCTTTACCTGCTTTTGCAGGCCAGTGCTTGACCGAACCATAGCCATGGCCGAGAGAAGCGGCCCAACCTATTCAGAGGCATTGCAATGGTCGACACCAATTCCGTGGCCGCCGGCGAACTGAAAGCCTTCATCGAGCGCATTGAACGGCTCGAGGAAGAGAAGAAGGCGCTCGCGGGCGATTTGCGCGATGTCTATACCGAGGCCAAATCGCAGGGCTTCGACACGAAGGTGATGCGCAAGATTGTGGCGCTGCGCCGCCGCGATCATGCGGAGCGAAAAGAGGAGGAGGCCATTATGGACCTCTACCTCGAAGCCTTGGGTATGCAGGCCTGATCGCCGTCTCGTTTATTGCAGGGTTGAGAGTGGCTTCACGGCTGGGCCTGTGAAACGGTCCAGGCTGATGCCATTCGCCGGGTCCTGACCGAACTTCGTCACAACGGTCTTGGCGGCACTGAGTGTTTGCGTCTGCGGCGCAGCCAGTGCGCCGGGCGAAGCCTGCGCGATGCTGACTTCCGAGAACAAGGCTTTCAGGCCAGCGCGGTCAAGTGTCGGTGCCTGT